>JACCZE010000052.1 GCA_013696105.1 Planctomycetota bacterium | reverse complement strand
AGACCAGGCCGAGCGCGAGCCAGGGGAGCCACGGCCGTGCGGCCACGACTCCCTCGGGCTCGATGCGCTCAACGAGCGGTACGGCAGTTGCAGGGTCGACGTGGAGCATGCGCGTGGTCGCTGTCGGGACGCGGTGTCGCGCCCCCGTCCATGAATGCGCCCAGCCACGCCGGCTGCAGCGCGACCGACGTGACGCCTGGGCGGGCAGTCGTCGGACGATAGCCGGCGGCGCGGATGGCGAGGCGGTCAGCTCCCGGCGGCGGAGCGATGCGTGCGGACCCATCGCTGCCGGTGGTTGCGAGCCTGACCATCCGGCCATCGCGCAGGTCGGCCTCGATGATCGCGCCGCTGATGACGTAGCCGGTTGAAGCGTCGTTGACCTGCAGCCGCGCCCCGCCGCACCCGGCCAGCGCGCAGATACCGAGGCCGATCACCACGAGCGGTATCACGCATCGAGGCGCCAAGGTCACTCGCAGGACGGATGAGCGGGCGACCACCGGTTCAGACCTCGAGCAGGCTGGTACCGCCGAGGCGTGCGGCATAGGGCGCGAGCGCGGGCCGCACCTCCTCGGCAAGGAAGCGGTCCACCTGCTGCGGAGCCCGACCGATGAACGTCGTGGGGTCCATGATCGCGTCGAGACTACTGTGGATCGGCGCGAAGTACGCGTCGGCGCGCACACGCGCGATGAGGTCGTTGTCCAGGCCCTCCTGCTTCACCCGTGCGCCGGCCTGGTGGCTGAGCACGCGCACGCGTTCATGGCAGTCCTGGCGGCTGCCGCCGGCGGCCACCATCGCCATGATGATGTTCTCGGTGGCCATGAACGGCAGCTCGTCGCGGATGCGGCGGGCGATCACCTGCGGATAGACCACCAGGCCCTCGCAGATGTTCTGCAGGATGCCCAGCGCCGCATCGGCGGCGAGGAACGCTTCGGGGATGAACACGCGTCGTGCGGCGCTGTCGTCGAGGGTGCGCTCCATCCATTGCACCGCGTGGGTGTGGTAGGCGTCCGAGACCAGCGCCATCAGGTGGCGGCCCAGCGCGCAGGAGCGCTCGGCGCGCATCGGGTTGCGCTTGTAGGCCATGGCGCTCGAGCCGATCTGATCGGCCTCGAACGGCTCCTCGACCTCCTTGAGGTGCGCGAGCAACCGCAGATCGGTGCCCATCTTGTGCACGCTCGCGCCCAGCGACGCCAGCGCGGCGACGATGTCGGCGTCGACCTTGCGGGTGTAGGTCTGGCCGGTGACGATGAACGCCGAGGGGAAATCGAAGGCGGCGGTGACCCGGCGATCGAGCTCCTCGACCTTGGCGTGGTCGCCGCCGAAGAGCGACAGGAAGCTCGCCTGCGTGCCGGTGGTGCCCTTGACGCCGCGGAAGCGCAGGTCGGCGCGCGCGCGTTCGAGCGAGCGCAGATCGATGAGCAGATCCTGCAGCCACAGGCAGGCGCGCTTGCCGACCGTGGTCAGCTGCGCGGCCTGGAAATGGGTGAAGCCCAGGGTCGGCAGGGCGCGATGGGTCTTGGCGAATCCGGCGAGGCGGTCGATCACGCGCGCGAGCTTGTCGGCGAGCATGCCCAGGCCTTCGCGCATGACGATCAGGTCGGTGTTGTCGGTGACGTAGCAGCTGGTGGCGCCGAGATGGATGATCGCCGCGGCCGAGGGCGCCGCGTGGCCGAAGGTGTGGACGTGGGCCATCACGTCGTGCCGGCGCTTCTTCTCTTCGCGCTTGGCCATCTCGTAATCGATGTCGGTGACATGCGCTTCCATGTCGCGGATCTGCTCGGCGGTGATCTGCAGTCCCAGGCCCTGCTCGGCGCGCGCCAGCTCGATCCACAGCTTCCGCCAGGTCTGGAACTTGCGGTCGTCGGACAGCAGCGCCGACATCTCCTTGGAGGCGTAGCGGCTGGCGAGCGGACTCTCGTAGCGATCGGTGGGCATGTGCGCGAGGATGCCGCCGCCGCGAAGCGGGCAAGGTGGTACCGCCCGACTGCGGGCGCCGGTCCGGGGGGAGGGCTTCCTCCCCCCTTTGCCGTCGTTTCCCGAGATCACTTCCCCTTGGTGAGCTCGTCGAGGCGCTTGAGCGTCTTGACCCGGGCCTCCTGCAGCGCCGCGTCGGTCCAATGCGCCGAATCCTTCTGGTAGCCGTCGAGGGTCCACAGGGCCAGCACCGGATCGTCGGCCTTGGCGACCTTCTCCAGGGACAGCCGCAGGCGGCAGTCGAGCAGGCCCTCGCGCCGCGACAGCCACCCCGGGGTCGAGAGCATGCCGAAGGTGCTGTGCATCGCGAAGTGGGACATCGCCGGCTCGCGGCCGTCCAGGTTATGGAAGGCGAAGCCCTGGGTGTTGAAGCCGATCCAGTCGAGACGGCCCTCGCAGCCGAGCTTGATCTGGCGCCACAGGTGCAGTCCGGTGTCGTAGCGCGTGCTGCCATTGTTGTAGATCCAGGGATGGCGACCGAACGCCTTCACGCGCTCGAACCAGTCGCGCTCGTGACCGTTGGCCGCGGGCGCATACGTCGCCTTGATCATCTCGACCCAGCCAGCGCTGTCCCAGTGCGCGCTGGTCCAGCCGGTGGTGCGCAGGCCGGCCCCGAACGCTGACTTCAGCGGCCCCGACACGCCGGCGATGGCTTCGTCGGTGGCGGGCTCGTCGTAGCTGTTGACGTAATGCGGCGGCAGCTTCTCGGAGTCCTCGAGCGCCTTCAGCGCAGCGGCGAATGCCTGGTTGGCCGCGTCGTCGCCGGCCGGACCGGGGTGGAATCCACCGTAGTTGGTCACGCCCAGGATCGGGCCGAAGGTCTGGGCGAGCTTGATGAAGCGGACGGCACGATCACCCGAGAGCTTGCCGTTGGCGAGGGTGTACTCGAGACCGGAGCCGCCGGTCAGCGCGGTGAGGCCGGCGGCGCCCTGCTCGCGCAGGGTCGATTCCTGCAGGCGCCACCAGGTGGCGTCGTCCATCGCCTCGGGCGGGATGAGCATCGAGTTGCAGAACAGCCCGACGGGGATCGGCAGCGGCTCGAGCTTCACCGGCACGATCTGCACCGACACCGGGATGGTGATCGGCGCCCCGACGCCCGAGAGCGTGATCGACGAGGTCGCCTTGCCGCCCTTGGCATCGGCGGGGATGATGAATTCCACGATCAGCGAACGGCTCAGATCGGGTCCGACGGTGAAGGTCGGCTCGGGCCGGTAGTGGTTGATCGCCAGCCAGGTGCTGCCGGTCTGATGACGGTCAGGCAGGTAGCGCCCGTACGACGCCTTGGCCTCGCCGACCGCGGTGGCGCCGGCTTTCAGCGGGGCCGCGGCGACCGTCACCGTGCCGGCCTTCTGGGCGTACACGCCCAGATGCACGCACACCGTCTGGCCACCGACCGCATGCAAGTCGCCCGGCAGGGATCCTGCGGTGGTCGGCCAATCGCGCGGGAAGATCTCGATTCCAGGGGCGAGCGTCTCGACCACCAGCGGCTTCGCCGGCGCCGTCCGACCGTCGCGTCGACCCTTGTCGACCGGTCCGAAGGTCTCGTTGATCGCCTTGCGTTGCAGCTGCTCGTGCGCATCGATGAACGCTTTGCCCTCGGCGGTCGCCGGGGCGACGATCAGGCCGGCGACGCGCAGCTTCTGCAGGGTCGAGTTGCGGACCTCGGTGGTCACGACGTTGGCGCCCTTGGCCGCCTTGAAGGTGAAACGCGAGACGCTGTTGGCCGGCCAGACGATCTTGTCGGCGTATTGGTCGATGTTCGTGAGTTCGACGTCCTGGAACATGAAGTGGATCGCCGACTGGCTGAAATCGTGCTGCGTGACGACGGCGCCGTTGATCTTGACCGCGGCGTGATCATACGCGCAGCCTTCGTTGGGACCCCAGTAGCCGCCCTTCTCGAAGGCGATCATCCCGACGTAGTCGCCCCCAGGCAGATCGACGCGGAAGCCGCCATCGGGGAATGCCAGGCCATCGCCGAGCAGGTTGGTCGGCCAGGTCATCTCGGTGTTCAGCGTCCAGCCGTCGCCGTTGAGTCCGTAGCCGCGGTCCTCGGCGTAACGGGTCGTGGGCACGATGCCGATGAAATTGCTCATCACCGTGGACTTCGGGCCGCCGAAATCGAAGGCGAAGCCGCCGGGGGTCTCGAGGCGCTTGACCTTCACCACCTCCATGCGGTCGATGTGCAGCGCTGCTGTGCCATTGTTGGTGAAGCCGATGCGTTGGATCTTGGTGACATCCACCGGCATCTTCGCGGGACCGCGGAACTTCGAGGTCGGCTCGCCACGGTAGATGCCGCCGGCGTAGTCGATGTCGATGACCTGCTCACCGGGCTTCAAGGCGAAGCTGTTGAGGTGCCGGTTCCAGTAGTTCTCGCGGCCGATGGCGTCGACGATCTCGAACCCCATCTGCGCCGGCTCCTTGCCCTCGTACTTCAGGTGCAGGCGCAGGGTGTTGTGGGCGCTCCAGTCGACGGGCTTGAACTGCTCCACGACCGAATTCAGTCCCGGGTCGATGCGCAGCGACTGCTTGCCGTCCGATTTCCACGCCGTGCTGAGGGTCACCTCGCCCGGAGCGTCGCCCGGGTATTTGCCCGGCAGGTAGGTGCCTTCGAAGTCCTGCACGCTCGCCGATGGTTCGTCGGCGGCGCCGGCGAAGCCTGCCAGGCCGAGGAGGATGAGGCAGAGAGCGAAGCGTTGGGACATGGTGAACCGTTCTGCTGAGGTGGCGAGGTACCGACGTATCACTGGAACGCTTCGGGGGAATGCTCGTGACGACGGTAGCTCGATCCGCTCAGCGGAGCGGTGTGTTTCTGTGCTGACGTGGTGGTTTTGTGCTCATTTCCACTGCGGATGCGTTCCGCGATGCTGCCGGGAGTGAGATTCCTCGCCATGCGTACCACGCACCAGGCCCATGCGTGCACACGCGTTGCATGGCAGAGAGGGACAGGAACGATGCGCCGCCATGTCCGACGTGCTCAAGAAGAAGATGCAGACCGCCACGCTGATCGAAAAGACGGTCTTCGCCGGGGGCCGGCTCGGAGTGTTCAAGCTCAAGCCCGACAGCGCGTCGCGCTGGTGGTACCAGGCCGGGCAGTACACCACCCTCGGACTCGACACCCCGCAGCACGGCTTCGTACCGCGGGCCTATTCGATCGCCGGCAGCCCCCTCGACGAGGGCATCCTCGAATTCTACATCGCCCTGGTCGATAACGGCAAGCTCACGCCAACGATCTTCGCCCAGGAATTGGGATCGAAGTTCCACTACCTCTCGCCCAAGGGGAAGTTCACCCTCAAGGCCGCAGCCAAGCGCACCGTGGTCATGGTCGCCACCGGCACTGGGCTCGCTCCCTTCGTGGGCCATGTGCGCACGCTGTGGAAGCTGCATCAGAGCGGCGTCCCCAGCCCGTACCGCATCATCCTGTTCTACGGCGCCGCCTACGCCGACGAGTTCGGCTACCGCGAAGAGCTCGAGACCTACGCCAAGGCGCGCGCTGACGGTTTCGACTTCACCTTCATCTGCACCTCGTCGCGCCCGGACGCTGCGCGCGGCTGGAACCCGACGATCGCCAAGGGCCGCGTCAACGAGGTCGTGCGCCTGGTCTTCGACCAGCCGATCCCCGAAGGCCGCGTGGTCGCCCTCCCCGAGGGCGTCGACCAGCAGGCGCTCAAGGAATCCGTGCGCCCCGACGACACCGCCTTCATGACCTGCGGCAACCCCGGCATGATCGAGGACCTCAAGGAACCGGCGCACGCCCTGGGCGTCGGCACCTACCTGGTCGAAGAATTCTGGAAGGCCTGAGCGGGATAGCCGATAGCGGATAGCTCCTCCTCTCCCCGGGCGCCGAGTCGGCGCTGGCGGCATACAATCGCCGCAGGCGATGCCGCCACGATCAGGACTGCCCCGCAGTCCTGATCGAGCCGCGACAAAGCCCGGGGGTAGGCCCGCTCACGGGCCGTAGGGGCGACAGCCCCTGCACAAACAGCGGGCGCCGAGTCGGCGCTGGCGGCATATAATCGGCGCAGCCGATGCCGCCACGATGTCGGAGGCTCCCGACCGACATCGAGCCGCGACAAAGCCCGGGGGTAGGCCCGCCAGGGCCGTAGGGGCGACAGCCCCTGAGCAAAAAGCCGCGACAAAGCCCGGGGGTAGGCCCGCTCACGGGCCGTAGGGGCGACAGCCCCTGAGCAAAAAGCAAAGTGCAAACCTACCATGCCACCGCGCGGGCGGTGCAAGGAATCGCGCTCCAATTCACGCTCCGTGCGCGCATGATCTGCGGCCGAGGCAGTATGACCACCACATCGGCCATCGATCCCCAGACCCTGCTCGCCCGCCGACGCCCCGAGTGGTCGCTGGAACGGGCGTTCTATACCGATCCCGGCATCTACGCCGCGGACATCGATCGGGTGTGGAAGCGCAACTGGCTGTACGTCGGGCACGTCAGCCGCGTCCGCCTGCCGGGACAGTACTTCCTCGCCGATGTCGCCGGCGAGTCGTTGATCATCATCCGCGGCAAGGACGGCGCGGTGAACGCGCTCTACAATGTCTGCCGTCACCGCGGATCGCGCATCTGCCTTGAACCGTCCGGCACCGCGAAAGCGCTGGTCTGCCCCTATCACCAGTGGAGCTATCAGGCCGACGGCACCCTCACCGGGGCACGCTTCATGCCCGAGGGCTTCGACCGTTCCAAGTTCGGCATGCACCGCGCGCGCGTCGAGGTCGCCGCCGGGCTGATCTTCGTCGCGCTCAGCGATGATGCCCCCTCGTTCGCTCCGGTGGCGCGCGATCTCGAGCGCTTCCTCGCACCCAACGGCATGGCCGACCGGGCGACCATCTGCCATACCCACACCGCACGCGTCAAGGCCAACTGGAAGCTGGTGGTCGAGAATTTCCGCGAGTGCTACCACTGCGAGGGATCGCATCCCGAATACCTGTCAGCGGTGAGCTGGGGCAAGAAGGCGAAGAATCAGCAGGAGCATGACGAGCGCGTGGCTGCCGCCGAGCAGGGGCGCGAACGCTGGAAGGCGCAGGGCCTGGACGTCGACGGCACCGCGTTCAGCGCGGACACCTTCCACCATTGCGGCCGCGGACCGCTCAAGCCGGGCTACCAGAGCTGGAGCCTCGATGGCAAGCCGACGGCTCCGCTGATGGGGTCACAGACCGAGCGCGAGAACTGGCTCGTCGGCTTCGTGATGTACCCCAACTTCTTCCTCGAGGGCGGCTGCGACTACATCTCGACCACGCGCGTGCTGCCGATCTCGGCCTGCGAATCCGAGATCGAGATCAATTGGCACGTGCACCAGGACGCGGTCGCCGGCGTCGATTACGACGTCGAGCGCGTGACCGCGGTATGGAAGGCGACCGCCGAGCAGGATCTCACCCTGGTGCAGAACAACCACGCCGGGGTCGAATCGGAACGCTACGAGCCCGGACCGTACTCGACCATGGAAGCCCCGGACATCGAGCACTTCCTGTCGTGGTACGCGCGCCAGCTGTCGGCCCCCGCGATGGCCGCTGGCCGTGGCTGCAAGCACGGAGAGTAACCGCCCAGGCGGTGCGTCTCCCTCTCCGGGCCGATCGCTACGATCTCAGACCGGCACCTGGCCGCGCGCGCGCCGGTATGAGAGCGGGGTGCAGCCGTACTGCTTCTTGAAGCAACGCAGCAGGTGGCTGGCGTCGGTGAAGCCCCAGACCGGAGCGATCGCCTTGAGCGGATCCGGGGTGCGCACCAGCTGCGAGGCCACGCCGCTGAGCCGATAGCGCAGCGAGAATTTCGCGAAGCTCATGCCCATCAGCTCGGTGAACAGGCGGTTGAAGTGGTTGCGGCTGAAGCCGCAGCGACGCGCCGCATCCTGGGCGGTGATCCCCCGGCGGTGCTCGAAGACCAGCTGCACCGCCTGATCGACGCCGGCGACATGGGCCGGGACCCGATCGGCCGGGGCGTAGCTCCACTCGCGATCGAGCATGAGCAGGAGTTCCATCAGCAGGACGCGCTGGGTCAACGCGCACCGCGGGTGGGGGTCGCCGATGGTGCGGCGCATGCGCTTCGCCCAGGCGAGGATGTCGCGCCGCAGCTCGGGCGACGGGCGCGGCCGCTGTTCGGACGGCACGGTGAACGGCAGCAGCCAGCGGTGATCGGGGTCCTCGTCGAAGCGCAGATCGACCAGCATCTGCGGACGGATGACCATGAGGATCGATTCGTTCGGAGCCTCGACCACGCGGTAACGGTGCGGCTCCCACATTCCGCACAGCCAGACATCACCCGGGCCGAGGGTGCGATCCGATCCGCCGATCTGGCGTTGGGTCTTGCCTTCGCACACCACGCCGAGCTCGAGCTCGTAATGCGTGTCTGAGTAGAACGGATGGCGCTCCTCCGAGCGGTTGCAGGTGACGAGCAGCGGGTGCCGCTCGGTCACGCCGAGGTTGCGCACCGCGACGGTGTCGGAATCCCAGACCTCTGCCATGCGGGCATCCTAGATGCAAATATACCACGGCACAATCGAGTCGGTACCAGAAGCCCGGGTTTACCGGCGGGTGCCGCAGACGTACGCTCGGCGCCGGAGGCCTGACATGCGCGAAAAGATCGTCCTCATCGGTGCCGGCAGCGCGATGTTCACGCGCGGCCTGGTTGTCGACCTGATCAAGCGGCGTTGGGATGTCGAACTCGCGCTGGTCGACATCGACCCCGATGCGCTCGATGTGGCGCGCAGACTGACCGACAAGATGGTCGCACTGACGGGCGCGTCGATGCGCGTGACCGCGACCACGGATCGCCGTGAAGCGCTTCCCGGTGCGACGGCGGTGATCTGCACCATCGGCGTCGGCGGGCGCCGGGCCTGGGAGCAGGACGTGCTGATCCCCCGGACCTACGGCATCTACCAGCCGGTCGGGGACAGCGTCATGCCCGGCGGCACCTCGCGAGCGCTGCGCATGATTCCCGCCATGGTCGCCATCGCACGCGATGTCCTGGCCCTCGCCCCCACGGCCCTGTTCTTCAATTACGGCAACCCCATGGGTCCGATCTGCCGCGCGGTGCGCAAGGCCACGGGCGCGGACATCGTCGGGCTGTGCCATGGCGTGAACCATGTCGCGAAGCACCTCGCGCGCACACTGGGTGCGGATCCCGCATCGTTCACCTACTCCGCGGTGGGCGTCAATCACCTGACCTGGTTCGTAGAGGCGGCGATCAGCGGCGAAGACGCCATGCCGCGCATGCGCGAGGTCGCGCGTGCGCGCGCGCTCGCCGCGGCCTCGCCTGCTGTCGGCGCCTCGTTCGCCGAGGGCGGCGGGGCGGAGACCGCGGACGGAAGCGACAATCCATTCAGCTGGAGCCTCTGCGATCTGCTCGGCGCATTCCCCTCGGCGATGGATCGCCACGTCACCGAATTCTTCCCCCACCTCTTTCCGCGGGGACGGTATTACGGCAAGCAGCTGGGCATCGACGCATACAGTTTCGAGGACACCATCGCCTGCGGCGATCGCATCTATGCCGAGATGCGATCGCATGCGCACGATCGCGCGCCTTTGGGGTCGGATTATCTCACGGCGCTCGAAGGCGAGCATGAGCAGGTCACCGAGATCATCGCCGACCTGCGCTCCGGCCGGGCGTCGGTCTATTCAGCCAATCTTCCCAACGACGGACAGGTGCCCGGGCTGCCGGCCGGGGCGATCATCGAATCGCCCTGCGTGGTGGACGGGGGCAGGCTGCGCCCGATCCCACAGAAACCCCTGACCAGCGCCATCGCGGGCACCATCGCCACCCGGCTCGCATGGACCGAGACGACGGTCGATGCCGCGCTCGAGGGCAGCCGCGCCAAGTTCGTGCAGGCGCTGCTGCTCGACGGATCGGTCGATTCCCTGGCGAACGCGGAACGGCTGGCCGATGAACTGCTCGCGGCGCAAGCCGCCTATCTGCCGCAGTTCGCCCGCGCTGCGTGCGCGAACCGCGGTGCCTAGCACGATGCCTGTGGGGGTCCCGGGGGGG
>JACCZE010000045.1 GCA_013696105.1 Planctomycetota bacterium | reverse complement strand
ATCGGGCCTACCCCCGGGCTTTGTCGCGGCACGATGTCGTCGGAAGCCTCCGACATCGTGGCGGCATCGTGCTTCGCCGATTCTATGCCGCCACCGCCGCTTGGCGCCCGAGCGAGTCAGGGTGTGGCGACACTCGGCGACGTGGAAGGCTGCGCGGTGTCGTAAGGCGGAAAGAAGGTGCGACGCATATACTCGGCGCGTCTGGATTCCGACCCGCCCGGCCTCATTCACCGTTTCGGCGCTCCGGTGTCTCCACCGCCGCCGGCCTCACGGCCTACCCCGAGGTGTCTATCGCGAGTCGGATACCCAGATGGTCCCCCGTGGGATCCGAGCCCCCGCCAGGCATCGCCTGGTGGGGGCTCGCCCTTTTGCGGGGCTCCGCCGGCCGCGTCAGATCTCGACCTGCCGCCCGAGTTCGACCACGCGGTTGGGCGGCAGGTTGAAGAAGGCCACCGCGCTGAGCGAGTTGCGCGACATCCAGGTGAACCAGCCGCGGCGCCACGGAGGCATGCGCGATTGGATGGCCGGGACGATGGTCTCGCGACCGAGGAAATAGCTGGTGGTCATCGGCTCGAGGCCGAGCGACGGCGCTCCACGCAGCAGCGCGGGGATGTCGGGCTTGTCGTGGAATCCGAAGCGCGCGATGACCCGGTGGAATCCATCGCCGAATTCCTCGATGCGCATGCGTTCGTGCTCCGGCACGTTGGGGATGCGCTCGTTCTGCACGGTCAGGATCACCACGTGCTGGTGCAGCACCTGGTTGTGCTTGAGGTTGTGCAGCAGCGCGCCCGGCGTCGATGAGGGATTGCTGGACATGAAGATGGCGGTGCCGCGCACGCGCAGGGGCTTCTTCGAGCGCACATCGGCGATGAAGGCGTCGAGCGGCATCGTCGCTTGCGCCATGCTGGCCGCGAGGACCTGGCGACCCTGGTTCCAGGTCGACATCAGGAACACGAGCATGCCGGTGACCAGCAACGGTACCCAGCCGCCGTCCGCGATCTTGATGACGTTCGCGCCCAGGAACGACGCATCCGCGATCAGCAGCATCGCACCCACGCCGACGCACGCGAGCCAATGCCAACGCCAGACCTGGCGGGCGACGATGAGGTACAGGCAACTGGTGATCACCATCGTCAGGGTGATGGCGATGCCGTACGCCGATGCCAGTCGGCTCGACGAGCCGAAGCCGATGACCACCAGGATGCAAGCGACCATCAGCGCGGCGTTGACCACTGGCAGATAGATCTGGCCGATGGATTCAGCAGAGGTGAATTTGACCGTCAGTCGCGGACAGTAGCCGGACTGCATCGCCTGCATGGTCAGCGAGAACGTACCCGAGATCAGCGCCTGCGACGCGACCACCGCCGCGCAGCTCGCCAGGATCACCAGCGGCAGGCGCGCCCAGTCCGGCGCGAGGCGGTAGAAGAGGTTGTCGGCGACGGGGTTTTCGAGCAGCATCGCGCCCTGGCCGAAATAGTTCAGGAGCAGCGCCGGCAGGACGATGGCGAACCACGCCTGCCGGATCGGCCGGCGGCCGAAGTGCCCCAGATCGGCGAACAGCGCTTCGACTCCGGTGACGACCAGGAACACGGTGCCGACGATGAAGAATCCATGCCAGCCGTTCGCGATGAAGAAGCGCACGGCATTGGAGGGGTCCATCGCCATCATCACCTGTGGCGCGTCGACGATGTGGATGATGCCGAGCAACGCGAGGACGAGGAACCACAGGGTCATCACCGGACCGAAGACCGATCCGACGCTCGCGGTGCCCCGGCGCTGGAACGAGAACAGACCGATGAGGATGGCGATGGTGATCGGCACGACGTAGGACGCGCACCCCGGGAAGCTCAGCTCGAGGCCCTCGACCGCGCCCAGGACCGAGATCGAGGGTGTCAGGATCCCATCGGCATACAGCAGCGCCGCTCCGACCATTCCCAGCACCGCCACCAACGGCTTCAGCCGGGAACCCTTGGTCGCGCGCAGGGCGAGATCCGCGAGCGCGAGGACGCCGCCTTCGCCGCGGTTGTCGGCGCGCAGGATGAACACGATGTAATTGATCGAGACGACCAGGACCAGCGCCCACACCACCAGCGAGAGGACGCCGAGGATGTTGTCGTGGGTGAGCGCGACCGCGTGCTTGCCGACGAAGCATTCGCGCAGCGCGTAGATCGGACTGGTGCCGATGTCGCCATACACGATGCCGAGAGCGGCGAGGGGCAGCAGCAGGCGTCGCGGACCCTTTGCGGACGAGCTCAAAGCCGTGGCGCGTGCGGAATCGGTGGGCTGGCTGCTCATGATCGGGATACGCACTTGTTATCCGCTGATCGATCCGACGCGATACCCCATCCCCGCTCGCGCGCCGTCGATGCAGGCTTGACACGCGGTCCGCGGATGCGATGTGGCGCTCAGGGCGACGGAAGCGAGGTCGGTTCCGGTGGCAGCTTCGCCGCGCCGCAATCCTCGGGCAATGCGATCCACATCCAGCGACGGCCCCAGCGGCGGGCGACCTGGTGATCCTCGTAGCGCAGATCGAGATGGACGATGCCGCGCTTCGCGTCCTGGCGCATCGCCCCGCCGGTATCGTCGACCATGGCGTGTCCATAGCCGGGAATGTCGAGCCAGATGCGCGGAGGCACCAGCTGGTGCGCGCTGGCGATGCCATAGGGGTTGGCGCGGACATCGCGGTTGATCGCGGTCTTCCAATCCTGCTGGACCTTCTCGCAGCAGATCACGCACGGGCAATAGGCGGTGGTCAGCGCCTTCACCCACTCCTTCCCCGGTGGGGGGGCGGTCACCGGCTTGGGCAGTTCGAGCGACTTCTCGCCGAAGATGTAGGTGCGCACGCGTTCGATCACCTCGACCTCGCGGAAGCGCATGTCGAAGAAGATGCCGCCGAGGAAGCCCACGCCGAGGCACCCGACCGCCAGCCACATCGGACCGGGCCTGGTGCTGCCGCCCCACCACAGCCAGAGCAGGATCTTCTTGAAGGTGCCGGCGGCGACGTACGCGGGATCGCTCATGCGCGCAGCATGCGCTCGCAGGGCGACAGGTCAGCCATGAAATGGGGGTAGGGATGGTGCTCGGTGCTCGGTTCTCCGTGCTCCGTCGACAGCCACGAGTTCGTGCCGATCATCGCGCTAGATTCTCGCCCCGGAGACGGAGGACGGAGAACGGAGAACGGAGCACCGGGTCAATCCGCCAATCCCAGCTGCGTTCTCGCGCAGGCTCGTAAGGTCGCATGATGCCTGCCCGTCGCAGCCGCTCCGGACCATCGCATCGGAACAGCGCATGCGAGCCGTTGGCGGTGCCGGTCGCGGCCTCGTTCCCGCGCGCCCACCCGGTGTACCAGCGCATCTACGTCATCGTCCGATCCATTCCCCGTGGACGGGTCGCGACCTACGGGCAGGTCGCGGAGCTCGCGGGATCTCCAGGACGCGCGCGTCAGGCGGGATACGCGCTCCATGCGCTGCCGATGGATGCGCGCGTCCCCTGGCAACGCGTGGTGAACGCGCAGGGGCGGATCAGCGCGCGTTCCGATCCCGGGCAGGCGGATCATCAGCGTGCGCTGCTCGAATACGAAGGGGTCCGCTTCGATCGCAGGAGCCGCATCGACCTGGATGCGTTCGGATGGCGTCCTCGCGTGTCCTGTCGAAGGTTTGGCGCAGAATGCGACCGTCCAGGGACCGGGTTATTACACTTACCAGTGGAACCTTAATCTCGTAGCGCCTCGATTTACAAACGGCGAGACGGTTCCAGATCAGGGCTGCGCCCAGCAATCGGTGCGGAGCCAGGGGGGAGGTATCCATGCCTCATGCCGAACGTACCCAAGTGCAATCACTGGCCGGAGTGACCCTCTTCACCGGCGACCTGTGCGTCATCTCGGAGCTTTTCCGTTCTGCGGGCCATGCGCTCGCGATCACGGTGAATGACCGTGCCTTTGCGACCATGGAGGATGCGATCGACTGCATCGCCGAAGACATGGAGGTGGACTTGGTGTCGATCGTCGCCGAGGGCATCGACCATCCCGGCACGACCTTGGCATTCACATATCGAACGCGTCAGGTGCTGCTGCAGACCGACAGCCCCTTCCCCGGGGACCAGCGGGCCTTCGCCCGGTCCGCCGCTCTCCTGGCAGATCGTGTCGGCAACGGCACCACGCTGTGCGACATCGTGACCGGCACGCCGGAGCGGCAGTGGTCAGCTCCGACGTCATGGTTCGCTTCGATGGTCCGCCTATGGGGTCCGACCTCCGCGACCCCGCCACAGCGCCGGAAACACGAGTCTGCTTCTCAGTCGTCGCAGCGGAAAATCGTGAACGTGAAGAAGAAGAGGATCTGACCCACAACCGTTCCCGCGGCCGGAGGCAGCCATGATCGAAACCAGCGCACGGCCCCAGGCGATCGCCCAGCGATCCAGCGGCTATCCCGACATCGTCCTGATCGAGGACAATCCCAGCGACATCGAACTGATCCGCTTGGCGCTGATCGAGGCCGGCTTCCAGACCAACATCCACGTGGCGCAGGACTCCGTCCGCGCCTTCGAACTGATGGCGAGCCTCGCGACTCCGCCACGGGTGATCGTGCTCGACCTGAATCTGCCCTTGATCAAAGGCGCGACCATCCTCTGCGAGATCCGCCACGGCAGTCGATGGAAGGACGTTCCCGTGGTCATCCTCACCTCATCCCAGGCGGAACGGGACATCGAGGAATGCATCAAGCTCGGCGCCACGGCCTATAAGAGCAAGCCGGCGCTATTCGACGGCTATGTCGCGTTCGCGCACAGCCTGGCGCGGTACCTGACCTGAGCTGCGGCAACCGCTCGCCGGTCAGCCGGTGCGGTCATCGGCCAGGAGTGCATCCCAGCCCGGAGTCACGGTCGCGAGCATGCCGCGCTGCGGATCGCGGCGCAGCGTGCAGCCCTCGCAGCCGGTGGCCGCTCTCAGCACCGAGAGCCCCTGAACGCCGATGACCGTCGCCGCGGTGCTGAGTCCATCGGCGAACGCATTCCTTCCCAACCCGGTGAAGACGCACGTGACCGAGGAGATCCGCGATGCGGCTGCCCGGCCTGTGCGCGGATCGATGACGTGGTGATGGGTCTCGCCCGCCACCACGACCCCTTGACGGTAATCGCCGCTGGTGCTGCCGCACAGGCCCGTCCCCGGATCGCTCAGCACCGCGTTCCAGGAACCGTCCGGATCGTCTGGATGGGGAATGCCGATGCGGTGCGGATCGCCCGAGGATGAGCGGCCATGGCAGGCGGTCTCGCCTCCCACCTGGACCAGCAGGTCGTCGATGCCGCGGCTGCGCAGGCCCGCGACAACCAGGTCGACCGCGAAGCCCTTCGCCAGCCCGCCGAGGTCGAACGCAAGATCCGGCGCATGGACCTGCAACGAGTCGCCATCCAGGTCCCAGGCGTCGGGAGCGCACGTGGCGAGCGCGGCGGTCAGCGCCTGTGTCGTGGGCTCCGCTCCATCCCGCGCTGCCTGCCGCCACAGTCGCACCAGCGGCAGCATGGTCGCGCACCAGGCTCCATCGCTGAGGCCGGTGATTTCGCGCGCAATGCGCAGGCAGTCGACCAGCCACGGTGAGACCCGATGAGTTCCC
>JACCZE010000036.1 GCA_013696105.1 Planctomycetota bacterium | reverse complement strand
GGACCAGGGTGTCCAGGCGCTGGTCGGTGACAGCGTTGCGCTCCCGACTCTCGCACGGGGCGTTCCATCCATACGAGAGGCCGTTGCGCGCCGCGAACGTCGCGCCGCTGTCCACCAGGTATCCAGCGGCCGGACTCGAGCCGGCGGGCTGGAAGTCGATCTTGGCCGAGAAGGATCCGCTGGTCGTCCCTGACCCGGTGACCGCGAGGGTCACCGGCGCTGTACCCCGGCCCAACGCATTGATGGCCGCGATGGTCACCCGGTAGGTGCCGACGGTGCTCGGCCTACCAGAGATGATTCCGGTCCGCGTATCGACAACCAGCCCAGCCGGCAGGCCGCTGGCCGCGAACGAGGTGGGATTCCGAGTGGCGGTGATCGCATACCTGAATGCGTTTCCCACCGTCGCGGCGGCTCCGTCGGGGCTGGTGATGGTCGGCGCCGCGCGCATCGGAGCGGGGGCAGACAGGGGCGCGCCCGTGAGCGGATCGTAGTACGAGGTGGAGGTCTGGGCCACTCGGCCATCGGTGAAGTCCGCCCGCGTGGTGAGGATGCCGGTGATGGTGTCATCGGTGGTCGTCACCCGCGCCCAGGTTGTCCCGCCGCGCAGCACCAGCACCGAGCGGGTGCTGCCGGTGGAGGCATCTCCGGGCACGAGCGCATACGCCACCGACGAGCGGTTCGGACCCAGGCTCAGTCCGCCGTCCGGTCGGATGGTGGTGGTCAGCCAGACGCGTCCACTCGTATCGGTGTGGTCCATCGGCTGGCCGACGCCCTGGAACTGATCTCCCAGATCAGGTCGCTGCAGCACCTGGATCTTGTTGGAGCGGATCAGACCCAGATCGTCCATATAGTAGTGCGACACCTTGGTGCCCGCATTGTTCGAGGTCGGCAGATAGAGGATGATGTGCAGGTGCGGCGGATGGTCGATGTGGAGCGGGACGTTGGATTCGAATCCCAGCAGCGCCATGCGCCCCGCCCCGGCGGCGGCGATCCGATTGTGCTGACCCCAGTCGCGCATCGCCAATCGCGCAGCGAACAGGTAGTTCACCACCGAGCGCGCCTGGCCGGACACCCACGGGCGTTCGGCGTACCACCCTGCCCGCCGGTATTGATTGTTGTGCTCGACGCGGAGGTTCAGGTTCGATTCGTCGAAGAACGAATGGACCTCGAACGTTGGCCAGGCATTGCGCAGCGAATTGGCGGTGACGGGAACATCGCAGATCAGCCGATCTCGTCCCGCCGAGACCGATCGCACGGACAGCCGCGTATCGTTCCAGATCACCGCTGAGATCGGGATCCCCGGCCAGGACACCGTCACGCCGCGGGCGGTGCCGCTCGGACCCTGGATGAACACGAAGTATTCCGCCTCGCTCGCGACCGCGTATCCGCTCGAGGTCACCAGGCTGTAGCCGGCTGGGACGCTGATGGTGGGAGCGCTGGGGAAGCCCGGGTCGGAACGCACCACGCGGATGCAGGCGTATCCGGTCGCTGCGGCGAGATCCACCGTGCACGCCAGGAGACAGGCGAGGATCCACGGGATGCGCCGCCATCCTGCGATCCGACCTGGGAACGGTGACTGCGCCATCGGTGAATCCTCCTGACCGTCCCGGGAAGCCGGTCCAGATCGGGATATGGTACCGACCCACGCTTGGACAGCGATCGCACCAGTGCGACAACGTTCGACGAAGGGGCGAGCCAGCCCGCACGGGCATCAAACGGACAGCCGCGCATCCTCGTCGCGTGGATCCGCATCGCCGTTCCAGGCTGCGCGCAGCCGCGCCTCGGCGCGGCTCATCAGATCCCAATGGGGAGCCGGGACCCCGGGGTCTCCCTCGCCGCAGATGATGCGGCCGCATCGGGACAGCGCGGCTTCGTTCGACTTCCAGCAGGATCGCGCCCGTGCGCCATCAGGCAGGAAGCGATCCGATGCGAATGCGCTCTCGAAGGCGTCGTTCGCAGGAACGCTGTCCGCGAGGACGACATCGGATTCGATATCCACCGTCATCAGGCGTGAGAACGCCTCGGCAGCTGCGATGGCCTGCTCGGGATCGCCGCCGCCGATCCCTTCCAGCAACAGGGCGCCCACTTGGGGCCGTGCCCAGGTCGCAGCCAAGCCGAAACGTTGCGAGCCGAGCGCGGCATCGCTCAAGCACGCCGACAGCACGGCGTCGTCGCTCGGTTGGGCGAGCAGCGCCAGGATGGCCAGTTCGGGCGTGACGGCCGCCTGCGATCCATCGCAGCTCGCCCGGCAATGGTCGAGCAGGCCACCCCAGCGACCACGGAGGCACGCGACGAGCGCCGCCTCGCGGATCGACGGATCCTCGTCGTCGAGGGCTGCGACGGCGCGCTCCGGAGATGCGAGCCGCAGGGCGCGCCACCGACTCCCGGGTGCCTCGAGCGAGAGCAGTTGCGCGTCGGGCTCGCAGTTGGACCCGCGCCGATCGCGGACCTCGAGAGCCGCGAGGCGGACCAGGGGATCCGCGTCCGTGAGCCAGGCAGCGACGAGGTCGGGCGGTTCGCCTGGCCACAGGCTCAGGGCATCGGCCGCCGCTTCGGAGCCGATGTCGCCGGCACGTGCCGCCTGGTCGATCGCCGCCAAGCCTTGTCGAGAATCCGATGCCAGGGCGATCAGCATCCCAGCAGCGAGGTCATGCCGGTCACGCGCCTGCAGCAGTGGTTCGGCCAGCACGAGCGAGGCATCTCCGCCGATCCGTCCGCCGATCCGTCCGCCGATTCGCAGTCCATCGATGCGCGCGGCGATGCGCCGATCCAGCCGCTGCAGATCCGTCCATCGGTGCCGAGGCGAGCGTCGCATCATCGCGCGTTGCGAGAGATCGAACGGCAGCTCCTCGGCGTGTTCAGCGAGGATGTCGGGGATGCAGGTGAGCGCGGCCATCAATTGATCGCCACCGATGCGCCCTTGATGCGGTTGAGCCGCTTGGCGTGCGACACCAGATCCGTTCCCCGGATGAGGATCTTCCCGTCCTTGCGGATGGTGATGGAACCCTCGCCACAGCGCAGGGTGAGATCAGCGACCGCTTCGATGACGACGGAATCCTGCCCCGGCGCCGCGCTGACCTGGGATCCACCAGGGGGGGATATGCGACCGAGCACCACTGGACGTCCGCGTCCGGAGACGGTGCAGACCAGGACCTCGTCTCCGGTTCCACAGGTCAGGGCTCGACCGGAGTCGAGCACATCGCACCACTCGGGTCCGCCGGCACCATCGACGAGGATGCGACCATCGTCGGCATCCAGGACGTGATGCGTTGTGATCGTCGGAGACATGATCGCCAAGAGGGGGTCCATGATGGCTCCGCAGCGCTCAGCCGAGCGCATTGATGCGATTGTGGAACATCGGGTCTCCGACGCGGCACACGCCGCGCCCTTCGAAGGTGACGGAGAATGAGTAGAGGATGAACTCGCAGGAACCACGCGTGGTCTGCGACAGCAGTCCTCCGCCAGCTCCGGCTTCATCACCGGTCGATCGCGCATACGTGGCTCCGCGGACCATCGGCATCTTGCCGTCGATGCGGACCGTCGCCGGACCACCCGTGGTGTCCGAGGACTTCCCGACGTTCGGATAGGGAACGGGGATCATGAACGGGCTGGTCTTGCAGACGTCAGGGAAGGCGACGCTGACGGAGCCGCTGCCTTTATGGACGATCGTGCGGCGATCCGCCGATACCGTACGTGCCATTCAGCGACCTCCCGTCGAGAGTGCGATGAGGCCGTGGAATTCGTCGTCGCTCGATGCGTACACCAGGGTCCGGCCCCGTCTGCTATCGATCGTCGCGAGTCCAGCCATGACCGGACCGCTCGCCGCGCCGATGTCGCCATAGCATTCGGCGGGATGATCGAGGAAAAGGTCGGAAGAGAAGCGCGCGCCGTGTCGCGCCCGGGTGACCGCCCAGGGCAGGGCCCATCTCGCTTCCCCATTCATCGACGCTGAGACGTGGCTGAACAGGGGGCCGCTGTCTCGCGAGCACAGTTCCGCGATCGCGGACGACAGCTCGGGCGATCGCTGCGCGAGCGCGCGATCGATGCGTGATCCGGTTCCGGATCGGTCGGCGCCGAGAGCGAGGAAGCCCGCGCCCTCTCCTGGGACGAATCCCGATGGGGCGTTGTCGCTGCGGATGCGCCCTTCGAGCGCCAGGGGCGACATCGCCTCGGGGTCCACGAGGCTGTCCACTCCACCTGCAACGGCGTTTGGACATCCCGCGGCGATCGCGGCGGCGATCGCCGCGCAGCCCGCTTCCCGGCCGCCGCGTACCAGGTGGCTCGCACGCGGATCGATCCGGTCCTCCGTGAGTCTGGCCAGCTCGACGAGGAAGGTCGCGTCTTCGAGGATGTCCTCCGGGATGCCGACGAAAGCAGGCCATCGCGCGCCAGCGATGCTCACCGCCTCGCAGATCGCCGCAGCCGCGAGGCGCAGGAGCCTGGCATGACGAGCGGAAACATCGCCTGAAATGGACCGCGCCTGCCATCCGGTCGAGGGTGGCCCGTCGGGCACCGACGCGGTGATATAAGGCGCGCCATCGGGATCGAGCCGATCGCTTTCACGCGAGCGCACGATGCCGGCGCGCACCGATGCCGAGGTCTCTCGCGCGCTCAGCCCGACCGGGGTGAGCGCACCCGTCCCGAGGACGGCTACCATGTGCCGGCCCCAGCGAGGATGGGGCGAACGGCGATCCTGATGGCGGAGATGTCTCCAGCGGACCCGTGCCACTCCGCCCGCCACGCCAGGACGACACGGTCCTTGGCCGGACGCAGAGTGACCGTTTGGATGGTGGACGGGATATCCACCGCGATCCGTCCGGATGGCTTCACGGTGACGACGGGCGACACGCCGGGAAGGCGGAAGCAATACTCACCGAGAGGCGCGATGCCCGAGATCCGCACCTCTTCGTCGCCCGACAAGTGCCCCGAGACGATCTGATCCCGAGGCGCGCACTGCAGGAACCGGGGGTCGAAATCGGCAGGCACGAAGGGAGCGCGATCGCGCTGCCACGCATCGTCGTAGGTTCCGGCGAACGCGCGGCGGGGCTGCCAATGCGCGCAGATCGGCGTGAATCCAGCAGGATCCGGACGTTCATGTGGAGCCGTGAACAGATGCGCCGGGTGCTCTATGTTGGGTAGGCGCAGCCCGGCCAGGGCCAGATCGGCATCGGGATGATACAGGCCGATGCCGATCGGATTGCGCTCGTCCATCACCGGGGAGCCGTCGCGCGTGGTCAGCGTACCACCGAACGCCCGTTCCCACACCAGGGGCATGGATTCGAACGGCTGCGGATCGCTGGCGATCCAGCGGAACAGCCGCTTCATCCAGATCCGATCACCCACCACCCGCACGGTCTTGGCGATCGGTCCGATGGCGAGGGAGACCGAGCAGGATCGCGCGCCCGTGGCGGGGGCGAGGGCATCCGCATACAGGATCACGTCGGTCGCGGTTTTGCTCCAGCCGAGATCGGTGACCGCGGTCACAGTGCTCGCTCCCGCCTCGCCGCTGAAGGCGTCCTCGGTCCGGATCGGTTCGGGCTCTGCGACGTCGCCGGCGCAGGTGAAGGCGCCGACCATGGTGATGAGCAGCCGGGTACGCCCGCCCTGATCCATGGTCCATGCCGCCAGCGCAGTGAGCTCGGACGGGTGGGTCAGATCCATGTCAATTGCCCGTGACCTTGGCCCCGCGGATCGCCACCTGCTTGGCCGCGCGGATCGCGATGCTGCCGCTGCCGCTGGTGCGGACATCGCCCCCATCGATCGCGATTGTGCCATCCGCACGCAGCGTCAGGCTCGCCTTCCCAGCCCGCAGGATGATCTCTTCAGCGGCTTCCATCACGACCTTGTCCGCCGTGATGGTCCTGGTTGCTGCGATGGTTTCCGTGCGATCACCTGCGATCGATTCCGAAACGTCGCCACCGATCTCGACGGTCACATCCGCGCCGATCCGCTCGACGATCGAACCGGTGATGTCGACCGAGCGGTCTTTCGCCACCGAGAGCGCGTCCGAGCCGCCGACGGATCGCTGCGCGTCGCCTACGATCGACATCGAGGCGTGCGAACCGATCGACTCCGCGAGCTTTCCAGCGATCCCGATGCGGACATCACGGCCGATATCGAGCGAACGATCGCGGGCGATCGTCGTCGTGTGGTCACGTCCGACGGAGATGCGCTCATCGTTGCGGACGACGACCACCTGATCCCGCTGGGCATGCAGATACAGCTCCTCGCCGCCGCTGGCATCGTCGAAACGCAGTTCGTTGTGACCGGCGCTGCGCAGGACGCCCTGGCTCTGGTTGCGGTCTCGCACCACGTTCGCGGTTCCGGGATTGGATACCGCACCGGCGATCACCGGCCTGTCCGGGTCTCCGTTCACGTGCGTGAGCAGGACCTCGGTGCCCTTGTGCAGCGGGAAGTGCATGCCCATGTCCTCGCCCGCGTAGGGCTGCGCCATGCGCACAAAGCGAGAGCCATCCCCGCTCGCGCGATCGTCGAGGTCGAGGGGCAACCGGACCTTGTAGCGGCCTTGGTCATCCAGCTCGGCGTATTCGCCTGCACCGGCGGCGTCGATCAACGCGTTGAGCGCGCCGGCAATGCGGGGTTTGGGCGTCGTGCGCCTGGGACGGAAGGGGACATCGTCACGGATGCAGGCGAAGCGATTCTCGTAGCTCGACGTCTGGATCACCCCGCTGCCGCGGTCGACCACCTGCGACCCGCGGTGATCCACCTCCGTGAGCAGGTAGCCCGCATTGAAATCGTCGCGGTAGTGGTCCTGCAGCGAAAAGCTGGAGCCGGTGCGGAAGGAACGCACATCCCCGTGCCCGGTGAAGACGCGGCGGCCACAGGCGATCTCCTCGCTGCGCACACGCGCATACGACGCGCCCTCGTCGCGATCCTTGTAGTGGTCACCGTAGGAATAGATGGTGCCGAACGCCGCCTTGTCGGCGATCCGTCCCTTGGCGAGGAGTGCGCGATCGGGCGAGCGGTAATTGTAGTCCTGCAGCACGATCTCCGCCGCAACCGCTGATTGGCGGCAGGACATGCCGTGGATCGCTTCCGGCTGATTCCAATGAGCGAGTCCCGCCTGGGTGTCGCTCTGCTGGCTTTGACGGAACGTGGCCGGTTCGGGCAGGCGTTCGCACGCATCGGGTGAATCACCGAGGACCAGCTGCGAACGTCCCTCGCGATGCACAAAATAGTAGAAGATGCCTTCATGCTCGAGCAGGCGCGAGATGAAATGCAGATCCGATTCCCCATACTGGACGATATACTCGCGCTTTGGGTAGCGCTCGGCATCCAAGCGCAGGTCGTAGTCCTCCTGGGTGAAGCCCACGGCATTCAGCAGTCGTTCGACGATCTGCGGGGCGCTCGAGCCCATGAAAATCCGGCTGCCCGCATTGAGCGATGAACGCCACAGTGCTGGCACCAGGGTCAGGCGGTAGCGCGTCCAGCCTTCGCCTTGATCCAATTGGGAGAATTCGGAAACGACGCCATGGATCTTCAGGGTCTTCACTCCGTCGACGCCGTCGGTGAGATTCACGCCCTTCTGGACGCCCAGCCAGGAAGGTTCCTGCAGCATCGCATCGAAATCGATGTCTTCGCGTCGCGACATCACCTCGATGTCGTAGGAGAAGAGCGCGGACATGGCCTCGCGACCAGAGAACGACAGCACGACGAAGCAGTCATCCGCCACTGCAGCGCTGGAAAATGTGAGGACGCGTTTCATGTCGGCCCAGCGCGAGGTGGGAAGATCGGAATCTCGACCAGCGAGTCAAGTCCGCTGGGGATGAGCCGAGCCGATGCTCGACCATAAGAAAAAATAAAATCGCGAGTAACCTTGAAATGGAACTTGCACCGAATCCGTCCGCATTAAAAGCCGTTCCTCCATGAAGACGGTCTCGGTGAAATTTCAGCTCTGCATCGCGATCGTCGCTGCGCTGCTCCTCCTCTCTGGCTGCGGAACGGTCACCGTCCAGGCGCGGGGAGTGAGTCCTCTGAATCTCAACGAACATGGGGAATCGACGCCGGTGGACGTGCGATTCTACCAATTGCGTAGCGATCAGCGCTTCCGCACCGCGTCGTTCGATCAGCTGTGGATGTCGGAAACGGACGCGCTCGGTCCCGACAAGCTCGGCGATCGCGTGGTCGCGACCATTTTTCCCGGCACGCCTGCAGACAGACCGGCCGAGGTCCGGCTCGGTAAGCGCCAATCCGGCACGGCCTTCATCGGGGTCCTAGCGCTCTATCGGCGGTCAGAGACCAAGGATGCACGCACGGTGGTGATCCCGATCGACCAGGCTTCGACCAGGGTGCTGCAGTTCACCGGATATTCCGTCGCCATCACGGAAGACGGCAGATCGACCGAGAGCACCGACACCGAACAACCGCAGCCGCGCAACCAGCGCTGACGGGGCGCCATGATCGACACGCACGTTCATGCTCAGAAGGTCTTGTGGCACGAGGGCATGTTCCTCACGCCGCAGCATTTCCAGCAGTGGGATCGCCATCATGGCCGCACGATCCTGCAGCATGCGCGCGCGATCGGCCCTCGCGCCTATGGCTTCGCATCGCTCGCGATCGATGCGCGCGCACTCGCGGGTGGAAGCTTCTCGCTCATTTCCGCCGAAGGGATCATGCCCGATGGCATGGCCTTCGACCTGGGAAATGGTGACGATATCCCGCAATCCCGACCGATCGAGCTCGCTCCGGGACGCGATCGGATCGCGGTGTTCCTCGCTGCGCCCATCGAACGGATCGGCGGCGCGATCGTCAGCGACTCCGGACACGTCGATGGGCAGCCGACCAGGTACCGCCGACGGACGGCGACCGTGCGCGATGGGAATCCCGGCGGCGGGGCCCGTGAGATCGCACTCGCCGCGAAGCATCTCCGCCTGGTCATCGAGGGCGAGTCCCTGGCGGATCACGCGTGGCTGAAGCTCGCCGAGGTCCAGCGGTCGACCTCCGGCGGGCTGATCGTCGGCGATTCCTTCGCGCCGGCATGCCTGGGAATCGGGGTGTCGCCGTCGCTGCGCGCCTGCGTGCGGCGTATGCTCGAGGTCCTGATCGCGCGCAGCGCCGAGATGGCAGCACGTCGTCGTGAGCGCGCAGAAGGAACGGTGGAATTCTCCGTCTCGGAAGTAGCGAACTTCGTCATGCTGCACACCGTCAATGGGCACATCCCCGGTCTCGCCCACGCCCACGCCATGGGCGACGTCCATCCCGAAACGGTCTTCCTCCAGCTCGCAGCATTGGCCGGACAGCTGTGCACGTTCGCGACCTCGCGTGCCGCCAAGGACGTGCCGGGATATACCCACGATGATCCGCTGGGATGCTTCACGCGTCTGGAGGATGCGCTGCGGTCGTTGGTCGACGCCATCGTCCCGACGCGATACGTGCCGATCCCGCTCGTCCGGTCGCGCGACCACGTCCATGCCGCCACGCTGCCGGAACACACCCTCCAGGCAGCGCGCATGTACCTGTCGGTGCATTCCAGCTTCCCGGCCGAGAAGGTCCTGCGCGAAGTCCCCCTGAAAGCGAAGGTCGCCTCGGCTGGGCGACTCGACCTGCTGATCGCCCAGGCCCTGCGCGGGGTGCGATTGACCTACCTCGCGATTCCACCTGCAGAGATCCCGGTGCAGCCCGGCCGCTGCTATTTCGAACTCGGACGCGAAGGGGATGAGTGGATCTCCGCGCGCGATGCGCGCAGCCTGGCGATCTACCTGCCGAACGAGTTCTCGGACGCGAGCATGGAGCTGCTGGCGGTGACGGAATGAGCGCAGATTCGCGCACGGGTTCCCAAGCGGTCGACCGGGGGACGCTCGCCGACCACTGCGCCGGAGTGGTGAAGCTCGCCTGCGGACTCGATGGCGGTTCGGATGCCGATGCCTTGTTCGCGCAGTTCGACGCTTCGTTCGCGGATTTCGAGGCGCGCGTGATGCGCGCTGGTCTTCCGCTCGAGGACGCGCGCGACGCGAAGTATGCCCTGTGCGCGCTGATCGATGAGCGGGTGATGTCGTCGACATCGCCAGCCCGCGAAGGCTGGAGCGCGAATCCGCTGCAGCTGCGGTATTTCGATGAATTCGCCGCGGGAGAGGTGTTCTTCGACCGGGTCGATGAGCTGCGCTCCATGGGATCCCGACGCATCGAGGTCCTGGAAGTGTACGGCATCTGTTTGGCGCTCGGCTTCACCGGCAAGCACACCGGCGAGCGAGGAGCCGATCGGCGGCGTGCATTGCTCGATCACATCCTGCACGACCTCGGTGGATCCCGCGCCGTGGCGGTTCCCCGCCGGGAACAGGCGGCCCATGCTGGCTTGAGGTCTGAGGTTCCGCTCTGGATCGCACCGCTGGCCACCGCGGGCGTGGTGCTGCTCGTCTATCTTCTCGTGCAGGCCTGGGTGCGTGCCGAGGTCGACAGCTTCGCCCGCGACCTGTCGCTCGGGCAGGGAACGCACGGGTCATGAATCCTCTGTCGCGTGAGTTCAAATACGTCGGCACTCTGGCGGCCGCGGTGCTGGCCATCTGGGGTGCTGGAGCGCTGGTCCGACTCGATGCGCGCGCGCTGACACTGCTGTCGGCGCTGATCACCATGGGATGGTTGAGCGTCTACCTCGTACGCCGCATCCTGCGCGCGCGGGCGACCGCTACCCGAGATCCAAAGCAGGAGGCAGCCATCGCTTCGTGCCAGGAGATGCGTCGGGAATTCGCCACCGCGGTGAGCGCATTGAAGCATTCGCCATTCGCGCGGACGGTGTTCACCGACATGCCCTGGTTCCTGGTGATCGGCCGCAGCGGCGCGGGCAAGACCTCAGCGCTGGAGGAGTCGGGTGTGGACCTGTCCACCCTCAGCCATGCGCTCCCTCAGGTCGGACAGGGCACCGCTCATTGCCAGTGGTGGTTCGGTGAGCGCGGCGCGTTCCTGGATACCTCTGGTCGCTATCTCGGTGATCCGGCGTCGCGAACAGAATGGCTGCAATTCCTCGCGTCGGTGCGGCGGGCTCGCAGGGGGACGGCTATCCATGGAATCATCGTCGCACTGGATATCGCCGACCTGATCAAGAAGGACGATGCTGCCATCAGCACTGAGGCGCACGCGTTGCGCGACCACCTCGATGAGGCGTGTGCGAACCTGGATGCTCGCATCCCGGTGCACCTGATGCTGACGAAGTGCGATATGATCGGCGGCTTCAAGGATTTCTTCACCGGAGGGACGCCCGCTGAACGCGATGCGCCATGGGGCGCAGTGATCGATGGCGATCAGCTGGGTGCGGGACTGGGAACGCTGTGCGCGGCATTGCGCACGCGACGTCTGGCGACGCTCGCGGCGACCAGTACCGACGACCAGCGGCGCAAGATCTTCCAGTTCCCCGCACAGTTCTCCGCCGTCCTCACCTGGGTGCAGGCCTTGGCGAATCGGATGGCCGATCGCCCGTCGGGCACCACGGGTGCCTGGCTCCTGCGCAGCTGCCATTTCACCAGCAGCGTCCAGCAGACGAGGCCGGCGCTGTCGCGGCAGCCGCTGGCCGCCGCGCCGCGCCTGACGGGCGACCTGCAGGCGAGCATCTTTCTGAAAGTGACCGACTTGGACGTGCTGAGACGGCAGCCGCCGTCCGTGGTCCGATCGGGTCTCTTCCTCCGCGAGGTGTTCGAGAGCGTGGTCGTCGCAGATGCGGCACTGGCTGGTCCATCCGCACGTCGACGCCAGCGAGCGACTGTCGCGCGCTGGATGCTGCAGGGAGGGATCCCTGCGTGCGGTGCCGTCGCTGCCGCCTGGATGCTGATCTCGGGGGTGAGCGCCGTGAACCTCGTCCATGGCGGGAAATTCCCGGTTCAGAAGGTGCACGAGGTCCAGCGCGCGAAGGGCGATGCCGCGTCCACGCTCGTCGCGCTCGATGGCTTGAGCTATGTCCTCGCGGATGTGGCGAGCCATCGCCACGCAGGCTTGGCGCGGCTGAAGTCCCTGGTATCCGAGGTCTATTATCGCGGCGTGAAGCAGTTGATGATCGATCCTTGCGGCGAGCGCCTGCATCGCGACATCGAGCGCCTCCGCACGCGGGCGGGATCGCAATCTCCTGGATCAGCCCCAGCAGACGAACTGTACGATGTCCATCGCGCCTATCAGATGCTCGGAGGTTCTTTGACGCCGGATGCGCGGCTACTCGAGCGCGTGCTGCTCGATGATCGTCGGTGGTTCTCCGGCCTGG
Source organism: Planctomycetota bacterium (assembly GCA_013696105.1). GTDB lineage: Bacteria > Planctomycetota > UBA11346 > UBA11346 > UBA11346 > JACCZE01. The sequence continues at coordinate 70,556 of JACCZE010000036.1, read as the reverse complement.
ATTCCAGCGGGTCGCCCGCCTCTGGGGATGCGGATCGCTTCGCCCGTCAGCAGCTCGGCTTCCTGCTCGAGCACATGGGTGATACCGACGGTTGGGCGATCGCCTGCGATCGTCACCTGGTCGAGAAGGTGAATTTCGAGCTCGGCGATGCGCTCTGGTTGCGCCAGGCCTACGACGACATCATCAACAGCCTGCAGGGGGGATTCCCCACCATCCGTCGTGATGCGTTCATCTTTGGCCCGTTCCGCGAGACTCTGGACATCAGCGGAGATTTCTCGGCCATCTACAGCCAGAAGGGCTGGGATACCGTCCTTGCCGGAGCGATCGAGACCAAGAGCGATGAGATCGCGCAGCGTTTCCGCCAGCTGCGCGTCGACAAGTCGTCTCGTGAAATACGCGAACGGCTCACTCGGCAATTCAGCGACGATTTCGATCAACATTGGCTGGGATTCCTGGCGGGCACGCGCATCGCGGGACTACCGGACCTCGCCGCGGTACCGTCGAAGCTCGCCGCCATCACTGGCCCCCAGTCGCCGTACCGCGAGTTCGTGAAGGAGGTGTGGAAGGCGCATCATCTGCAGATCGTGGGGCCTGATCTGCGCATCTTGACCGGCTCTGGCGATCTCAAGTGGATCGACGGCGTGTTCGCGGCGCTGGACGTGCTGCGCAAGGACGTCGAGAAGTTCCTGGCCGTGACCGACCCACGGCACCGTTCGGATGACCTGAAGAAGCTGCAGCAGTTCGCCGAAGCGGTCGAGAGCGCCGCCTCGGCCTGCAGTGCCGGGACGCAGGCGATCGAGAGCAATGCGCGGCGCAGCGCTGCGCAGAAGGGCATCCGGAATCTGCTCCAATCGATCGTCGCCGCGTTGTCGAACGAGCTCCTCGCCGAGCAGAATGCCACCTGGCATGAACGCGTGGTGAAGCCATTCCATTCCGACTTCGCCGGCAGGTTCCCGATCGATGCCGCGGCGGCGGAGTCGGTGCCGCTCGCCACCTTCTCTCGCATGTTCAATCCGGTATCGGGCTCCTTCTGGTCGGTCGTCGGCACCATCGAGGATCTGCGTCGAATCAAGGCGGCGGGCCGCGAGTTTCTGCCGGTAACGGGGGCATATGAGTCATTTCTCGCCAAGGGCAATCTGATCAAGGCGGGATTCTATCCCAGCGGCGACCGCATCGCGGCGCCATTCACCGTGACCTTGCAGCAGCGCGAAGGGGTCACGGACGTCGTCCTCACGTGCGGCAGTCAGACGTTCGCCTTGTACGATCGTCCGGATTCCACCGGACAGTTCGTGTGGAAGGAGGGCGCTGGCATGGATGCGAAGCTCTCGATCACGATCGTCACCAGCCAGATCCTGGCGAAGGATTTCACCAGCCAGCCGTGGGGCATCTTCCGGCTGATCCGAGCAGGCGAGCCGTCGCGCCGTCCCGATGGCAGCTATGTGTGCTCGTGGCGATTTCCCAGCCAGGCGGTGGGGGCCAAAGCGGAATTCAAGACCGATGCGGTGCTATCCGGCAATGGCTTCGAGCGCGCATTGGTCGGCGACTTGTTCGCAGGATTCGCATGCCCCGAAGGGATCGGCCCATGACCGGAGTAGCCGCCGCTGGAGTCGATCACAGGCGATCGGGAGCCCCGTCGATCGATGTCGATCAGCCTTGTGGTCCATCCGCTTGTGGTCCATCCATACGGTACGAGCCGATCTTTTTGCGTCTGGAGGCCGAGATCGCGAAGTGCGATGCGCTCCACGGAGACGGCGTCTCGTGGTCGGCAGTCCGCGATGATGCCGTTGCCGTGCTGTCCCGGTCGAAGGACCTGCTGGCTGCAGCCTACCTTGCGGTGGCTCTGCATCGTACCGCCGGACTCGACGGATTGGCCGACGGGGTCGCGATCGTGCGGGATCTCATCCGCGTCCATTGGGCGGGCCTCCACCCGGTCGGCCGTCCGCGCGCGCGACGGGCGGCATTGCAGTGGATGTCCGAACGCCTCGTCCAAGGCCTTCCTGCGGCTGGCGGGGCGCAAGCGCACGAGCGATGCCGTGCTGCCATCGACGAGCTCTGGGAGGTGTGCGCGGAGCGCTTCGGCAGCGACGATTGCGGTCTGGGCGCACTGCGTCGAGCGTTCAACGCGCCTCTTCCTACGCCCCCCGATCCAGCTCATGGAGTCCAGACCATGTCCGATCGACCGGAGCCATCGACCATGATCGCCGCACCACCCGACCGCGCAGCGGCCGTCGCGCATCTCACGGCAGCATCCGAGTACTTCTCGCGCGCTGAGCCGCACAGTCCGATCGGCCCGCTGCTGCAGCGGGCCCTCGACTGGAGCGGTAAATCGTTCGAGGACGTCTTCGCCGAACTGCTGTCGCGTGCACCCGAAGCGAAGAGCCAGCTCTGGCAATCCCTCGGCATCAGATCCGAGAACGATTGATCGATCCGCCTGCCGCCCATCTCCTACTCACATCCACTGATCGGAACATCCCATGGCATACGAATTCTACATCTCCATCACCGGAACCAGGACCGGAAAGTTCAAGGGTGAGAGCACGCGCACCAAATTCGCGGACCAGATGGAAGGTTTCTACTTCGAGTCCGCCATCGGTTCACCGCGCGATCCGCTCACCGGGCAGGCCAGCGGCCGGCGCCGCCACTCACCGGTGCTGATCCGCAAGAAGGTCGGCGCTTCGACTCCGCTCATCGCGAAGGCGTTGTGCACCAACGAGGTCCTCACCACCGTCGAGTTCTCGTTCGTCCGCACCGCGGCGGATGGCTCGGAGAAGGTCTATTTCCGCGTCGTCCTGAGCGATGCGACCATCGCTTCGGCCAAGCTGATGGTTCCGGACTCCAGCCAGGTGGAATCTCGCCAGGAATTCTACGAGGAGATCTCGTTCACCTTCCAGAAGATCGAATGGAACAACATCGACGCCAAGTCGGTCGCGATCGACGACTGGAACGCTTCCGAGGAGGCGGCCGAGGGAGGCCAGCCCAAGCAGCAGCAAGCCAAGAAGTAATGAGGGCGTCGCGGCGTCCAGGGGAAGCCATTGCCCTGAGGCCTCCCGCATGATCCCATAGGCGCGGCATGACCGCATCGGCTCCTTCCCCCGCCGTCCTCGCCGTCTGGCGCTCCGCCCAGGCGGTGTGCTTCGACGTCGACAGCACGGTCAGCCCCGACGAGGGCATCGACGTGCTGGCCGCTCATGCGGGCGTCGGGGCCGAGGTCGCCGAGCTCACCCGCGCGGCGATGGGGGGCGCGGTGCTTTTCGAGGACGCGCTGCGCGAGCGTCTCGCGATCATCGAGCCCACGCGCGCCCTCCTGGAGAGCTGCCTGGCGGCGCATCCGCCGCGGCTGACGCCCGGGATCGGGACTCTGGTGGCCGCGCTGCGTCGACGCGGAACACAGGTCTACCTGATCTCGGGCGGATTCGTGCAGATGATCACACCGCTCGCGCGCGCGCTGGGCCTGGACGACGCGCACGTGATCGCCAATCGTTTCGTCTTCGCCGCCGACGGCTCGTGCATCGGCGTCGACGAGGCCTGTCCCACTGCACGCTCGGGCGGCAAGGGCGTGGCGATCGCGCAGCTCACGGTCCAGCACGGTTCCCGCCCGCTGGTGATGATCGGCGACGGAGTCACCGATCTGGAAGCCCGCCCGCCGGCGGATCTGTTCATCGGCTATGGTGGCGTGGTCGTGCGCGAGAAGGTGCGCGCGGCGGCGGATTGGTATGTGATGGACTTCGCCGATCTGATCGCGTCGTTGCAGGCCTGAACCGCGGCGTGATCGCCCAGGGGCCATCGCCGGGCGGCATTTCGGCTGAGGAGTCCGATACGCAGAGCCTTCCATGACGCGCTAAGCCGAGATGACATCGGCTCATGCGTGCGACGTGTGAGACGCCGGCCGCTGCTGGTACGACCGTCGCGGAATGCCGTGCTCCTTCTGAGCAATAGGTCTGGCCGCCTCGGCCTCACCCTCAGGAGATCGTCGATGCTCACGTCTCGCCATTCCCTCGGCCTGCTCGCCGGTCTCGTCATCGCGCTGGCTCCAGCGGCGCACGCAGCAACCGCGCCGACCGTAACCCCCGACGGCGGGACCTTCCCCGCATCGGTGTTCGTGTCGCTCTACGTGCCGCCGGTCGCGAACGCGCCAGCCACGGACATCGTCGATATCCATTACACGCTCGACGGTTCGACGCCGACCACCGCCTCGCCGGTGTTCAATCCCCCGCTGGTGATCACGGGACCGGGCGCGGTGACGCTGAAGACCATGGCCTTCGACCGGCAGACTCCGCGCGGCGCCAGCGCGGTCGTGACCCGGAGCTTCACCATCAGTGCGCCGCCAACCACCACCACCATGCTGCGCCTGGCCAACTGGAATGTGCGCAGCGCGCGCGGCACCGATGGCATGGGGAGCAACTATCCGCGCATCGCCAAGTACCTGATCAACTCCGACGTCATCACCCTGAACGAGACCAACGGTAGCGGATTCACCGATCGCCTCGTCGATCAGATGAAGCTGCTGACGCCGGGAGTGACCTGGTACCAGCGCCAGTTCTCGCCCGACGCCGGCATGGGCAACTCGATCATCTCGCGCTTCCCGTTCACCTACACCCTGCCGCAGGATCACCGGGTCTTCGCCGCCAAGGAGAACGGCTCGAAGCCCTATGCGGTCGACCACGTGGCCCTGGACGTGAACGGGAAGACCGTGCACTACTGCGCGACACGCGTCACCTACAGCGATCCGATCGCGCGCCAGAAGCAGATCGTCGAGCTCAAGGAGTTCCTCGACCAGCTGCCCGGACCGCGTTTCGTGGCGGGCGACTTCAACGCCAATCCGACCTCGACCACCACGGCCTGGATGCTCAATCCCACCGCCGGCACCACCCAGCTCATGCCCGATGGCACCTATCACCCCGTGCCGATGACCCGCTACGTCAGCTGCTGGCTGGAAGCCAAGGGCTCGATCCCCAGCCTGGCGTCGTGGTTCACCGGCAATCCCGGCAATGGCACCCACGGCGGATCGACCCTGGACTACATCATGGTCGCCGAGGCCGACCTGGCCGCCCACGGCATGACGGTGCGTTTGTCGCAGCTGCCCGACGACCGCACCACTCCGCTGCGTGCGCCCATCGGTTTCAATGTGGTCGAGAGCAGCGCGAACGGAGATGGCGAGAGCTACGGTCCCTACAAGGTCGGTGTGCGCCCGTCGGACCACAACCTGGTGTATGCGATCGTCGAAGTTCCGCGCGGTGCTATCGCCAACCGGGCCCCCAGCGTGGCCGTCACTGCACCCGCTGCCGGCACATCGCTCGTGGCCCCGACGACCTTCGCCATCCAAGCCTCCGCCAGCGACAGCGACGGCTCGATCGCCAAGGTCGAGTTCCTGGCCGATGGCGTCGTGGTCGGCGTCGACACCACCGCGCCGTACACGTGCACGTGGAATTCGTCGGTTACCGGTGCGCACACGCTGGTCGCCAAGGCGACCGACAACCGCGGAGCGACCACGACGTCGGCCGCGGTCGGCGTCACGATCGCCGCCGCTGCGCCAACCTGGTCGTCGCGCGACATCGGCACCACCGGCCTGGTCGGGGCCACCTCGGTGGATTCGGGGGTGTACACCATCTCCGGCGCCGGCAGCGATCTGTATGGCACCTCGGAGTCGTTCCGCTTCGTCCACCGCACGCTCACCGGCGACGGCACCCTGATCGCGCGGGTGACCTCGGTGCAGAACGTGGCCGAGTGGTCGATGGCCGGGATCATGATCCGCGCCTCGCTCGACGCGAACGCGCCGCACGCCAACCTGATCGTCACCCACAGCGGCGAGCGGGTGAAATTCCGCACGCGCGCCTCGGTCGGTGGCAGCACCGCCAGCAACGGTCCGGGACCCGGCAGCGGCCTGGTGTTCCCGCAGTGGCTGAAGCTGGTGCGCACCGGCGACGTCATCACCGGATACCGTGCCTCCGATGCGCCCGTGCCGGCGTGGGTGCAGGTCGGCAGCATCACCATCGCCATGGGCAGCTCGGTGCAGGTCGGGATGTTGTGTACCAGCACCATCACCACCGCGCTGTGCCTCGCGACCATCGACCAGGTATCGCTCAGCGGCGTCGCCGCTGGCCCCAGCAGCTTCGGATTCGTGCCCGTCGACGAGGAGGGGCGCTCGGTGCTGGCGTCGTGGCGTCCCGATCCGGCGTCGACGCTGGCCTCGTGGCTGCCGTGACCTGTGCGCAGACGCCGCGCCGAGGATCCTCGGTGCGGCCTCTACGATATCGTTCCGCAGGATCAGGGTCGAGCCAGCGCCAGCGCGTTGCGCAGTTCGCGCGCATCCGCCGGCTGCCAGGACTCGCCCAGCCGGCTGCGCACGCGAGCGATCGCGGTCTGCCACGGTTCGCCCGAGGTGGAGGCGTATCCCTCGCACACGCCCTGCCACCAGGGCTGCGGCCAGGTGATCGCGGGCGCGGTGTGTTCGGTCGGTCGGCCGGTGGCCCCGTCGACGACCAGGCTGCCGACGGTATCCGCCTTCAGGTAGATGCGCTCGATCGCACCCGCGACGCGCGCGACGTCGTCGGACGCCAGATCGGCGCGATCGGTGGCCTGGTAGAACTGCACCGTGGCGCGGATCGGGAAGCGCAGGTCGCGTTCGATGGTGCAGCCGTCGAGACCGATCCATGGGCCTTCGACCGGCCCCGATTGCACGACCGCGGACTCGCTGCCAGCCTCTTTGCATGCTGCTGCCGGTGCTGCGGCATCGCAGGCCATCGTGCTTTCGACCGCGCGGTACACCGGTTCGGGAACGACCAGCGGGATCTGGATCACCAGCACCATCGACAGGCCGTCGGCCGACGGTGCGGATGCGGTCGCCGCGGGCTTGCCATCGACCGCAGGCTGTGCCAATGCGGTGTCGCTCAGACGCGTCGCGCGCAGGGGCGCACGCTCGCCGGAGCGGTTGTGGAAGAGGCGCTGGCCATGCCAGACGCCGGCGGACGCCGCCGACGAGTTCGTGATCACCTGTGCCGACGTTCCTTCGGGCGTCACCATGATGGCGAGAACGGCCGGCGAACCGGGCCGCGACTGGTAGTTGAACAGCACCGGGGCGAAGGTCGCCTCGCCGCCGCGGGCGATGGGCAGGAAGCAGGCCTGCGCCGAGGCGAGGACCGATCGATCGCGCTCGGCGATCAGCGAGCCGCGGATCCTCCCGGTCGGCCGCGTCTGGTACGAGGCGAAGTCCCGCAGGTAGCTGCCGAGATCGATCGCGCGCAGGGCCGAGCCCGCGTGATTGCCGACCAGCACCTTGAAGCGCTCGATCGGGACATCGCAGGTCTTGTCGGAGAAGTTCGGATAGCGCACCACCGGCATGCACCAGCCGCCGCCGCGGTCCGGGCCGCCGAGCACCTGGATGGTGAGGTCGCTGATGTTCGGCCCCCAGCAGGAATTCTTCGAGCGGCCGGTGTCCTCCCAGGTGACCGAGAGGATGTCCAGGCCGCGCTGCTTGAACAACGCGGTCGCGCGCTGGTCCCCGGCCATGCCCGCGACGGCGCCGATCAGGTTGGGGTCGCAACCGGTCCGATAACAACCGGCCGCTTCGGGGCCGATGTCCTGGCCGACGACGGCGGTCGCGAGGGCGATGAGCAGTAGGGAACGCATGGCGGCTACCTCCGCCCATTGGACGGGGAGGGAGGGGTCATGGTTCCCAGAAATCGTTCACGGGCTCGGCGCCATACCACGATGGGCAGCCGGCGTTTGGCTCTGGCTCTGGCGGAGATCCGGCTCTGGTGCTTTCTGCGCGATTGGTTGAGAGACGCGGTGATCCTCCCCCCGTTTCAGTGGACCACCCCATAAGCGAGCCACGCTCGCAGACAGGTGGTCACCCCATGAACGACATTCCCCGATCCAAGGCCTCAGCCCGCTGAGCCGGATCGCTGCAGGTGCGGGGTGATGAAGGCGGCGACGTTGGCGTATTCGGCAAAGGTCGCGGGTTTGGTCAGATAGCCGGTGGCTCCCAGGGTCTCGGCCTGCTTCACATCCCGGTCGCGGATGCTGGTGATGAACATGAAGACCGGCGTCTTCACCAGCGCCGGTTCGGATCGGATGAACGTCACCAGGTCGAATCCGACCACCCGCGGCATGTTGATGTCGAGCAGGACGAGACCGGGCGCATGCACCGGGTCGTGCGCCACCGATCGCAGGTAGGCCAGCGCTTCAGGGCCGCCGAGGATCGAGTCGATGCGGGATCGCAAGCCGGATGCCTGCAGGCCCTCGGCGGCCAGCTCGAGATCGCTCGGATTGTCATCGGTGACGGCGATCACCGTCTCGGCGTAGGAATTCGTCATGACCCAGCGTAACCATCGGGGATTGGATTCTGCAGCTCAAGCGTGAAGGGATGGACAGGGCGCAGCGGTACGCCGGTGCCGATCTGGGCGCGGCGGTGGTGCGCGGATCGGATTGATGGTTCGATGGATTGGTGAGGCTGTTTGGAGGTGAGGCAGGGGGAGGGGGTGTCCTTATTGTATTTTCCCGGACAGGGACGATTCGCCCGTGGGCGGATGCCATGGAAATGCCTGGGACGTCGGCCGGCGACGCTTGGTTGGCAGCAACGATCGGTACGATGTTCGGGATGCGCCCGATCGCCTGGACCAGCGTGAACACACCTGCGGCGATCAGCCGCTCGGTCGCTGCGGATGTCGCCGCGTTGGTGTGCCGGCAGGCCGGTGATCGACGATATGCGGACGCGCGTCTGGTCACGACGGCCGCTTCCGCATTGCGGCAAGCAGGCTCCGGGCTGCGCCTTTCATCCTGCGCTGCGGGTCGCCTATCCGGTCACGCGGATCCGTCGCGGGCTGGTATCCGATGCCTTGGAGCCATCGAGCGGCGTATCCGCGACATGGGGTCCAGTCCTGAAGGCTCTTCCGTGAGTGGGCGGGTGAACGCGCGCGGGAATGAAGCCGCGATCCGACGGAGTCGCCAATCGCGACGACGCCGACCAGGTCGTGGCGAATACGGGTCGGCTCTCGGACAGAGCGCATCTGGTGAGCGATGACGTTGTGGCATGGCTTCCTCGGCCATCGGCTCGATTGGTGGACAGGGGACGCCAACCGGACGGGCGCAGTCCTCGCGATCATCTCCATCCTCGCGCTCACGGCCGCGCTCGTTCGATCGGACGACCGGCGCCTGTACTTCCCCGCGCTCATCGCCTACGCGCTCGCGCTGATCGGGATCGACCTGACCGCTTCGAGGGGCTCTCTGCTGGGCGCGATCGTGGGCGTGTGCATGGTCATCGGCGCGATCGGTCGCCTCGCTCCGCACAGACGCGGTACCGTGGCTGTCTCCGCAGCGGCCCTGGCGGCGCTGATCGCCTGTGCGGCGACGCATGGACGCTCGTCGATCGGATACATCTCCGCCGATCGATCCGTCCTCCACCGGACGGAACAGATCGCCGCCTTTGCGCGCATGGTGCACGATGCGCCGGAGGGGTGGCGTGATCCCGGCGCCGCGTACACCGATTTCTACAGGCCGGCGTCATCACTGACTCCTCAACATGCGCTCGTGTCGGGGCACCTGCAGACCCTCGCGACGCATGCGACCGCCGGCCGCATCGCATACGTCTTCGCCTGGCTGGTGCCGTTGGTCGCATTCATCCTAGGTGCCCGCGGTCACCGCTTCGCCGTCGCGCTGCGGCTGTTCGCAGCCGTCTTCCTCTCGTCCGTGTGCATGTGGTCGTTCAATCGGCTCGACGTCTCACCGCTGCTCACGGCGATCGCTCTCTGTTCAGGAGCCGGCGTCGTCACGATGTCATTCATGGTCTCGCGCACCGCAACGCTTGTCGCGATCGCAGCGAGTCTGTTCGCTGCGATCGGCATCATCCAGGTGGTGGAACTCGCCGGGTCGAAGCCGCGCGAACCGATCGCCATCTCGACCCGCTCGGTCCTCCCCCTCGGTGCGCGCAGCCTCGATGTCATCATCGTCGGCGGCAATCGCGACATCCTCGGCCATCAATGGGGTCCCGTGCTGCGAGCGGCGATGACGCGTGACGTGGGAAGGTCCTCGATCGGATGGGCCAGGACGCTCGCGGACGCCGCCGAACTGGCCCAGGCTCCGACCACCGCGCTCATCCTGGCAGGTCCGGTCGAGGAGCTGACGCCGACGATCGATGGCAGGTCGAAGGGGCTGGTGTCGGTGCGCATCGCCGAGTGCCTCGCGCGTGCGGACCGGATCGTGCTCATCGATCCGCCTCTGCCGCTGGAGGAAATCGCCCGACACCGTTCGCCCGCCGCCGCACTGGTCGAGCTCCGTTCGTCCGGACCTCCGGTGATGGCGGGCAACGACGCTCGCCAAAGATATAATTATAGCTTCAAAAAAGACTTACGCCGTGATTGGCTGCTCCCGCTGTCAGTCTTCCTAGCGAAACAACCGTTACAAAGGGTTCTTGACCCGCCTCATCTGGGGGCTAAGTAACCACCCCCCTGCCAAGAGGAGTTCGCCTGCGGTCTCTGCTCTCCATCCTGTTCATCCTTTCGTCCACCGTCACTTGCGCATTCGGAGTCGCCGTCGATCCGAGCGAAGCGCCCAATGCGTGCATGCCCATCCCGTTGGGGGCATTCACCAACCAATGCTACACCTACGTCGATTGCGATCGGCAGGACGTGGTGACCGGCAAGCCCGTCGCAGGCCGCTACGACGGCCCGGTGAACCATGCCTCCTGCGACGTCAACATGTGCGGGACCGATGGCGGGAAGACAGGCTGCTCGAAGACGCTCACGGGCACGACCTCGTTCAAGATCACCGTGTCGAACGCCGTGTCGTTCGACGTCAAATTCATTAAAGATACGGTAACGACGGCTTTCGAGGCGCAGTGGCAGAAGACGTATTCGAACACCTTCACCGCCGAAGGCACGCCGAGAAAGCACATCTGGTTCTACTGGGACCTCTACAAGCAGATCGATGTCACCCTCCCGATCGTCTCGACGTACACGTGCACGGCAGGATTTTCAGCCAAGAATCTTTTCCTGGGCGTCCCGTGCTCATCAGTCTACTACGATTCGACGCCCGTCACGTACCCGGGCGGCTCGCTGACGTCGACGGCGACGCTCAGCGACGGATTCGGTGATCACGTGGCCATTCGCGCCGTAGAGGTACCTTGCGTCGAGTGACGCATCGGGACGCAGCAATGACCACCAGCCAATCGTCGAACACGCAGCCAGCGCGCTCAGGACGCTGGAAGAAATTCCTCCTGATGACGCTCGCGATCGCGGCGCTGGCAGGGCTCGCCTGGCAGACCAGCCGACTCCTGTCACCCCCGCGCGCGTCCGTCCCCCAGGCCGAGACGTGGGATCAGGCAGTTCGCGATCACCAGCAGTTCGTGCGGAATTCAAGCGGACTGAGCCGGGAAGACCTGGTCGTCGAGTGGCAGGGCCAGGCGAAGACGCTGAGCGCTGCCCTCGCCATCGCTCCCGAGCCGGCGGCGCAGGATATCCGCCATCGGCTGCTCGGCCTGTACGGGTCGCTCGGCGACTGGCAGTCGGCGCGGCAGCTCAATGAGCTGATGCTGACGAAGGCCGAGGGGGACAAGAAGGCGAAGCTCCAGTACAATCTCGCCTGCCTCGACGATATCCTCTCCAGGGAAGCCGGCGCTGACGATGGCGCGCAACGGCGGTTCGAGACCAGCGCGGCGACGGCCGCCGAGGCGCTCGATGCGTCCGCCACGCCGGCGCTGAAGGAATCCGCCATCCATCTGGCCATGATGCGCGCCGAACGCCTGGCGAAGCGCGGAGCCTACGCGGATGCCGCCGTCCAGTACCACAAGGCCGAGCGCATCATGGCCTCCGTCGCCGCCACCGATCGCTCCTCCTCCCCGATCTGGGAACCAGGGTACGTCGCGATCACGGCGACTACGCGATTCCTTCCGCAGGAGGCGACTCCGCAGTGGCGCGAATTCGCGACCGCCCTGCGCGATGCGCGGTCGGCGAAGAACACGTATTCCTCGGCGCTCACGTTGAAACATAAACGCCGGGCATTGACCGACGTCGAATTCAAGCCGCTCGCCGAGGAGGCGCTCACGAAATACCCGGATCCCGACGCGTGGGAGCTGCGGTACGCTCTCGCAACCGTCTATCGTCTCGCGGGCGATCCGCGCACTGCTGCCACGCACCTGTTTGAATTGACCAAGACGGATCTGACGAAGTCGTCGACCGATCCGGCCGTGGCGTCGCGTCGGTCGCTGATGCCGATGGTGTACGATGACCTCGCGGGCTGCCTCGCGCAGCTGGGCGAGAAGAACCAGGCGATCGAATGGTACACGCGCGTGGCGACAGACTTCCCCGACAGCCAGCAGGCGAAGTACGCGCACGACGCGATCGCTCGCTACACCCGCTGAAACCCGATGTTTCGCATCCTCGTGCTCCTTGCCGCGCTCGCGGCGGTCCGGGCGTCCGCGGCCGAGATCGCCCTCTCCGTCCGTGAGGACGAGATCCTCGAGACGACGATCGAAATCCCGAACGAGCTCGGCGTCGATGCGACCCTGGTTGAGGTCATAAGCGGCTGCGGCTGCTTCACGCCCCGGGTCGAGCCTATGCCCGTCAACGCTGGTGCGGCCGTCGCGATCCACGCGACGATTGACGCCCGGCTCCGGCATCGCGATTTCACGACCAGCGTGCAACCGGTCTTTCTCATCGACGGGACGCGCACGGCTGGCCCGGATATCGCCATTCGCGCCAAGGTGAAGACGGCCATGACGTTCGTTCCGCCCGTGCCCATGGTCGTGCGACATCGATGGGAGAGATGACGCGGCTCACGGTCGAGGTGACGGCCGAGCAGCCGGTAACGAGCCTCGCGGTCGCCCAGGCGAGTCGGCCGGGCGTGACCAGCGTCCGCCGCACGGACGATGGACGGTGGTTCCTCGATGTCACGTTCGAGGGCACGCAGCTCGGGGTCGAGCCCTTTTCGGCGACGGTGGAGTCCAATGTCGGCAGGCGCGTTGTCTCTATCGCCCACACGACCAAGCACCCGTACGTCGACTGCGGCCAACTTGCGACCGGGATCCTCACCGCGGAGGAACCCTCGGAACGGCGGATCCGGCTATCGGAGGCAGCCCTTCCCGATGTCTCCCTCACCGTCGATTCATTCACCTCGCCCGACGCTCGACTCGTGTCCTCCGCGACTACCTCGGAAGGAGCGACCGTCGTGCTCCAGGCCCGGACGCCCGGACACGTGTCGGGCGTATGCACCATCACCGTCCGCCGCGGCGCCGAAGCTACGACGCTGACGATCCCCGTGAATCTCCTATGCCTCGCAAAATGACGGCGCCGCCCGTCCGCCATGGGCAAATGGCCCGAGCCACGGTGCGCGAACCCATGCGGTCTACGACCTCGACCCTGGGGGAGTGGCCGGCGATCGTGCTCGGACTGGTCGTGATTAACGCCATCGCCGCGTTCGCGGTCCCGCCGGCGGTGGCCCACGCGCAGCGTCGCCAGGTCGAGGCTGACACCGCTGCCGCACTCGCAGCCTCTGCGACAGCGGCCCGCGATCGTTACGACGCGATGAGGACGGCCAGCGATGAGGCCCCGCCGAGCGACCGCTCGACCCTTTTGGGGCGCCCATCAGTGAAGCCAGTCAGGATGCGCGTCGTTCTCGACGCCATGGCCGATGTCGACGCACGTTCGTCGCTGCCCGCCGCACGCGATCTGCCGACGCCTCCGCTCGGTGAGCGGCTCCAGGTCATCACCGGCTCGCTCGAAATCGCGACGTCGATTCCGAACAATGACCGCGTCGAGATAAAGTACGCACTTCCCTGCGGGCCCGATGGAGCCGAGGTGACCGGCCCGCTCTGGCTCTGCTACTGTCCGTACCCACAGGAATCCGATTTCGCGACGACGATGTCCACGATCGCGGCCATCTACGGCCTCCCGGTCTTCGGATGCCTTCCGGACAAGGGGATCACCGAAGCCGTCGCCTACGACGACCGGTCGAGGTGCTACTACTTCCGCGAATCGGGTTCGGCCAAGGCGATCGAGGACGCCGTGGACGCGCTGGCCGTGAAGCTCACGCTCGAGCGGATCGAATTCGTGACGTTCGGAGGATCCGGCGGCGGCAGCTGGGCGCAGCAGCTCCTGGCCGCGGACGTCAGGGGATGCGTCGGCGCCATGAGCCTGTCCGGCCGACGGCTGCCCGAGTCGGCGGCGAAACGAGGGTTCTCGATCCTGGCCACGACGATGGGCGACGACGACGAGATCCTTCTCGGGAACGACGCGTTGTTCGCGCGGCAGTACGATGCCGGTCTGGTCGCGATCCGGCTCGTCACCGCGCCCGATTGGACGGGCCGCGGGCAGGAGCGCTCGTTCTTCCACCACAAGCCGAGCGATCAGGCGCGGGACGTCTGCCTGCGGTTCATCCGTGAACTCGCGCGCCGTCCCGATCCGCGGCGCGAGTGGGCAGCTCCGCGGTCCAAATGGGACGTGCGTGCCGACGTGTCGCTGCCGGGGTTCACGACGGGCGATGGCACGGTGCATCCGTACGTGGTGGCCGCCCCGACCCGCGAAGCGCTCGCGACGCTGTTCCACCGCGGGAGCGATGTCCGGATCCTCGAACCCCAGGGTCGGAACGAGTTTTGGTACGCCTCCCCGCTGGCGCAGGCGGCCTCCGCGCCCCTCGTGCTCTTCGTCGCGCCGCCCGGGTGCATCGCCCGGGATGAGTTGCAGTGGGATCTCCGCTACGCTGCGGACGCCGGCTATCGGGCGCTCGCGATCGTCGGCGACGAAGCGGCCGCCGCCGCGGCGCTCGCGTCCGTGCGGTCCGAAGCCGTGAAGATCCCTGCCGTCATCCTGTACCGGGCATCGGGGGCCGATCTCGTGAAAGCGGTGTCGGATCTCCGTCCTCAGCTGGCGTGCGTTGTCGGATCAGACAAGAATACCGACCTGTCGACGATCCGCAGCGTGGCGGCCGAGACCGTCATCGTCCTGGCGCAGAGCGACCCGCGCGATGAGCGCGGGCTCCTGTCCAAGCCGGCCGCGCGGGTGGTGGTCCTGCCACAGACCGGTGAACTCCCACCGCGGGTCGCCGCCCGCAAGGCCGAGACTTGGCTCGCGGAGCTGCGCAAACGTGTTGCCGTTGCGACGACGAGGTAGTTTCATCGCCCAGGTGCTGCTGCCATGGGTCGCGGCCCCAGTGGTCGCCATCGCCATCGCCACCATCTCGGCCGCCCGCCATCGCGGCGAGGCGCAGGTCGCCCGTGTCTCCATCTGGCCAGCGGATGCACGAGTGGTCATCGACGTACGCCCACGCGCGGCGTACGACCAGGGCCACGTGCCCGGTGCCATCAGCCTGGCGTTCCGCGCCGGCCGCTTCGAGGCGGATCCGTTCACCCTGACAACCTCGCCGCCGTCGGGCACCATCGTCGTCTATTGCTCCGACGCGGACTGCGGCGACGGACAGCTCGCGGCGGCATCGCTCTCCGCCGCCCTCGGGCGACCCATCGTCGTGTACATTCCGGGATATGCCGCTTGGAAGGCAGCCAACCCGTGAAGGCCCTGGTCGCGACCATCGTCGGCGTCGTCCTGGTCGCGATCGGCTGCGCCAAGGCCTGGCTGTTGGCGACATCAGTGTTCCCGATCGCCTGGCTGGTCGGGGTCTACCCGTACGACTTCCTGGTGTTGTGCGCCTGCGTTCTCGAGGTCGCGATCGGGGTCATGATCCTCATTCCGCGCTGGCGCGACCCGGGAATGGCGAATGCGCTCCTGCTCGGGATCCTGTTCGGCGCTCTCAGGATCTCGTCGTTCCCGAACGACGACTGCCTGTGCCTCGGAGCGATCTCCGCATCGGCAGGGCAGCCGCTCCACGATGCGATCATCATGGGGCTGCTGATCCTTCCAGCGGCGTGGTTCGCGCTTTCACGCCGGCGATCGGTGTCCACACCCGCGTTCCTCCCATGCTGGAATGAGAGGTGATCCTCCCCCGTTTCAGTGGACCACCCCGTAAGCGAGCCACGCTCGCAGACAGGTGGTCACCCCATGAACGACAATCTCCGATTTAAGGGTCCCAAGTCCCGCCGTCAGTACACCAAGGAATTCAAAGAGGAGGCCGTTAAGTGGCCCTTCGCGAGGACGTTGGCTTCTCGCGGGCTGCCGATGAACTCGGTGTCCATCCGACCATGCTGTACCGGTGGTGGCGGCAGTCCCAGCAGACAGTGGCAGTGACGTCTGGCGGCTCTGGCAGCGGCACGAGCGTCGAGGCGGAGTTGGAGGAAGCTCGCCGCCGTATCCGCGTGCTGGAGATGGAGCGGGATATTTTAGATGCGGCCTGGCAAGGCCCCTATTCTCAAGGAGGTGGGAATCCTCCTCAGGTAACCGCTCGCCACGGGCCTGATATCCAGCCTTGGAGGTACATCGGTAACGATGTGCTTCATGCGTAGGCAGGAAAGCACGCGAGGTCCAAGTGGAACAGGTTAAGCTGCTGCTAAGAAATCGAGCCTCGAAAGTACGTTCTCGTGAACGGCCGATGGGTTGAGCCGGCGGGCCTGCTGTTACGACAACGCCGCTATGGAGTCCTTCTTCCACACCCTGAAGGTCGAGTTGATCCACCGTCACCATTTCCAGACTCGCCAACAGGCCAAGGCGGTCATCTTCGAGTATATCGAATCCTTCTATAACCGTGTTCGGACCCATTCAGCGCTGGGGTATCTCAGCCCTGCAGCCTTTGAAGCGCAACTCGCAAGAGTTGCTTAATCGGTGGTCCACTAAAAGCGGGGAAGATCACGGCCATAGCCCGAAGCCATAGCCAAAGCCCGTTTCCGCGGCGAGGCGGAGTGGACGCACCTAGGCTCCTCGGGCTGCGTGATCCAGTGCGGAATCTTCACGCCAGGCGTACGGGAACTGCGGTCCCCGGAAGGGTTCGCCTGCTGCGGGATGGTCATCGTACCGGCGCATCGCCTGTTCGCACACATGCGGCATGCCCGGCCGGTAGGCGCAATCGTCGGCCATCACATGCGTCACCAGCGAAACGCGGTCGGTGTCGCTGTGATTGCGATCGCTGCCGTGCATCAGCAGCCCATGGTGGAATGACACCTGTCCGGCGCGCATCACCACCGGCACCACGCGCTGACCGTCCGCAGGCGGGGGAGAGAGGTGCTCGCCGGTCCAGTCTCCCGGCTTGGCCTGCATCTGCAGACCGAGGTGATGGCTTCCGGCGAGGAACAGCATCGGTCCGCTCTCGCTGGTGACGTCGGCGAGCGCGATCCAGCAGGTGACGGTGCGGCAGCGGTCGATGCATTGCCAGAACATCCAGTCCTGGTGCCAGGTCACGATCTTGCCGCCCGCAGCTGGTTTGCGCAGATACTGGTCGTGCCACAGGCGGATGCCATTGGCGCGCACCAGCTGCGCGGCGATGTGGCCGATGCGTTCGTCGGTCACCGCAGCTGCAATGGCCGGATCGCTCTTCCAAGCGTTGTCGATCTTGCACACGGCCTGCGGCGGAGCCTCGGGTTCCCAACCCCGCGCATCGGGCGGGGTGCCGGTGGCGTACTGTCGCTGCGCGACACGTTCGCACGCGTCGGCGATGACCGAGAGTTCGTCGGGCGAGAACAGGACCTCGTGGATGTGGAAACCGTCGCGGTCGAAACCGTCGATCTCGTCGCGGGTGAGCACGGTGCGGGGAGCGGATGCGATGGTTGGTGTGGGCATGCCGGCATGGTACGCTTGCGCAGCGGTCCGCGTCCGTGATCGCGAGGTCCGATGTCCACGAAACGACGATCCGCGCCCACACCACGCCGAGCCGTAGGAGCGCCCGCCCCACGCGCTGCGGGACCCGCGCAGCGAGTGCGCGACCTGTGGATCCGGGCCTGGGAACGGCCGGTGGTGGAACTGCCCGCGCTCGCGCACTTCAATGAAGCCAAAGTGCCCCCGGGCATGGTACTGCCGCCGCACCGGCACGACACCTTCGAGGTCTGCTTGATCGTCGCCGGCCGCGCCCACTGGACCAACCCCGACGGCACCTTTTCGCTTGGCGCCGGTGACCTGTACATCACCAGCCCGGGCGAAGTCCACGATGGTCGGGCCGATGCCCGCGATCCCCAGCACAACTACGCCATCGGCTTCGACCTCGGTTCCTTGGTTGCCGGCATCGGCGATCCGGCCCTGGGCGCGGCCGAGGCGAGCGCGGTCGACGCGCTGGCGCCGCGGCGGAGGGTCATCCCGGGAGGGGGGCGCACCGCGCGCATCTTCGCCGCGATCCGCCAGGAGCTCGAAGAGCTGCCTGCGGTCTCCGATCCGCAGCGGCGGATGTCGATCGTCATGCTCCAGGCCCTGCTGGTCGAACTGGCAGTGATGGTCACGCGGCTGGCGATCGCAGCTCGCGTCGGCGACGATGCGCATCTGGCTGCACCGACCCGCCGGGATTTCGCCCTCGTCGATCAGCGTCTGCACGCGTCGCTGGGCGCACCGCCGTCGCTGGCCGAGATGGCGTCGTGGATGGGTCTGTCGCCCGGCCATTTCGCCGTGGCCTTCAAGCGGGCCTTCGGCCGCACGCCGCTCGAGCACCTGACCCGGCTGCGCATCGAGGCCGCGGCCGAACGCCTGCGCTCGGACCGACGCACGTCGGTGACCGGGGTCGCGCTCGATTTCGGGTTCTGCTCATCGCAATATTTCAGCGAGGTCTTCAAGCGCGTGACCGGCCGGACGCCGTCGGGCTGGCGCGCTGGCGAATGACCGAGGCGAATCGCTCGCCTCGCCGCGCGGCGCGTCCATGATCCCGCGATGCGACACTGGCTGATGAAATCCGAACCCGACGTCTTCGGCATCGCCGATCTCGCGAAGAAGGGCACCAGCCCCTGGGACGGCGTGCGCAACTACCAGGCGCGCAACCACATGATGGCGATGGCGGTCGGCGATCAGGTGTTCGTGCACCATTCGAGCGCCAAGCCCAGCGGCATCGCTGGTCTCGGCCGCATCGCCCGCGCCGCGTACCCGGATCACACCGCCTGGGATCCGTCGTCGGACTACTTCGACTCGAAGTCGACGCCCGAGAAGCCGCGCTGGATGATGGTCGACGTGACCTACGTGCGCACGTTCCCCCGTCTGCTGCCCTTGGACGAACTGCATACCGTTCCCGATCTCGAAGAGATGGTGCTGCTCAACAATACCCGACTGTCGGTGCAGCCGGTGACCCCTGCCGAGGCCAAGATCATCCTCGCCCTCGCGGCGCGCCCAGAGCCTCCGGCGAAACCGGCGCGACCGAAGAAAGGGTCGCGATGATCGCGCTGCGTGTGGCGACGTTGCTCCTCTGGTTTCTCGCCGCGTTGGGTGCGGCCGACCGCTCCATCTGGTGGGAAGCCGAGGATGCGGCGGCCGAGAACTTTCCCGCCGCAAACCCCTTCGCGCCGCTGAACGCGCAGGAGGCCTCGGCGCTGTCGGGCGGCTCGTGGATCGGCGCCAGCAAGCCGGGCGAGATCATGTTCGCCGAGTACGACGTGGTGGTCCCGCCCGAATCCGCAGGGTCTCTGCGCTTCTACGTGCGGAAGTTCTGGCAGCACGGTCCGTTCCGCTGGCGCTTCGACGATCGGCCGTGGACCACCTGCGGCGCCGACGCTGCGCTCCTGGATACGGTCGAATTACGCCAGTTCATCTGCGCGAACTGGGTCTCGCTCGGATCCGTCGAGCTGGCGGCGGGAACCCACCGGCTGCGCGTCGAGCTGCTGGACGCGGACGGCGGGGGCGCGTTCGACTGTTTCCTGCTCACTCCGGACCCGTTCACGCCGCGCGGGAAGCTCAAGCCGGGCGAACGCCAGAGCGACGCCCCCGCCGGCTGGTTCGCGTTCGACCCCGACCCGGACCGCTTCGCGCCCACGCCCATCGATCTGCGTCGGTTGAACGAGGCCGCAGCCGGCGATGGGGGCTTCATCCGTCCCGACGGCGAGCGCCTGGTCCATTCCACTACCGGCAAGCCCGTGCGCTTCTGGGCGATCAACTGCGGCCCCGATGTGCTCAAGCTGGACGCGGCGACGATGGACGCGTTCGCACGCCGCCTGGCCAAGCTCGGCGTGAACCTGGTGCGCTACCATGGACCATTCTGGAAGCCGGACGCGATCGCCGAGCTCGACCCCGATCGCATCGAACGCTTCTGCCGCTTCCAGGCGGCGCTGAAGCGCCAAGGCATCTATACCGAGCTGTCGATCTATTTCCCGCTGTGGCTGCAGCTGCGTCCGCAGGACGGCTTCGCGGGCTACGACGGTACCGTGCCGTTCGCGCTGCTGTATCTCGATGAGCGGTTGCAACGCATCTACCGAGGCTGGTGGCAAGGGCTCCTCGCCACCGTGAATCCGCATACCGGCCTCGCGCTCGCCGAGGATCCCGCGCTGGCGTTCGCCGAGCTGGTCAATGAGGACTCGTGCTTCTTCTGGACCTTCAAGCCCTACGACGTCATCCCCGCCGCGACCATGGACGCATTCGAGCGGCGATTCGCAGCATGGCTCGAGCGCTCTGGACTCGCGCCCGGACGCGCGCTGGCCGACTGGGGCGGTCCGCCGGTGCGTGGCGACGATGCCGCGGCCGGTCGTGTCGGCCTGATGGGCATGTGGGACCTGACCCAGCGCCGGGACGCGCGCGCCCAGGCCCAGACGCGTTTCCTGGCCGAGCTGCAGCGGACGTTCTATGCCGACATCGCGGCCTACCTGCGCGACCAATTGCGTTTCCGCGGCAGCGTGATCGCGTCGAACTGGATCACCGCGGATGCGCGCCTGCTCGGACCGCTGGACAAGTGGTCCACTTCCGCGGGCGACGTGATGGATCACCACGGCTATTACGGCGGACCGCACGTGGGCAGCGATCGCGTCGGCTATTCGGTCAACGTCGGCGAGCATTACGACGACGCGTGCGCGTTGCGCTTCGATCCCACCGATGCTCCGGTCGCGGGCAAGACGACACCGCGTTCGGCCTCCTTGCCGCTCATGGACGTGCAGTACGACGGCAAGCCGTCGATGATCAGCGAACTGGGTTGGACCCAGCCCAATCGCTTCCGCGCCGATCTCCCGCTCCTCGCCGCGGCGTACGGTTCGCTGCAGGGCACCGACGCGATCTGCTTTTTCGCCACCGTCAGCCCGTCGTGGGACCGGAGCATCGGGAAGTTCGCCATCCACGATCCGGCGATCATGGGCCAGTTCCCCGCGGCGGCGCTGATGTATCGCGCGGGCATGATCACCGCCGGAACCCCGTCCGCGGCGGTGCGGCTGAAGCTCTCCGACCTGTTCGCGCTGAAAGGGTCCCCGTTCGATCCGGGACAGAACCTGGACGCGCTGCGCGCGCGCGATGTGCCTGGGGCCGCTCCTGCCGCGCGTGCCGATGCCTCGCTCATCGATCCGTTGGCGTGGCTGATCGGCCCGATCGCGGTCGCGATCGACGACGCTGGCGGTGCCACGGTGGTACCCGACCTGTCGTCGCGCATCGACCGAGCGGCGTCGGTCGTCACCAGTTCGACTGGAGAGCTTCGCTGGGACCACGCGAACGGACTGGTCACCGTCGACTCGCCGCAGGCGCAAGGAGCGACGGGCTTCCTCGCCGGACGTACGATCACGCTCGGCTGCGCGCGCATCGCCGTCGCTCTCGACTATGGCTCGGTGCTGGTGGTCGCGCTCGACGGCAAGCCGCTGGCATCGTCCCAGAAGATGCTGCTCCAGGTCATGTCCGAGGAATCGAACTCCGGATGGACCGCACCCGGCACGGGCCTGCGCGCGATCACTGCCACCGGAGGGCCGCCGATGCTCGCCAAGACGTTCGCCGGCCGGGTGTCCTTGTCGCGGCCCGACGCGGCCGGGCTGCCGGTGACCGCTCTGGGCGTGGACGGAACGGTCGATGTGGCGATTGGCGCGGTCGGCGTGATCGGAACCGCTGCCGACATCGTACTGAAGCCGTCGACGATGTACTACCTCATCGGACGCTAGCAGTCTGCTAGGGTTCGACCGATCCGAAGCCTCTGCCGCTTCGAGCAAACATCCGCCGCCGAGTGGACATAGTGCGGGTGGAGGGGGGTGCTACCGTGCTTCAGGACCTCTGCCCATGACCACCACCGACGAAGCCGTAGCCGCCGTCCTGTCCGGGGATCGCGAAGCGTTCCGCAGCATCGTCGAGGGCTACGAGACCAAGGTCCGCATCATCATCGCCGCCATCCTGCCCCGGAATGACCAGGTCGACGACATCGTGCAGGAGACCTTCGTGGTCGCCTTCCGCAAGCTGCGCGACTACCAGAGCGGCAGCGATTTCAGTGCATGGATCAAGACCATCGCCCGACACGTCGCGCTGAACGAACGCCGGGGCTGGATGCGCGAGCAGCGCATGAAGCGCAGCTTCCGCGCCGACATCGAACACCAGCTCGAAGGGAGCCTGGTCGCAGCGTTGACTTCGGACAACGACGATGCGCTCGATCGCCTCGGCGAATGCCTGGCCAAGCTCGGTGAGCCCGCCCGGACCGTGCTCGATGCGTTCTATTGGCAAGGCCAGCCATCCGCCGACATCGCCAAGGCGCGTCAGCAGACCGATACCTGGGTGCGCGGCATGCTCTTCCGCGCGCGCTCCGCCTTGGCCAACTGCCTGCAGGCGAAGGGGGTGCTCCGTGGCGGATGATCGCCTGGTCCCTCTGATGCATGGCTATGCGATCGGCGCATTGTCGGAGCCGGAGGAACGTGAGCTGGCAGAGGCCATCGCCCACGATTCCAACGCGGCTCGGAGCCTGTTCGAACAGGTGGTGGTGCATCGCCTGCTGCAGCAGCACAAGCGCGCGCCGGTATCGGCCGATCGCGTGCTCGCCGCGCTTTCCGACCTGCCAGCGGTCACCAAGGGCGTGATGGCACGCGTGCAGAAGTCGCGCATCGAATCGGCGCGCATCGAGCGGCCGCGCCGTGCCTCCCGACCGCGTCGATCATCGGCACCCGTCGCCTGGGCGATCGCCGCTGGGTTGCTGGTGATGTGCGTCATCGCGGGTGAGACGATGCGACGCCAACACGGTGGACCGTCGGTGATCGGGACGCTCACCTCCTTCGAACCGGGTGGTCCGGTGCTGGTGCGGCGCGGCGGCTCGGACATTCCCCTCGCCGGAACGTGCCAGCTGCTTGCGTCGGATCGCATCACGTCCGGATCGTCCGCACCAGTCGCGGTGGCCTTCAACGACGGGACCAGGCTCGAGCTCGGGCCAGGAACGGTGCTGACCATGCAGCCGCCAGGCGAGGCCAAGGCTCTGACCCTCGCGCGTGGTGTGGTGCATGCGACGGTGACCCCGCAACCCAGCGGTCATCCCCTGACGATCACCGCGTCCGATGTGCGCGCGACCGTCGTCGGCACGGAATTCACGTTCGAGGCTCTGGCCACCTCCGATCCGCGACTGGTGGTCGAGCACGGACGGGTGCGCCTGGACCGGTTGTCCGATCATGCCTCCATCGATGTCGGCGCTGGCCAGTCGGTCATCGTCCGCCCTGGCCATCCGCTGGCGCTGGCTGGGAAGGTCACGAGCCATGCGGCGGTCTCCGATGCCCACGGGTTGAAGAAGGACCCCAGTTCCCGCCATGGGACCGAGGCCGCCCTGCGCGTCGCCGACGAGGTAGAGCCGCATGGCGTCTGCATCGCCTGCGTGCGGTTCGCGCTCGATGAGCAGCCTGTGGCGCGCGCGGTGCTGCGCCTGACGGTGGTCCAAGGCAGCGGACGCTGCGAGGTCTACCGGTCATCCGATGATTCCTGGAGCGAGGCGTCGGTGAACTATTACCACCTCCCCGATCACGATCCCGCTCCCATCGGTTCATTCACCGCGGATCGCGAAGGCGTCGTCGAGATCGAACTCGATGCCGGTGCGGTCGGCACAGGGGGCATCGTCTTGGTCCTCGTCCCCACGGACGGCTGCAACCTGGCCATCGCCAGTCACGAGTGCGGGTCGAGCGGACCGCAGCTCGAGGTGACGGTCGAGCCCTGACGGGTGATGACCGTTCTCCGTTCTCCGTTCTCCGTCATTTAGCCGTAGATTCGCTCGGCGAAGGTGACGATAGTCGCAGGGGGCGATCCGCCCCATGTAGCGCGTCTCACAGCGCGAGATGGCTGTCGACGGAGAACTGAGAACTGAGCACGGAGCACGGCCTCCGCCACTCCAGTTCTCCGTAGTTGCTCCAGTCGACATCCGATCATCGGCGGCGGACGACCAATCGCACGTCCGCTAGCGTGGTCTGGATGCCGGCGAACAGGAAGGTGCCGTCGGTTCGCGTCGTGCCGGTAGCGAGCACCTGACCGAGTCCGTCGGTCAGATCGACTGCGACACCGGCGGTAGGGGATCCGCCATCGGTGACCGTACCCGACAGGCTCAGCTGGATTGGCGATGCAATGCCTCCTCCTCCCGAGGAGCCGCAGCTGGACATCGCGGTCGACGAGATCAGGCATCCGAGCATCAGGATCAGGGCACGACCGCGATGCGATCCCGGCAGCCCATTGAGGGTGAGGGTGAGCGCGGCGAGCATGCCCAGGATCGCCAGTGCGGGCCAACTCCCCTCGCGCGAACGGTCGGGTAGGCCGGTGGCGAGCATGCTCGCGCTCATCCCGAAGGTGACGGTGTAGGTGACATCCGCGGACAAGGCGGGAAAGATGCGCGACGCGGCCGCGACATCCCCGGGCGGCGCGTGTTCGGGAGCGAGCGCCATGAGGACCGCGAAGGGGGATCCGTCGCGCGTCACGGCCACCGAGAGCTGACGGTCGGCCGGTTGCACGATCGGTTCGCTGCCGTCGATCTGCGCCAGGAAGGAGACCAGCGCCCAGCGGTCCGCAGCACCGAGATCGGCGACCAAGCCATGCGCGCTCCCCGCAGGCGCCTGGAGGAAGACGTCGTCGAGAGTGGCGGCCGATCCGTCATGCAGATAGGGCGCGGTGTCCGAAAGCCCCAGCAGCGTGGGCGTATCGAGCCTGGACAAGGGACCGTTGAGGCGCTTGCCCGAGGTCGGCTTGAGCGTGCCGACATCGTGGAGCAGACCGCTCGCGCTGTCGGTGAAATCGGCGCCGCCATGGCAGGCTTGGCAGTTCATGCGGCGGAAGACCGCCCGACCTGATGACCCCGCCGAGGTCAGTGCGCCCGTTGGCGAACGATTCGGGCTGGACGGTATCGAGTTCAGCGAGGTCACATAGGCCGCCATCGCATCGAGATCCGCGCTCAGGCCGGCCTTGGACTCTCCGAGTGGCTGGTTGCGCGTGCCGATCGCGAACTGGGCGTCGCTGATGAATCCGGTCCCGCCGAAATCGGTGCGGCAGGCATGCTCGAAATCCTGGATCTCATCGAAGTTGGCGGTCCAGTGCACGCGCCCGTGACCGGTTCCCCGTTTCCCGTGCAGCGTGGTGGTGTTGCGGAACCCTTCGCCCCGATCGCTGAAATCGAAGACCCGGCCATCGTGGCCGCCATCGAGGTGGCAGGTGGCGCAGCTGATGTAGCCGGAGGAGCCCATGCGCGGGTCGGCAGCGTTGTAGAAGACGCGTTTGCCGATCAGGACCTGCGGTGTCAGTGGTTCACTCGCCACCGTCGGCGTGGTGCCCAGCAGCGTCGCCGTCGGGGCGTCGGCCTGGGTCACCGCGCTGACATCGTACGCCGAGACCGAACGCGACAGGTAGCCTTGGACATAGAGCCGCGACCCCAGTGGATCCAGGCACAGGCCTTGGGGTGCCAGCGAGGCCGGATCGATCGCGGTGGCGTAGCGCGCGTTGCTGTAGGAGTCGATGACATCGATGCGGTTGTTGCCCTGGAAGGCGACGAACGCGTAATCCCCGAGCGGGGTGAAGCAGATGGCGGCGGGCAGTTCGCGATCGTCGTTGTCGCGCCGGCGCGGCAGCAGCTCGGCATTCGCCTGGAGATCGATGCGGCAGATGATGGAGCGCACCGTGCTCTCGAAGCCGAGCGGCTTTCCGTCACGCAGCAAGCCGCGTGCGGTGTTGTCCTTCTTCGCTCCGATCCAGGCCTGCCGTCCGTCGGGGCTGATGGTCACGTGCATGAGATAATTCGGCACCCCGCGTCCGGCGGTCGCGTTGTCCCCGCCTTCGCCGGTATCGAAGGCGAGCAGGTGCGTCCTGGTCCGGGTGAACGACGAGGCGGCCACCTCCCAGACTTCGCCATGATCCACCGGCGAGATGAAGCGCGTCACGAGGATCCGGCTGGAATCTCCTGAGATCGCGATCGCGCGCGGCGTCGGTCCGAGCGCCAGCGTGCCGGTGAGCGCCCGGGTCGCGGTGTCAAACCTGAGCAGGGTGCCCGCGGCCGAAGCGGCGACGTAGCAGGCGGCGCCGTTCGGAGCCATGGCGATGCCGATCGGGCCGCACCCATAGGGCAGAGCGATGGTTGCGATCGAACTGCCATCGGTGCCGGAGAGCACATGCACCTGGCTGTCGCGTTGACAGGAGACCCACACCGAGCCATCGGGGGCGAGCGCGAGGCTGCGTGGATCGCGGCCGACGGGGACTTCGAACAGTTTCACCAGTGTCCCTGCGTCGATGGCGGCGATGGATCCGGCGTCCGGATTCACCGTCCACACCCGATTGCGCCCCGCGTCGAACACGATCGTCGCTGATGCTGCAGGGGGTGCGGTCGTGAACGGTTCGTAGACTGTCTGGATGCGGGTGCGCGAGCGGGTGATCACCCCGTCCGAGACCTGACAGGTCACCTGGAAGTGCCCCTCCGAGGCGAACGCGTGGGTCGTCGTCGCCGTGGTCGCCGGGGGCGTGGGCATGGTCCCATCGCCGAAGGTCCAGCTGTAGGTCAGCACGTCTCCGTCCGCATCGCTCGCGGTGGCGGTGAACGTGACGGTCGTGCCGATCGTTGCGGGTCTGGGTGTGGAGGAGATCGCCGAGACGACTGGAGGAACCTGTGCCGACAGGGATGCCGGCGAGAACAGCCCCGCTATCAGCAATAAGGCTGGCAGCAGTAAGGTTGGCAGCAGTAAGGCAGGCAGCAGCAGGGCAGGGAGCCCGAAGCCATGAAGAAAGCGAGCCCACGAGCACAAAGGAAGGGGGGTACCCATACAGCCACATGTCCGTGCGGGAGGAGATGTTCTGGACTGGGCCATGCCTCGGCAGACCGCGTATGAGCCAGCTTCGTAGACGCCGATCGGTGATGTGACCCGGACAGGAGCCCGCTGTCGCACACGGTGATGCAACCCCATTCAGGACACGGACGAGACGGGATAAAACATCGAGTCTGCAGCGGACATCAAGGGATGCAGGCCATCCAGCTGTCACCGACACGGAGCTCACATGACCCGATCCCTCGTCCGCATCCCCGCCCGAAGCCAGGCCAGCTGGTCGGCGCTGGCGGTCATCATCGCGGTGTTCCTGCTCTTGCCGCTGTCCACCGCCTGGGCGGTTGACCCATGGGCTGGATTCACCGACCAGAGCGATCCATTGCGCACGGACCAGTACAGCTTCACCGGCACGAATCCGGACGCAGGGGATACCAACGGCAATTACTACAGCGGCGATTTCGTCGACTTCAATGGTGATGGGCAGCTCGATCGTTCGCTGGTGGCGCGCTACGGCCTGCTCATGAACACCGGGAACGGCCGGATGACGCCGGCCGCCAACGCCGTGACCGGATACCGGTTCGGCGACAAGGATGGCATCGGCAATGACGCGACGCAATGGGCCGACATCGACAACGACGGCGATCCGGACAGCATCCAGGGCGGCAACGGCGAATTGCTGGTGACGCAATTCAACCGCGATGGCCGCTTCGCGATGGGTCAGCAGTTCAGCGACTCCAGCGCGCTCGACATCACGAAGACCGATCTCGAAGGCGATGGCGACGTCGACCTCATCGTCGGGCACGGCACCTGCCTGTTCCGCACCTGCCTGGCGCCCCTCGATTTCAGCGTGCTGGTCAATGACGGTTCCGGAGGCTTTTCGGTGCTGAGCGATGCGCAGCTCACCGCGCGGGGACTTCGGCGCTACAAGGACGAGCGCATCAACGAGGTGCTGTCTGCCGACCTCGACGGCGATCGCGATCTCGATCTGATGATGGTGGACGGCGTGCGGCTGGTCGTCCTCGCGATGATCAACGACGGATCCGGGACCTTCTCCGAGCGCGTGGTCTACAACCTGCCAGGAAATGGCGCGAGCGTCGGCGATGGCCGCGGCGGAGCCGGATTCGGCGATAATTGCGCCCTCGGCGACATCGACGGTGACGGCGATCTCGACTACGTCATCGGCTGCATGGACAGCTACAATGCGGGCAGCCATCCGACCGTGGGCTTGGCCATCCTGGTGAATGACGGTTCCGGAAATTTTTCGGAGGTCACCGGCGCGCGCGTCGACATGGCGGGCCGCACCGGCTATGTCGGGCAGGCGCATGTGAAACTCGCTGACCTCGATCATGACGGCGATCTCGACATCGTCGGTTACGATCAGGAGGCGATCGACCGCAACCAGCTGGTCACCATCTTCCTAAACAATGGTTCCGGGTCCTTCGTCTTCTCGCCAAACTCCTGGCAGCGCTTCGCGGATCCTGGCGTCGGCGGTCTGTTCGTCCTGGATGTCGCTGATTACACCGGCGACGGGTCGCTCGACATCTGGCTTGGCAACCAGAGCTCGCGCGTGCGCACCCTGGTGAACACCTATCGCTCGCCCGATGGCATCCCTGCCGACCGCCCGCGGGATCTGCGCCTGGTGTCGGCGACCGCCTCCGGTGCCACCATCTCGTGGCGGCATCCAGTTTCCGCATCCAATGTGCGCTTCTACCGGGTGTACCGCAGCACCCGCGCGGAAGTCGGCGGCCTGCGCGATCGTCAGCTGATCAAGACCGTGGCCATCGACCCGCACGCCGACGAGACGCTGGTCACCCCCATCACCCGCAACACGACCACCGCCTACCTCGCCGATGCCGACGTGGTCCTGATCGGAGCGAACGACGAGGTGCAGTTCATCGACCGCAGCGCCCGCCGCGGAGTGACCTATCGCTACACCGTCGTGCACGTCGGCAACGAGACCAAGGCCAGCGATCCGGCTCCAGAAATCACGGCGGTCATGCCCGCGGCGGTGGCCGGGACGGATACCACCGCTCCAGCCCTCGCGATCCTCGGCCCCACCAGCGAGCATTGGTCGGCGGACCCGCGCATTTCGCTGCAATACGCCGATGGCGAGACCGGCATCGACCTGGCTTCGCTGCGCGTGTCGTTCAATGTCGCTCTCGGCACCGGCAACCCCGCGACCGGAGGGCGTGCCGTCGGAGCGGACATCAGCGATCTCTTCGAACGCAAGGATGTGGGCGGATACGTCTTTCAGCTCCGCGCTCCGCGCGATCTCCCCTCGTTCACGGCGGTGACCATGACCGCGCGCATCGCGGACAATGCCGGCAACCTCACCACGCGCACGGTCACCTTCACCGTGAGCGAAGTCTCGTCGTCCAAACCCACCGCCGCCATCACCACCGATCGTACCAGCGGCATTGCGCCGGTGACCGTTGTCTTTTCGGGCAGCGGATCGTCTGATGACGGCAAGATCATCGCCTGGGACTGGAGCTTCGGGGATGGCTCGACCGGAACCGGGCAGACCATCACCCACACCTACACGTCCCCGGGAACCTACCAGGCGCTCCTGCTGGTCCGCGACAATGAGGGGGGCGTTTCCAGCGCCAACGTGACCATCACCGTCACCGGTTCCACGCCAAGCGCTCCCGTCATCTCCAGCGCTGCCACCGCGACCGGCCGCGTGGGCCTGGCGTTCTCCTACACCATCGTGGCGAGCAATGCGCCGACGAGCTACGCGGCCACGGGACTTCCGAGCGGATTGTCGATCAACACCGCAACCGGGGTCATCTCCGGTACGCCGACGGTTGCGGGCACGTTCACGATCACGCTGAGCGCCACCAATGCCGGCGGAACCGGCACCAGCACCTTGACGCTCACCGTGAATCCGGCACCGCCCGTGATTTCCAGCGCGGCGACCGCGACCGGCCGCGTGGGCCTGGCGTTCTCCTATACCATCGCGGCGACGAATGCGCCGACGAGCTACGCGGCCTCGGGACTTCCGAGCGGATTGACGATCAATACCGCAACCGGGGTCATCTCCGGTACGCCGACGGTCGCGGGCACGTTCACGGTCAGTCTGAGCGCGACCAACGCGGGCGGCACCGGCACCAGGACCCTGACGCTCACCGTGAATCCGGCACCGCCCGTGGTCACGAGCGCGACCACGGCGAGCGGTACGGTCGGCAACTCGTTCGCGTATGCGATCACTGCATCTGGAAGCCCGACCTCGTTCGGCGCCACTGGGCTGCCCGCCGGATTGACCGTCTCCGCCACTACGGGGGTCATCTCCGGAACGCCGACCGCGGCCGGGACGTCCACGGTCACCATCACGGCAAGCAACGCCGGCGGTTCGGGAAGCGCGACGCTCACCCTGACGATCGCTGCCGCGGATCCCGTCGTCCCTGCGATCACCAGCCCTGCCAATGCATCCGGTGTCGTCGGCGCTCCGTTCTCATTCTCAATCACCGCGACCAATGCGCCGACTGGATATTCCGCGGCAGGCTTGCCCGCCGGATTGTCCCTGAATGCAACCACCGGGGTCATCGCTGGCACCCCCTCTGCCGCCGGGGTGTTCCTCGTGACGCTCGGTGCGAGCAACGGATCGGGTGCCGGATCGGCGAGCCTCGCCATCACCATCGTGGATGCCGTGGGCACCCAGGACATAGGGGCCAATGGGGCTTCGGGCCGAGCTTGCGGATTCGGAAGCAGCATGGCCATGCTGCTTGTGCTCCTGGCGCTTGCGGGTGGGAATGCGCGGCGCCGGCGGACGGGGGTCTGATCGTGTCGCGCGTCGCGCCTTCCTCATGGCTGATCGCGATGGCAGTGGTGCTGATCGGTTTGGCCCCTGTCGCCGATGCCGCCGACATCCGCTTCGGCTCGACGGAACGCGTGTTCACGATGGACCAGACCGGTCATGACATTGTCGCGCGCTTCCCGTTCACCAATGCCGGCGATGCCATGGCGCGCGTGCATGTCGCCAAGCCGACCTGCGATTGCGTGAGTGTATCGATCGATGACTTCCGTTACGCACCCGGAGTTGACGGGACCATCGTGGTGGTGCTCTCGATCACACCGGGTCCGACGACGCAACAGCGGACCGTGCGGGTGATGGTCGATGACGATGACGGTGGCGATCCGCATCACTTCCAACTGGTCGTGCGCGTCGAAGCCGATCGGCCCCGCCCAGCGGGATCCGTCGCGACAGAGACGCCCATGCCTGATGAGCCGAGCAGTCGTGTCGGATTCGAATCTATCGGACTCGTCGTCGATGCGCTGCGTCATCTCGCTGCGCGTGCCAGCGCACTGGGCCAGCAAGGCGCCATGGCTCGCGCACCATAGCCCACGGCTGAAGACGGCGGAAGGCTCGCGCTGGTGACCTACCCGCCTGCCTGGATCCTGGGATGCACCGCATTGCCTGGATCATCCCGCCTGGGATAAGGAGCGTGTCGTCCCGGTTCGACGGAGTCGATTCCGCGGGAACCCACCGGACGCACGTTTCCGCGCCGATGTAGACCATGGATGCCAGGACCTCACGTATGGCCGATGCCAGCCCCTTGCTGCAGTCGATCGTCAGGACCTTCGACCTGTCCAAGATGGCGCACGCAACGAAGATCCATCGCGTCCTGCATGTCCATTCCGAAAGATCCACGCCCTTCGCGGCGCGGCCCTGCTCGACCTCCGAGGTGCACTACGTGGCATCTGGCGAGATCGCGGTCCAGATCGACGGCCAGCAGTCGATGCTGCAGGAAGGTGAACTGCTCCTCTGCCATCCGGGACAGTCGTTCGGCATGCCTCGTTTCCAGGTGAGAGGACGCCTCTCCGTCTTCCATTCGCACTTCTCGTTCGGCCTGCCCACCGCCATCCTGCGCGGCCAGGAACTCGCCGAATGGGCGAGCGTCGTATCCAGCATCGATGCCGCCGCCTCTGGCCACGACCGTGCGCTGCATCTTCCGGATCGCATCTCCATCGCCGATCGCACTTCGGCTGCGACGACTTTCCTGGCCATCCTCGACCACCAGAACGGGGCGAAGCCAGGATTCGCGCTCGCCTCCGATGCGTTGTTCCTGCTGTTCCTGCAGCGGGTGTCATGCCAGGTCATCAGTGATCTCGACGCTGGTCACGTCGAGCACCCCGCTAATTCCCTGCACATCACCCGCGCCCTGTCCTACATCACGAGCGCTATCGATCATCAGATCTCGCTGTCGGATGTCGCGCAGCACGTGGGGGTCAGCAGGCATCATCTCTCGAGGGTCTTCAAGGATCAGCTCGGATGCACCGTGGGCGAGTATATCCTGAGGAAGAAAATCGAATTGGCGAAGGAGCGCTTGCTGGCAGCGCGCACCACCGTGCGCAGGGTCGCACTCTCGCTCGGCTACGATGATGCGCTGTACTTCAGCCGTCTGTTCCGCCGATCGACGGGGCTTTCTCCGCAAGCCTACATGTCCCATCACGGTGTCATCGTGGGGCCAATCGACCACAGGAACTCAAGCGCGAGCCATCAGCCGGCACCTAGCCGAAGCTGATGAGCGCAGCGTAGCCGGTGAGATGGGAGATGGAGGAAGCGGCGGAAGCATGGACGGGATTGATCGCAGCTCATCCGAGAGCGATAGCATGGCGATTATTTTCGCAAAATATTCCCTGGTTTTATCAGCCATTCAGACGTTTTAGCGTCGACGTCGATTTGGATGGAAACATCCCCTCGAGGGCGGACATCAGCTGGTAACCCGACTCTGGAGACACCATGTCCACATCGCTCCGCCGCCTCGTGCTCTGCTCCACCTTGATCAGCATCGGCACGATGGTGCCGCTCGTCGCCGCCTCGGTGACCGGGTCTGTCGGAGTTGCGAATGCTCGCCTCACGCTCTTTTCTGGCAGCGCGGGAAGTCCATCCGCGTTCCAGGAGGTGCGCAGCGATGGCTCGGGAAATTATTCGTTCCCCACGGTCGCCGATGGCACCTATCGGCTGGGTTTCGCTGCGCGGCGATACCAGTACCAGGAGACCGGCATCACCGTCTCCGGGGCGTCCGTCACGAGATCGTTCACTCCGGGTGCTGAATCGGAGCTCGGACGTTGGGATCTGACGGGAGTGGCCACCGGCGAGAACCTGGGCGGAACGGGATACGCCATCCTGCTGCCGAAGGGAAATCTCGGCGAAGTGTTCCTCTGCCACGACAGCACCGACGTGGTGATCTACGATGTCGCCACCAATGCCGTAGCCTACGCGCCAGCCAGCGGCCAATCGGCGGGATGCTTCGCCGGTACGCTGATGTCCAATGGCGATGTCTTCATCGCAGGCGGTTCGAGCGCGGGTTTCCCGCAGACGGGCGTGCTCCGGACCACGAAGTACTTCAGGCGCGAGTCCAATTCGTGGGGATTCCTCTCCAATCTCAACGAGGGCCGTTGGTATCCCGGAATCGTGCGTTTAGCCGACGAGCGGATCCTGGTGGTGGCTGGCGAAGCCCAGGCCGAGGGCTACGGCCGCACGGACACCTGCGAGGTCTATGATCCCGCCAGCAACCGGTGGACCTACACGGCCAACAGCATCGAGCTGCCGACCGAAATGCCGCCGAGCATCCTGCTCAAGGACGGCGAGGTGCTGAAGACGTGGCGGTACGCCCAGCGGTTCAATGCTGGGACATCACTGTGGCGGAACACCGGAAATTTCGTGCAACAGCGTGAATACGCGATCACCGGCGACCATTGCGACCACGTCATCGTTCCGCTGGCCGACGACCGCATCATGGCCATCGGCATCAAACCGACCGGCAGCGTAGCGAATCCATCGATGGCGGAATTCTACGATCCGACCACGGAGACCTGGTCGAAAGGGCCGACTCCGCGACACCTGCGCGCTCGGCCAGAGGCGCTGACGCTGCCTGACAGCCGGGTGTTGTGCTTCGGCGGTGAATACATCGGTCCCTCTGCGGGAGCGCCGCCTCTGGTGAATCAACCGCCGTATGCGGACAACGTGACCAACGTTTCGGACATCTTCGATCCCCTGACCAACAGCTGGCGTCCGGCCGCCAACATGAACCGCCCCGTCCACTATCATAGCATGGCGGTTCTACTGCCAGACGGCCGGATCTTCGAAACCGGCGGTGCAGGTAGCGATACCAGCGACACGCGCATCGAGATGTACTCGCCGCCGTACCTCTTCCGCGGCGTGCGGCCGCGCATCGATGCGATCTCGGC
The DNA here is from genome assembly GCA_013696105.1 of Planctomycetota bacterium. GTDB lineage: Bacteria > Planctomycetota > UBA11346 > UBA11346 > UBA11346 > JACCZE01. The sequence goes on along the minus strand of JACCZE010000036.1, from coordinate 36,382 downwards.
CACGGATCTCACGCGCGGCGCCACGTTCACCATGGATGTGTCGCTGACCGCGTCGGTGACCCAGGTCATGCTGTTGGGCGCGCGGGCCACCACGCACTGGTTGGATACCGGCCCGCAGCGGACCCTGCCGTTGAGCTTCACCCGCAACGCAGGCCGCCTGACCGTTTCCGTCCCGAGTGACCCCAAGATCGTCCCCCCAGGCAATTATCTCGTCTTCGCGATGGTCGACGACATCCCGTCGGTCGGCAAGTTCGTCCGTCTCGGTACAGGCTCGGCGCCGGCGAATCAGCCACCCACGGTTGCCCTCACCAGTCCGGCAGTGAATGCCTCATTCACCGCTCCGGCCACCATTACGCTGACAGCTTCGGCGGCGGACAGCGACGGCAGCGTCGCGAAGGTCGAATTCTTCCAGGGATCGACCCTGTTGGCGACCGATACCGCCAGTCCGTACAGCTTCTCGTGGAACAACGTCGGAGCCGGTGCCTACAGCCTGACCGCGCGTGCTACGGACAACCTCGGTCTCGCCAGGACATCGACCGTCGTCTCCATCACCGTCACAACCGCTGCGAATCAGGCGCCCACCGTCACGCTGACCAGCCCCGCGACCGGTGCCTCGTTCACCGCCCCCGCGACCATCGCGATGTCCGCCACCGCGGGAGACAGCGACGGTTCGGTGGTGAAAGTCGAGTTCTTCCAAGGCAGCTCCCTGATCGGCACCGATACGACCAGTCCCTATTCCTTCTCCTGGACCGCAGTCCCTGCGGGCACCTACAGCATCAGCGCTCGCGCCACCGACAATCTCGGTCTGGCCACGAACTCGACGGCCGTGTCGGTCACGGTCAACGCGCCGACGGTGCAAGGCCCGTACGGTGGTACCGCGCGCGCTGTGCCGGGAACCATCCAAGCCGAGGACTTCGACACCGGGGGCCAGGGGATCGCCTACCAGGATGCCGATGCATCCAACAACGGCGGCGACTACCGCACCAGCGAGTCTGTCGACATCAGTGCGATCACCGGCGGCTTCGGAGTCGGATGGATCAGTGCAGGTGAATGGCTCGAGTATTCTGTGAATGTCGCCGCGGCTGGCACCTTCGTGCTCGACGCTCGCGTGGCCTCCGCGGGCGCCGGCGGCACCTTCCATGTCGAATTCGCTGGCACGGACAAGAGTGGTACGATGGCGATCCCCGACACCGGTGGCTGGGACGCATGGCAGATCGTGACCAAGACGGGAGTGAGCCTCGCTGCGGGTCCGCAGATCCTGCGCATATCGATGGACGCCAATGGCGCCACCGGTTGGGTCGGAAACATCGATTACCTGCGCTTGACCGCGACCGCGGCGAATGTTGCGCCGACGGTTTCTCTCACCAGTCCCGCCGGTGGATCGGTATTCAACGCCCCGGCGAGCGTGGCGCTCGCGGCCACCGCCAGCGACAGCGATGGCTCCATCGCCAAGGTCGAGTTCTTCCAGGGCACGACCCTGCTCGGCGCGGTGACCGCATCGCCGTACACCGCTCCGTGGAGCAATGTCCCCGCAGGCAGCTACAGCATCAGCGCACGCGCCACCGACAATCTCGGTCTGGTCACGATCTCGACGGCCGTGTCGATCACGGTCGGCGCGGCGACGACGCAGGGCCCGTACGGTGGTACCGCGCGCGCTGTGCCGGGAACCATCCAGGCTGAGGATTTCGATACCGGCGGTCAGGGCGTCGCCTATCAGGACGCGGATGGATCGAATAATGGCGGTGCTTACCGCATCAACGAGTCTGTCGACATCGAGGCGATTGGCGGTGGCTTCGGAGTCGGTTGGATCAGCGCCGGCGAGTGGCTGGAATATTCGGTGAACGTCTCTGCGTCGGGCACCTACACCTTGGAGGCGCGCGTCGCCTCCGCGGGCGGCGGCGGCACCTTCCATGTCGAATTCGCAGGCGCGGACGAGACCGGCACCATGGCGATTCCAGACACCGGAGGCTGGGATACCTGGCAGGTGGTGGGCACGACCGTGAACCTCATCGCGGGTCCGCAGATCGTGCGCATCGCGATGGACTCCAACGGCGCCACTGGGTGGGTCGGCAATATCGACTACCTGCGCTTGACTGCGACCACGACGAATGCCGCGCCAGCGGTGTCACTCACCAACCCCGCGGGCGGATCGGTGTTCAACTCGCCAGCGAGCGTGACGCTCGCCGCTACCGCCAGCGACAGCGATGGTTCTGTCGCCAAAGTCGAGTTCTTCCAGGGCACGACCCTGCTCGGCACGGCGACCGCAGCACCCTTCACCGTCGTTTGGAGCAATGTCCCGGCGGGAAGCTACGGCATCACGGCCACAGCGACCGACGATCTCGGTCTCGCGACCACCTCGGAGGTCTCCCAGATCACCGTGCTCCCCGCCGGTCTCATCGGACATTGGACCTTCGATGAAGGTGCGGGTACCACCGCGAACGATCGCTCAGGCTTCGGCCGGACCGGGACGCTGGTATCCGGTCCTTCCTGGACCGCAGGCAGGAGAAACGGAGCGTTGCGATTCGATGGAGTGGATGACCGCGTGGAGATCGCCGACTTCGCGCCCCCGGCGAGCATCACCATCGAAGCCTGGATCCTGCCCAGCGGCAATCCCGGAGTCGACACCATCATCGTCAACAAGCACAATGCCGAATACGACTTCCGCATCTCGGGCGATGGACAGCTGATGGGGACTGCGGGTGGCACTACGATTTCTGACCCGTCATTCGATTTTAATGCGCCGGAGAATGTGGCAAAATGGTACCATGTCGCCTTTGTCTTCGACAGCTCCGCGGATACCCAGAAACTGTTCCGCGATGGGCAGCTGGTGGCGAGTGGGACCAATTCCGGCTCCATCAGCGACCAGTCGACGCAGTTGCGGATCGGGCGTCATAGCCAATTCGATTTCGGCTCCTTCAAGGGCTCGCTGGATGAGGTCATGCTCTTCGGGCGCGCTCTCGGCGACGCCGAGATCTCCAGCGTGGTGGCCTATGGGGCGCCGAGCACCTCAGCGACCACATCGACGTCCCTATCCTCTGGAACCCTCGGGGCGGCTGGGGGGAGCCGAGCCTGCGGCTTGGGAGGAGGTCTTGCGGCTCTCGCGTTCTCGCTCTTCGCCATGGCTCGGATCCGTTCAGGTCGCCCGCAGGCCTGATCATTCGCGCGGTCGGAGCGAGTAGGGGATGACGCTGCACCTCGGAAGACGTCGGAGTCTGCTCGCTTCGCTGCTCGGTGTGGTCGTGGTCGTGGTCGTGGTGATCGTTTCGGTCTGGTTGCTGACGGGGATCAGATCAGCCACCACGAGCAGCGGAACCTCGACCGCCGCATCTGCAGACGAGCGTTGGGCCTGCGCGATGATGGATTATGTCGGTCCCCGCACCCAGGACGGGCGGTGTCCGCAGTGTGGCATGGTCATGGAGATGGTGCAGGCTGGAGCGCTGACCTCCCAGCAACGGCGCCGCATGGGTATCAGTACGGTGTCCGTCGCCTCGGGACCGGCGCAGGTGCAGGTGCGCGGATATGGAACCGCCCATTATGATGCGCGCTTCCAGCGCATCATCACCAGCTTCTTCGACTGCGAGGTGGTTCGGCTGCATACGCCCATGCTCGCCCGCGAGTCGGACGTCGCAGCTGGCGAGCCCTTGATCGACGTCACCAGCCCGGCAATCGCCGCACTGCAACGGCAGCTCGCCGACGCACATCGCGAGGGCAACCAGCAGGTGATCTCCTCTGTTTCCGAACAGTTCGCGGGTTGGGGCCTCGCCCATGTGAGCCAGGCGATCCTCGCGGGGGCTCAGCCGTCCGAGACCGTATCGATCGTCAGTCCGTTCGCTGGGCGGCTCTCGTTTCCCGAGCGTCTTCCCGACGGCAAGCCGGTTCCACGGCTGCGCGCCGGCGGATCCATCCAGCGCTACCAGACCTTGTTCACGTTGGCTCCCGTGTCGCTGACCCTGATCGTCCACGTGCCCGAAATGCAGTCGCGATTCTTGCGTGTCGGACAGCGCGTCATCGTCGCCTCGGATGATCACGGGGAGATGCCGGACCTCGATGCGCGCATCGGCTGGTTGTCGCCCGACATCCTTCCCGATATCCGGGCTCGAGAGGCGCGCGTATTCGTGGAGGATGCCAAGCATCGCATCTTCGGCGGGTCGATGATCTCAGCGCGCTTCCAGGCGAACATCGGCGAGGATCTCGAAGCAGCCGATCCCGATGATGCCACATCCTGGGGCACCTTCGTCCAGGTCCCCAAGAGCGCCGTGCTGTCAACGGGAGTGCGGAACGTCGCCTGGAAACAGATGTCAGATGGGAAGTCGTTCGTGCTGGCCGAACTCGTCTTGGGTCCCCGCCTGGAAGATGCACACGGCGACGACCGCTACATCGTGCTGTCCGGATTGAGCGCTGGCGATGTCGTCGCGACCCAGGGCGCATTCCTGATCGATAGCCAGGCGCAGCTAGCGGGCACTCCCTGCCTGCTGTTCCCGGACGGTTCCGTGCCACCTGCGCGGCCCTGAACGTCATGATCGCGCTCGCGATCCGCAATCCGCTGATCATCGCCACCCTGGCGATCGCGATCCTGGCGAGCGGGTACTGGGCATACCAGCGTCTCGCCGTCGACGCGATTCCCGACCTGTCGGACCCGCAGGTGGTGGTCACGGCTCAGTGGCCGGGGCGCAGCCCGGAGGATGTCTACGTCCAAGTCACATCGCGCATCGCTTCAGACCTCCAAGGCGTCGCCGGAGCCCGCACCGTGCGGGGAACGACGTTGCCAGGCGCGGCATTCGTCCAGGTGCTTTTCTCTGCGGGGGTCGGCATCGCGGATGCGCGTGCTGCGATCATCGAACGCCTGAGCAGCCTACAGGGCCACCTGCCGAAGGATGTGGTCGCGCGGATCGCCCCCGACACCACCGCGATGAGCCAGGTCTTCGCGTTCACCGTGCAGGGCCCACGCGACATCGAGGCACGTCGTCGCATCATCGACCAGACCATCGTTCCCAGTCTGAGATCGATTCCCGGTGTCGCAGAAGCCGCTCCGGTCGGCGGAGTCGTGCGCGAATACCACGTCGATGTCGATCCGCTGCGCCTCGAGGAGCAGGGGCTCAGCATGGAGATGGTGGCGATGGCGCTCCAGCGCTCTGGGCGCGACGTGGGAGCCATGAGCGTCGAGAATGCTGGCCTGGAAGCCATGGTCCGAGGGGTGGGGGCGTTGCGCTCGGTTGGAGATGTCGAATCCATCATCGTGCGTGGCGAGCGGAAATCCGGAGCGGGTCTGTTCCTGAAGGACATCGCCACCATCAGCGTGGGCGGCGCCTCCAGACAAGGCATCCTGAGCGACGAGCACGGCGAGCAGGCAGGCGTCATCGTCTCTATGCGCCGAGGAGCCGACCCCACGTCGGTGATCCAGCTCGTGCGCGCCCGCCTGGACGAATTGTCGTCGGCGCTCGCTCGCGACGAGCTGGAAGTCGTACCGTATTACGATCGGTCGCTGCTGATCCAGGAGACGCGAGCGACGCTCCATCACACGATGATGCACGAGCTGATCGTGACGATCCTGGTGGTGATGGCGTTCCTCATGCATGTGCGCTCGTGCATCGCGATCTCGATCACCTTGCCCTTGGGCTTGTTCGCCACCTTCCTCGCCATGCATTCCTGCGGAATCCCAGCCAATCTCATGAGCCTGGCCGGGATCGCGATCGCGATCGGCGTGATGGTCGACATGGGGATCGTCGTCGCCGAGAACATCTTCCAGCGCCTGACCGCGCTGCAGCAGCGCTTGGCCGAAGCGGGCGAGTCCATGCCCGGATCGCCGTGGGACGCGCGGATCGTCGAGACCGTGCGCAGCGGAGTGAGCGAGGTTTCGCCCGCGATCATCACGGCCAGCCTCACCACCATCGTCGGGTTCGTGCCCATATTCGCCCTCGATGGACAGGCAGGTCGCCTGTTCGCACCGCTTGCGGCGACCAAGACCCTGGCGATCGCCTCCGCTGCCATCTTCGGACTCTTCCTGGTGCCGATGCTCTGCCGTCTCCTCCTGCCGCCATGGCAGGCGCCTCGGTGGATCCGCATCGCAGCCGCTGTCATCATCGGTGCGATCGTCGTCTTCTGCTTCGCCAACGGGTTCGCGGTGCCGATGGATCATGGTCGTTGGCGCATCGAGGTATCGGGATGGGTCGCCGCGCCGGTGATGGGCATGCTCTCCGCCTGGGTGGTGTGGACCTTCGGCGGAGAACGTCTCAGGCCAGCATCGCAGGCGCCGGTCAGCCATGGGATCCAGGTCGCCTACCGCTGGATCCTGACGCGGATCCTTGATCACAAACGGCTTTTCCTCGGCACGTGTGTGCTCATCGCGGTGGCGGGATTCCTGGCGGGCAGCGGTTACTCCCGGTTGTCCGCGCCTCTGCGTGCGGTCGCTGGATCCTGCGGCGTGGACCTGCGGACCACGGGTGCGGATCGCTGGTTGAGAGCTGCTTTCCCGGGACTGGGCGATGGCTTCCTGCCGCCCTTGGATGAAGGGGGATTGCTGTTCATGCCCAGCATCCTCTCCCAAGGGGGCATCGGCGAGTCCCTGCGCATCATGCAGAGCCAGAATCGCGCGATCGCCGCGGTCCCTGAGGTCGCCTCCCTGATGGGCAAGCTCGGCCGCGCCGAGAGTGGGCTCGACCCCGCCCCCACCGGCATGGTCGAGACGGTGATCCAGTTGAAGCCCTACCGCGATTGGCCCGAGGTCGATGTGCCGACGCCAGGTGGAACGACCGAGCGCCGGCCCCGGACGTTGACCGAGGTGCGCGCCGCGCTCGCTGAAGCGACCGATATTCCCGGGGTCGCGCCTTCCTGGCTGCAGCCGATCGAGGCCCGCGTCGTCATGCTCGCCGATGGCATCAAGAGCCCAGTGGCACTGCAGGTGGCCGGGGATGACCGCCACGATGTCCAACGCTTCACCGAAGCGGTCGAACGCATCCTGCGGCTGGTTCCAGGTGCGGTGGACGTCAGCGCCCAACGCGAGGACGGCAAGCCCTATGCCGAGGTGCGGCTCGATGATCAGCGCTTGGCGCGCTACGGGCTCGACCGCGAGGGGGCCATGATGTCGGTCGAGGCTGCCCTCGGGGGCATGCCGGTGGCCGCGACCATCGAAGCCAACCAGCGCTATGCGGTGCGCCTGCGGTATGCGCGCGAGCGGCGTGATGACCCCGACGAATTGGCGCTGACCCAGGTCGGCCTCATGGTCGGAGGCCATGGTGCGATCACGCTCTCGAGCCTGGTGAAGCCACCCCAGATCCACCTGCTGACATGCGATCCCGCTCTCGACCCGCTCGACATCCGACGCGGGCTCACCCCCGAGCATGCGCGCAACCTGACCATCGTCGCGCCTGGGAAGGTGGAGATGACCGTGCCCGCAGGCGAGTCGCTTCCACCGGCGATCGCCCTCGCTCTCGCGAGCGGGCGAATGCGCCTGGACTCGATACGTCCCCATCCGCACGCGCTGACCTGGACGATCGGGCCGATGAGCGTGCGCTCCGAGAACGGCAAGCGCGTATCTCATGTCTTCATGAATCCGGCCGAAGGAGTCGCACAGGAGGTCGTGGCCGAAAGCAATCGACGTATCGCCTCGGCCATCCGCGACGGGTCGCTGGAGCAGCCCGCGAACACCACCTATCGCTGGGTCGGACGATCAGAGAATCAAGCGCGCGCGGACCGCATCATGCGGGTGGTGATCGGCGCTTCGCTGTGCCTCATGGTCATCCTGATCTACCTGGGCACCCGGCGCTGGATGACCACGGCTGTCATCGTCTGCGCGAATCTGCCCGTCACCGTCGGGGGAGCGCTGCTGGCGCTGTGGGCGTGGGATGTCCAGCTGACCATCGCTGTGGCAGTGGGCTTCCTCGCCCTCCTGGGAACCATGTTCAACGACGGCATCCTGATCGGGATCTATCTCGATCAGCTCTTCAAGGATGTTCCCGCCGACGTCCAGGCGGTGCGGCAACGGGTGATCGCCGGAGGCCTCCGCCGCATCCGGCCCGCACTGATGACCAACGTCGTTGCGATCGCAGCCCTCGCCCCCGTGCTCTGGCTCGATGGTCGCGGCTCCGAGATCATGACCCCCATGGCCCTGCCGATCATCGGCGGCATGTGCGTGAACCTGGTGTCCGTGTTCACCGTTCCCTGCGTGTACGCCTGGTATTGGGAGCGACGGGTGCGGCGTGCGCAGTCGTAGCGGCATGATGGTGCATGCGGCAGGCCGCTGAAAACCAGGGGCCTGCCCAGCCATCACGCCCCGGCGCGACCTGCGATCGCTCCTGTTCCGGGGTCGTGATGACAGCGGGCTGATTCCGTCGGGGCAGCGAAAGCGAGCCCAGCCCAAGCAGCCCAAGCAGCCCAGGTACATCCCGATGACGAGGCGCGCTGCTGATTGCCGGCCGATGTGATCAGCTGCGAGCCTGCGGTCGGCGATCCCGATGTCCGCCACGATGAGCCGAAGCGAGGCCGAGCGCCAGGAGGATCATCGCCACGCCAGTGCCGAGTCCGCAGCCGCGCGATGGAGAGCCGCTCGCCTGGCTCGCAGCATCGGCGACGACCTGCGTTGCCACCGTACTGCCCGCGGCTGGATTCTGCGAATCGGAGGACACCTCCGACCCAGCCAACGCGCGGTCGTAGATGCGGACATCGTCGATGCGTCCGAGGAACGAGCCGAAGTCGAACTGACTGTGCCGGCCGATGCGCAGCTCCGTCGCCTGGTTCGATATGCTCGCTGTGTTCGTGCCGCTCGCGACCTCGACGGCATCGCGATAGAGCTTGGCGGTTTTGGTCGAGGCGTCGAAGGTATAGGCGACATGGTACCAGCGATCGGCGTTGGCCGCGCTGCCAAAGTCGAAACCGGTGGCCACCAGGCTGATGTTGCCGACCTGGCCAGCGAGATTGCCGTTGGTGTCGATGCGCAGATCGTACTCGCTGTTGTGCTTGTTGATGATGATGCGATCCATGCCGGATGCCTGGCCGGGATAGATCCACGCTTCCAGCGTCAGGTCGGTCGGCGGGTTGAAGTCCGGCACCGATATCTGGCCGTTCGAACCGTTGAAGCTGGCCGCCGTACCTGCTTTGCCCGCGGCCCAGGCGGCGCCGGAGCCGAGCGTGCCGGTGCGGTTGTTGCCGGAGGCGTCCGCGGCGACGGTACCGCTGCCCTCGTCCAGGCGCCAACGCGCGATCAGACCGGTCGGCTGCGGCGGCTGGACGGTCGCATCGGTCTGAACTTCGGACGCGCTCAGCGCGCGGGCGAAGATGCGCACCTGGTCGATGCGCCCGGCGAAGGTGCCGAAGTCGAATTGGCTGTGCCGGCCGATGCGCAGCTCGGTCGCCTGGTTCGAGATGCTCGCGGTGTTCGTACCGCTGGCGACCTCGACCCCGTCGCGGTAGAGCTTGGCCGTGTCCGTCGCCGCGTTGAAGGTGTAGGCGATGTGGTACCAGCGATTGGCGTTGGCCGCGCTGCCGACATCGAATGCGGTGGCGGTGAGCCCCACGTTGCCGACCTGGCCGAAGAGGTTGCCGCGTTCATCGATTCGGAAGTCGTACTCGCTGTTATCCTTGTTGATGATGATGCGATCGACGCCCGAGCTCTGGGCCGGGTAGATCCACGCTTCCAGGGTCACGTCGGTGGGCGGGTCGAAATCCGGAACCGAGACCTGGCCGTTCGCGCCGTCGAACGACACCGCCGCGCCGGTTTTCCCCGCCGCCCATGCGGCTCCGGAGAGCAGCGTGCCGGTATGGCCGTTGCCGGTGGCATCCGCTGCGGTCGAGCCGCTGTTCTCATCGAAGTTCCATGCCGCCATCGGACCGCTGGCTGACGGGGGCGGCGCAGTCACGGTGATCATCTGAGGCTTCATGTTCGTCGCACCGGCATTGTCGGTCACGGTCAGTCGCGCGGTGTAGGTACCGGCAGCGGTGTAGGTGTGGCTCGCGCTCACTCCCGAGCCGTAGGTGCCGTCGCCGAAATCCCACGCATACGAGGCGATCGTGCCGTCGGCATCCGTCGAGCCCGAGCCGTCGAAGGACACCGCCATCGGCGCGGTGCCGGTGGTCGTGCTCGCGGTAACCCGCGCGACCGGCGCCTGGTTGCCGGGAGCGGGTGCGGTGACGGTGATCGTCATGGAAACCGCGTTCATCGCACCGAGGTTGTCGGTCACGGTCAGGGTCGTCGTGTACGTATTGGCGTTGGTGTAGGTGTGGTTGATGGTCCTCCCCGAACCGGTCGTGCCGTCGCCGAACACCCACGCATAGGAAGCGATGGTGCCATCCGCATCGGTCGACCCCGCACCGCTGAAGGACACGGTCGCCGGCGCCGTGCCGCTGAATGTCTGTGGGGTGGCGCGGGCCACCGGGGATTGGTTGGACGGAGGCTGCTGACCGTTACCCAGGACATAGATGCCCGCATCGCCGCCACCGATGTAGATGCGACCGTTCATCACCGTGAGCGAGCGCGAGATGGCGGGGGCCGTGCCCATCACCGTCCAGTTCTGCAAGTCCGCTGTCCGTCTGACCACCGAATCCGACCCCAATGCATAGAGGTAGGATCCGTCGACGATGAAATTCTTGATCTTGCTCGGCATCGTGACCAGCGTCGCCTGCGCACCGTCGTAGGTGAACAGGTCGTTGTTCAGGAACTCGGCGGCGCTGTAAGGACCGGCGGTCTGGTAGACGAGCTTGCCGAGGAAGTTGGCCTGCGCGTATCCGCGGGCGCGAGTGATCGACGCGGGGAACATCCGCGGAGCAGGCTTCCAGGAGCCGACTGCCGGATCGAAGACGCGCGCACTGGCCGTCGGCAGCATATAAATATCGTAGGGCGCCTCGACATATTCGCTGCCGACCGGTGCCGGGACATATTGGATTTCCTGGGTGTAAAGCTTTCCGTTGAGGACGCCTCCCAAATAACAACGCGTCAGCCATTGCGGCCAATTCCGCTGTTCCTGGGCGCTGAGGTAGGGATCGGTCGCGTGTTCGTACGAGATGGTGTAGGTAGCTCCACCATCGGTGCTGCGGTAGGCCACGCCGGTGGGCATCGAACCTTCGGGTCCGGAACCGAAGGCGAAGATATCGGTGCCGAGGGCAGTGACCTCGTAGATGTGCAACGCCTTCGGTTCGAACATGATCGTCGACCAGGTGCCCGCCGCATCTGCGACGAACAGATTGCCGGCAACCGGTCCGATATTCCGACCCGAAGAGGCGTACAGCTTGCCGCCGATCGGCTTCAGGCGATCGACGTACTTGGTTCCGGCCTGCCAGGCAGGACCAAAGGTGTTGCTCTGGGGATCGAAGGCCGCGAGGAATGCCGGGCCATCCTCGGTGGCGCTGAAGGAGGAATGGATCCTGCCGTTCCACGGCTGCAGCGATTCGAGGCGGCAATCCGTCGCCGGAACCGAGGTCGCTCCGGAATGATATGCGAGGAAGGTGTATCCGGTGGTGGGGGTGGGATCCGCGGCCCATGAACTGGACGAAGCGACCTGAAGGACCACTCCAGCCATGAGGATCGCGAGGTGGGAGAAAGCGCTGTGGCCAGCGGCCACCGGAGCGTTCGGCGCACAGATCGTGGTTTGCATGATCACCCCGGGTTGTGAAGGGACGCCACGATCGTATCAGCATGGAACACCTGACGAGATGGATGGATCATGGCGGAGTATGGAGCGGATTGATGTCGACCCGCCGAATGGAGCGAGCCATGGCTCCGATGCGCCGCCACCATCCCGAGTGAAAGCAGCCGTGGCTTCGTCGTAGATCCATATATGCACTGGCGTTGTGTTGCCTGTTGCGCGACATCGCTGGTTTCGTGAGGTATACTTGGCAATGCCCTCGGTTCCCCCAGGCCCGACGTCCGCGCCCGGCGCGACATACACGCGCACGGTGCCCGCCAACGGCTTCTCGCCCGCCGGAGTGCACGCAGCCTCGATCGCGGCGGACCAGGCGTCTCGCCGAGCACCGACTGATCCGACCACCGAACACAACCTGCGCGGCGTCAGTTTGACCCGTCGCCTGCTCGAATACGGATATACCAGCAAGCGATCCGTCGCCGAGCGTTTCGAGGGGCTGAGCATGCTCGGAGCAGGCGCCAACGGAGACGTGTTCTCGGTCGAGGACAACAACCTCCAGCGCGAGATCGCGGTGAAATTCCTCAAGGGCGCGGCGCCAGTAGCGGAGGACATCGATCAGTTCATCGATGAAGCGCAGATCACCGCATCGCTGCAGCACCCGAACGTGCTCCCGGTCTACGAGATCGACGTCAACGATCGTGGGCGCGTGTACTTCACCATGAAGAAGATCGAGGGCCGTTCCCTCGGCGACCTCCTGTCGATCTCGACGCTCCAGCAGCGCGACAGCCGCATCGCCTCGTTCAACCAGCTGGTGTCGATCTTCGTCAATCTCGGCCACGCCTTATCGTATGCCCACGACCGCGGTATCGTGCACCAGGACATCAAGCCTGACAACGTCATGCTCGGGAACTACGGCGAGATCCTGCTGGTGGATTGGGGCAGTGCGTTCCGGATCTCCGATTCCGATCATCGGCAGTTCGGCACCCCACTGTACATGAGCCCGGAACAGGCGCGACTCGAAGGTTCGGATAGGCTTTCGGATGTGTGGTGCCTGGGGGCGACGCTGTTCCACGCGCTCACCCTGCGACCTCCGATGTGGTGCGACAGGGAGGAGGAGTTTTGGCACAGGAAGCGCGCGGGAGAGTTCGATCTTCCTACGGAAACCGAGTGCAAGGCGGTGCCGGTCCAGCTCCTGGATATAGCCCTGAAGGCGATGAGCTCCGATCCTGCTCGGCGGTACCGGTCGATCGCGGAACTCGTCGCCGATCTGGAAGGGTACCAGGCCGGCCTCGCAGTCAGCGCGCATCGGGATACCCTCTTCGAAAAGGCCACGCGATGGTATCGGCGCAATGCCCGGTTTTTCTGGTCATTGTCGGCGGCAGCGACCTTCGCGATCGCGCTCATCGTCCTCATCTATGGTGAAAAGCTCAAGGAGATCGCGACCTGGGGTTCTCCCATCCTGGTCGAGGAATTCTCGGACGACACCTGGATAACGCGCTGGAAGCCTGTCCTGGGCTCATTCGTGCGTCGCGACGGGCGCTTGGTATCGGCGAGCGATGGCGAGTCGCTGATCTTCCATCCCCAACGGCTGCTCGGCGATACCGCCATCGAGTACGATTGCGAAGTGCTGCCAGGAGCACACATCGGCGACCTGTCGGTCTTCTATGTGCGCGAAGGAGACATAGAGCCGGATCACCTTCCTGAGGAAAGCGACTTCAACGCCTATCGACTGCAGTTTGGCGGATTCGCTGGAGCATACACCGCACTTACCGGGCCCGGCTTCATCCAGCTGTCGTACTGCGATGCCGTGCCGGTCCCGGGGCGACGGTACCATGTCCGCGTCGAGATCATGGGTCGACGCATCACGTGCTCGATCGATGGCGTGCGCGTGTGCGAACACGAAGACCCTCTGCCTTTCACCGGGGGTTATCTGATGCTGTACTCCTTCTACCGGAACCACGCCTTCGATGACATCCGCATCTACTCGCATGGAATCGCGCAAAAAATCTCGGCGACAGCGATCGGAGATGCGTTCCTGCAGCAGCGTCTCTTCGCTCAGGCAGCGGCGCAATACGCCAAAGTCGCCGCGTCGCATCCCGGATCCCGGATCGGGGACGAAGCGCGCTTCAAGCAGGGGCTCAGCCAGTTCCTCTCGGGCGACCATGGCGCGGCTACGGCGATTTGGGATGCCATGGCCGGACTCGGGTGGGACGAGGACATCACTCTGCGGCGTCTGGAAATCCTCTATCAGGAGAAACGCCATGAGCGCGTCGCCGCCGCGATCGGCGACTTGTACGCGCATGCGAACGCGGAATTCCGAAAACGCATCGTCATCCAATGGATGCTGTTCGCAGGCCGGTTGGCGAATCGCGTACGGTATTCGGGGGAATCATCGGATGGCTTGGCCGATTACATCGGTGTCCACGACCGCATGTTTCCAGGCGAACGATTGGCGGATCGCACCATGGCGGACGCGCTGGCCGCCTTCTGGCGATACGAGGAGGTGCTGGATCGCTTCCCCAAGGAACGTTCAGCGCGTCTGATCGCGCTTGCAGGCCTGCAGCGAGACGACCAGCTTCTGCTGGAGTTCGCCGACGACCCCGAGGTCGTCATCGAGACCCTCACGCGCATGGGTCGTTCGGCTGAAATCCCGAACCGGCTTCCTGGGATCGAAGAGCCGACCTATGGTCTGGTGGTGCGGGGTTCGATTGATCGCGTGGTGGCCGCACACCCGGAAGACATGTGGGCGCGATTGGCGACGGGAAGGTGCGATGAGATCTTCGCCGATCCGCGAGCCCACAGTGATTTCCGCCGGCGGGCTGCGGTGTTGGCGAATCGTATCGACCAGCTCACGGGCAATTTCCTCGAACACCCGTTGGTCCTGCTCTCGCAGGGACGCACGGCCTACGCTCTGGACAGATACCAGAACATCTTGCCGCATGCCAAGCTCGTCCGCCATGCTGCGGGCCTCGAGGCGGCCATCGCCGGCGACTCGGCTCGAGCGCTCTCGCTCCTGGATGTCGAATCGTTCGAGGTCACGCAGTTCAATCCTTTCGCGCTTTCGCGCGCCGCGGTGGTGCCGTTTATCCGCGAATTGCTGGGCGATGCCGACGCGGTCGAGCGATCGGGCGTGCAGATCATCGCCCAGCGGCGCTACGCCTACGAACAGCAACTCTGGTATGACGCATCCTTCATCGCCGGAAGCATCGATCAGGCGACGTTCCTCGCGCAGCCCCATGGCCTTTGCGCTCCGGCGCACCTGCTCATCTGCCAGGCGGTGCGTGCCGAGCGCAATCACCACGTCGTCGAAGCCCTTGCGCATTACCGAGCCTACCTCGCCCTGCCCTTGTGGCGACGCGATCTGGATTCCGATCCCGTGACCGACCGCTTCGCGCGCTGGCGCATCACGGTGCTTGCCGCGCAGTGACCTCTGGTCATGACCCTAATTGCAGCGTCACGCCACCACACGGCATTGGCGCACGCCACGCCCGGCTCTGCTGGTACCGCGGATACACCGCTGTCCGATGCCCCTTGGTTCGAGATGCGTTCGATCGCGTGTGCGTCTCGACTGATGGTGACGGTAGTCGGCTTGTCCTCACTGGAAGCGAGCCTCTGGCAGGACGCCTTGATGCAGATCATGGGCGGGGCCTGCGCGCACCAGCGCCGGATCGTTCTCGCTCGTGCGGAGGCGGATCCGCTCCGCCGCTTATCACCGTGCTTCTGGGCTTCGCCACGGCAGCGCGGACTCAGCGCATGCCATTGCGCGAGACATAGGCTTGTGGCGAAAATCCGGTGGCGCGTCGGAAGACCCGGCTGAAGTAGAGCTGATCGGCGAAGCCGAGCGAGGCGGCGATCTCCTTGACCGTGTGTCGCGTGGATAGGAGTTTCTCCTTGGCGACGCTGATCTTCCTCCTGGCGATGTAGGCTCCGACGCTGGTGCCGATCTGACTCTTGAAGAGCCGCGCGAGATGAGGCGCGCTCACACCGACATGATCTGCTACTTCCCTCAGTGAGATCATATGGCCGATCTGGCGATCGATGAAATCCAGAGCGCGATCGACATGGATGCGTTCGGGAGAAGTCGCGACTTGATTCAGTCTCAGGCTCGCCACCGCCTCGCAGGAGATCTGCTGCAAGAGCCGCAGAAATTCCGCATCGACGGCGATGGCCGAGCCAGGATCGGGCGCGCGCTGGAGCTTCATCAGGCGCAGGAACGCCTCGGTGGTGGCTCCACGCGCCGCCAGCGGCATCTGGTTCGGCAGGTAGAGCGTTCGGGCATCACCTGAGGCCCAGGCGTCGACTTTCGAGCGGGTCGCGGCCCATTCATCCAGGCCGGAATCGAGGATGGTCATCCGCACCCGGTCGAAGTCGAAATGGACGTGGAAGCAGGAGAGGCTCCGTTTTGTGGACGGGCCGAGACCAAGCTCCTGTCCAGCTCGGACGAACAGGATTTCGCCTTCTGTCAGGACGGAGCGGACCCCGTCGAGCATGATGGGCAGTTCGCCCGCCGCCACGTAGTGGAGTTCGTGATCGGCGCAGGCCCTGGGTTTGAATGCAGGCATGGCCTCCGACAGAATGTGCAGGAAGCGGCTGTGACGCACATCGAGGCTGCCTTCCCCGAGCTGGAACGCGGTGAGGGTGGATACGGTCATAGGCGGATCGTGGCGGATATCATGATCGTCCATAACGTATCCCGCTCCGTCTATCTAGGCAAGGCGGGCGCCGAAGCATAGATTCGACCCGTTCGCACCAGAAAAACAGGAGAGATATCATGAGCAGCTCGAACCTCCGCTCGAGTCAGACCGCCGGCGACCGGGTTCACCGCGCCAGTATCGCGACCACCCTCCTGCTGGCGCTGAGCTTGCCGGCAGCGACCGCAGCCGACGTGTCCATCGGGGTGGACGCCTCGGACATCCGCCAGACCATGGACGGATTCGGCTCCAGCCAACGCATGTTCGACGATCCCCACACCTTCAATAATTTCAACGCGACGACCCGACGGGCGGCGACGGTGATGACCCGCGGGCAGGAGGACCAGATCCTCGATCTCCTGTATCGTGACCTCAAGTTGACGCGCATGCGCACAGCGATCGATGTTCCCGGCTACGAGCCGGTGAACGACAATGCCGATCCGAATGTGGCGGATCTCTCGAAGTTCGATTTCTCCTGGAAGGGGAGCGATGGGTACATCGACCTGGTCAAACGGGCCCAGGGCCGCGGTCTGCGGACACCCTTCCGCCACGGCATGTGGGAGCGGTGGATGAACGAGTCCAATCCGGCCGAGCTGGCGGAGTACGTCATGGTCACGCTGCTGCATTGGCGCGACGCCGGTGTCACGCTGGAATACTACTCGCTGCTCAATGAGCCCGGATACAGCGTCGGCGCCGCAGAGGATCCGAAACGCACGGTCACCGGGGAGTACATGCGCGACGTGATCAAGATCCTGGGCCCGCGGATGCGCGCGGCCGGTCTAGCGACCATGCTGGTGGTGTCCGACGACATCGGTCCCGCGGCCGCGGAAATGCGCTCGCGCATCATCCTGTCCGATCCGGGGGCGCGTCCGTACGTCGGCGCACTCGCAACCCACCTTTATTATTTTGGCTATGACTGCAGCGGCCTGCAGGCCCTGGGCAGGCAGTACGGACTTCCCGTATGGATGACCGAATTCTTCTCTGGCGTCGGAGGTCTGCAGAGCGACTGGCTGGGATGGGCAGGGCTCATGCACGACCAGATGTGGATGTATGACGTATCCGCCATAGATTACATGTTCGGCTTCTTCGGCGCGTGGACCAACGGCACCGACAAGCTGATCGCGCTCAATACCTCGGGCGAGACGTACACGGGCTACACCCTCAGCCGGGAATACTACGTCACCGGCCAGTGGTCACGGTTCGTTCCACAAGGTGCCAAACGCATTGGCTCGACCACGAGCGATGCATCGATCAAGGCGACCGCCTTCAAGGATGCGCAGAATATCGTGGTGGTCGCAGTCAATGCCAACAGCTCGGCCACCAAGAGCATCCGCGTCGCGCTATCAGGAGTCAGCGGCATGAGCGACGCCCGCCCGACGCGAACCAGCGCCACCGACTCGTGGGCAGTTCTTCCCGCCATCACGTTCGCGGGATCGGCCTTCGATGCGGTGCTGCCGCCGCGCAGCGTCACCACCTATGTGATTTCCGGTGGAACGCCGAGCAACCAAGCGCCCGTGGCGCGGGGGACGGCCTCACCCGGGAGCGGCACGGCGCCAGTGAGCGTGACGTTCGATGGCTCGAACTCGACCGACGCCGACGGCACCATCGCATCCTTCTCCTGGAATTTCGGCGATGGGACGAGCGGATCGGGCGCGAGCGTGAACCACGTCTATGCCACCGCAGGAACCTATGCCGCGGTGCTGAGGGTGACCGACAACCTCGGCGCCAGCTCGACGATAACGCTGACGATAAGCGTGACGGTACCTCCTGCTGGTAACCAGCCCCCGGTCGCGCGTGTGAGTGCGACTCCGACCAGCGGCATCGCCCCGGTCAGCGTCGGCTTCGATGGCTCCGCCTCGACCGATGCCGATGGGACGATCAGTTCGTATGCGTGGAGCTTCGGAGACGGTACCACCGGCACCGGCTCCAGCGTGAATCATGTCTACGCGGCATCAGGCAGCTATGACGTTCGGATGATCGTGACCGACAACAGCGGGGCGACGTCCTCGGAGACGATCACGATCACGGTCTCCGATCCGACCCCACCCACTCCGGGAACCGGCCCGATCGCGCGGTGGACCTTCGACGAGGGCTCGGGCCAGAGCGCGGCTGACTCGACCGGCAATGGACATACCGGCACGCTCGTAAGCGACGTCGCGTGGACGAGCGGTACATCGGGTCCTGCGCTGGCATTCAATGGGGCGAATGGCCAGGTGTCGGTCCCTGATTTCGACCCGCCTACCGACCTGACGGTCGAAGCGTGGATCCGGCCAGGTCATGGCTCGGGTGTGGATCGCATGATCGTCAACAAGCACAACAGCGAGTATGATCTGCGCATCGACGACAACGGAAATCTCGCAGGCGAGGTCGGAAATGTACGTCTGATCGCCAGCGGATTCGACTTCGGAGGGTCCGGAAATGCGGGACGCTGGTACCATGTCGCCTACACCTTCGACGCCTCCGCGAATGTGCACAAGCTGTATCGCGATGGTGTCGAGGTCGCGAGCGGTGTGAACACGGCGAGCATCGCCAACCAGGCCACCGAGCTGCGCATCGGTCGGCACAGCCAGTTCGACTTCGGGACGTTCCTCGGGGACATCGATGATGTTCGCCTTTACGATCGCGCGCTGGATGCGGCCGAGGTGCGAGCCGACGCGCGCCAGGAGGTCGTCGTCCACGGTGCGATCGGGGGCGGAGCTCTTTCCGAACAGAGCGGGGCCGGCTCGCGTGGCTGCGGCATGGGGTCGGGATCGGCGCTCCTGGTGTTGGCGCTCGGATTCGCCGCCGGGGTGCGACGCAGGTGTCGTAGCATGTCCGGCGACGCGTGAATGTTCCAGGAATGTGATCGATCCGTCAGGCACGGATGCGATGCATCGCGTCTTGATGGAGGGGAGGTATGTTTAACGTGTTGACCCAACCTGGAATCCCATGTCAGCCAAGCACGCGAGCATCCTCATGACCCTGCTCCTGAACATATCTGGGCTCCCGATCGCACGCGCCGCGAGCGAGCCCGCAGTCCACGCTGCCGAGATATCCCAATACGGCCTCATCGAAATCGGCCTGGCCAGCAGACGGGATCTCGGAAATCCGTTTTCGGATGCGATGATGCGCGCCGAATTCATGTCGCCTGCCGGGGTGCGCATCGCAGTCGACGGTTTCTTCGCCGGCGAGGGACGGTGGCTCGTACGTTTCGTGCCGCGCGAACGGGGCGCCTGGACGTACACGGCTGAGCTCAGCGGACCCGGAGTTTCTGAGCTGACCGCGGGCAGCTTCACCTGCACCGAGCCGGTTTCGGACGGGTTCCTACGGCTGTCGCCGCGCAATCCCTTCCGCATGGAATACGACAGCGGCCGTCCGTTCTATCCCCTCGGTGTCCAAACCGGCGGAACGATCAGGGGCGTGGATTTCGACGGGCCGCCCGGCTCAGGCGAGTATCGTACCGTCGATGTGGAAGAATGGTGCGAGGCCTTTCGCGGAGCGGTGAATCTGGTGCGGGTGCAATTGGGGACGGGCACCACCGCCGGATGCGCCGTGGATCTCATTCCCGACCGCACGCAGCCAGACCGCTACGGGCTCGAGAATGCCGAGGCTCTGGATCGCATGTATGAACTGCACCGTCGCTGCGGCTTCAGCGAGATGGCGATCCTCTTCCAGGACATGAGCGCGTTCACACGCGACGAGCATGCCTTCGGGGCGGTCCGCGACGTGATCGATTTCAAGAGCCTGCAGGCGCCGAATCTCGCGCTGCAGGAGCGCTACATCCGCTATGTGGTCGCGCGGTTCGCGTGCTACGTCGATATCTGGGAGATATTCAACGAGGACTCGTTCGCACCAGACGACTACCTGCAGCACCTGTACGATGTGATCCGCGAGGCGGATCCGTATGACCACCCGATCACCACCAACTTCTCGCGCCCGGCAGCGGCTTACTGCGATCTGATCGTGCCGCATCAATATGTCGTGACTCCCGACCGTGAGGTGGAGGCGCTGCTGGCGACGCAGATCGGTGCGCTGAAATCGTATGGCAAGGTGGTCCAATACAGCGAATTCGGCAACAAGGGCAGCCTGTCCAATGTCGATCCAGTGAAATGGCGGCTGGCCGTCTGGACCTCGTTCATGAACGAGGCAGGCATGCTGTTCTGGAGCATGTCGGGGCGCCAGACGGTGCCGAAGCCGGGTTCGCAGGGGAACTCCAACGCCTACCTCGGCCCGGACAGCCGAACGCACTTCCGTGCGATGCTCGCATTCGCGCGGGACCTCCCGATCGGCATGCGCCCGAAATCCGTCGAGACCCACTCGCGGCAATTCCGGGCGTATTGTCTGGGCGACAGCGACACCACGGTGCTCTATCTCCACCATTATAGCGACCACGACCTGCCGACTGAGCCCGAGCCCATCCGCCTGCAGATCGGTCCGGGCCACTACCGTGTGCGCTGGATCGATCCAGCCAGCGGAGCGCCCATCGGACCGGAAGCGCTGATCACCGGATGTTCGCAGCAGTACCTGGCGGTCACCGTCCCTGCCTTCGCCATCGATCTGGCGTGCCGCATCGACCGGGTCGCAGAGCTCCCTGCTGTGATCGCGATCCCTCCTCCTCCTCCTGAGGATCCTGCCACCAGCCGCTGGCGCCGAACCTGGTCGCTTGACGCCACCGAAAGCCGCGCCGACCGCGACTGGTTCACCATCGAGGGCATGCTCGATGCCCACGCAGGCGTGCTGCAGCTGAGTGCAGAAGCCAACGGGGAAGGCGAGGCGGTCCTTCGGAGCCATCGCACCCCGGCCAGTGTCCGTGTCGAGTTCGTGGGGTGGCTGCTGGGCGAGCATGCCTGCGACCTCGATGTCGTGTTGAATGCCGGCGCCAGGGGGTCAGGCAGCGGCTATCTGTTCCAGTTCGGCGGAAAAGGCAACACCGTCACTCGACTGGTGCGTTCCGGGATTCCGATGGCCTCGACCGAGCGCTCGGATGTCCGATTTGAAGCGGGCAAGGCCTACCGCGTGGTGGTGGAAAACGATCGTGGAGCCCTCCGCATGCGCGTGGATGGCCACGAGATCTTCTCCGTCGTGGACGCAGAGCCCTTGACCGGCGCCGGTCACGATCGCATCTCGTTCTATACGTTCGGCGGGATCATGTGCGTGAAGGACCTCGTCATCCATGTCCTCGCCGAGGAGACCGCGCTGCCGTGAGATCCCAGGACGTGGGAAGGCGCTGATGCGCCTTCAGGCCAGCGCGTCGGTGCGGTCATCCGATCCGAAGCGTTGGGATTCTTCCTGCCGGATGCGCGAGCGCAGCGCCAGTATCTTCGCGACGATCGCGTGGCGCTCCGCATCCGACAATGGCTTCACCAGGACCGCCTTGGCACCCAGGTCGAGGCACTGCTGACTCGTGCCCGGTGGAACACCACCGGTATACAATACGGTAATCAAGTTCTGGAACCGTGGATTCAGTTTCAAGGTGCGCAGGATGTCGACGCCGCGCATGCCAGGCATGGTGTAATCGAGGATCACCAGGCTCGGCTGCGGAGTGCCGGCAGCGACGCAGCCATCGAGGTATGCCAGCGCTTCTCGACCGCCTGCGAGGATCCGGGCGTTTCCTGCACCCGCCTCGGCGAATGCGTAGGCGAGCAGCCGCGCATCGCCAGGGGCATCATCGACGATCAGGATTTCCGCGGATCCGCTCATCGTATCCTACTACCTGACGGTGATGTCGTTGAGATGCAATGAGTCCTATCCCATAGCGAGAGGTCACCTGAGACGCTCTCTGCTCGGAGGGGATGCGAGACGTGGAAAACGGGCATGCTCGTCCGGCTGGTGGACGGCTGGCTGGCAGCGGACAAGACGCTTCAGAAGCTGCTGTGGAGACTCTATGGGCGTGCCCACGGTCTCATCAGGCCGGTCGGTAAAATGGCAGCATGCATACCGACGGCCACCATCGACTCCTTCTCGTCGTCGATGACAACCAGGGTGATCTCATCCTTGCCGAGGAGGCGGCATCGGAGGTCGGGATGCAGGCGGATGTGCGCCGGGAATCCAGCGGAGGCGATGCGATCTCGTATCTCGAGCAGGTAAGCGAGCACCACGCGCCGCGCCCGGATCTGATCCTTCTGGACATCAACATGCCGGGGGTGAACGGCTTCGAGGTGCTCACATACATCAAGCACCGACCGGAATTGGACGACATACCGGTCTTCATGCTCAGTTCATCCACCCGCGAAGCCGACGTGAGCGAGGCCGAACACCGGGGCGCTGACGGTTATCTGGGAAAGCCGTCCGATTTCGCTGATTATGTCAGCATCATGCAGCGACTCGGCACCTGGATGGAAGGCTGCAGACATGGAGCGACGAGCTCGAGGCGTCCATTGTCGCCGAACGTGCTGCCTGGACCGTCTCGGCGCATTGGATCCCGTGCACCGAGCGCACACCGAACATCCGCCCGCCGCATTTGGCATCCACGCAGGAGCGGCGGGTGATGACGGTGATGCCATGGCTGCCCTAGCTGCGATAGCTGCGAAGCCGCAGTCCTGCGTGAGATGTGGCCAGCGCCTCCCATCCACCCCTCCGTCTCAGAGGCGATGGTTGTCAACCAGATCGCGCAGCGCGCCCACGAATGGCAAAAAGGCATCGAATGTCGCAGGCTTCTGGAAGTAGCCGACCGCCCCCAATGCGATCACCTCGGACTCGTCCTTCGGATCGCTCGACGACGAGCAGATGACGATGGGGATGGCGCGCAGGTGGGTGATCGCCTGAGCGCGGATCATCAGGTCCTTCCCCCCGATGGTCGGCAGATTCAGATCCAGCACGATCAGGTCCGGCCGCGGTAGATGCTCGGATCGCGCGAGGAAGGGCGTCGCGGTCGCGTAGTGCTCCAGGCGTGCGACATGACCCGATTCGCGCCACGCCTCGGAAATGAGCAGGAAATCATGGGAATTGTCGTCGACGACCACGACGAGAGGCGGTACGGAGCCGGTCATGACCTCCAGGTTATCGACCACCTGCCGTGCGCAATGCGGTGACCCGCAGGGTCCGACTGTGCTGTCAGGTGAACACTCAGTGGGTCCTCGCTTCACGATTCCCAGGCCGGGCAGCGCTGAACACCTTGGCGATGCGGAGGTAATCCTCCCATTCCGTGGGCTTGGTGAAGCACCCCATCGCCCCGAGATCGGTGGCGGCGGAGCGCTCCAACGGGCGCTGGGACGACGTCATGACCGCGACGGGGATACCGGACCATGTCGGCGTATCGCGCAGCACCCGCAGCCCGGTCAGGCCATCGACCCTGGGGAGATTCAGGTCGAGCACGATCAGATACGGAGTGGGCGAGCCCGCGAACTCGTCGATCTTCGCCAGGTAGCGCAGCGCATCGTGGAAGAACATCAGATGATGGACGACCACTGAGCGATCGACTTCGTGAAGCGCTTCGCTCAACAGCTTGGCATCGCCGCCGTTGTCTTCGATGAGCAGGAGATGGGAACGGAGGAAGGACGGCAGCGTGATCATGATGGTCTCGATGCCGGAGTTTCGCCTGCCAACCCTCCAGGCTCCAACTGGTTAGCGCGAGGTTCGACAGCCGGGTGGCCGCGACGATCGGGCCTGCCTTGCTGCCTCACATGGGCGATGCAGGGAAGCGATTGGAAGGTGTGGTAGGTTTGCAACAATGTCCAGGATGTGTGATCCCTGAGGCTTCAAGCTGCGCCGCAGGAGACTCATCATGCTCAAGTGGTCCGTTATCTTCTTCGTCATCGCCCTGATCGCGGCGTTCTTCGGCTTCGGTGGCATCGCCAACGATATGGCCGGAATCGCCAAGATCCTGTTCTTCGTGTTCCTCGTCATCTTCGTGATCACCACCATCATGCATCTCGTCAATCGCCGTTCGCCGTGAACGGCTTGATGTCACCCGGTTTCGAAAGGACTTTCTCGTGAATGCCCCCATCTCAATCGCCCTCCTCGTGGTGGGCGTGATCCTCCTGGTGTTCGGCTTCATGTCGGCCGACTCGCTCGGATCGCAGTTCTCGAAGTTCTTCACCGGCCATCCGACGGACAAGACCATGTGGCTGCTGATCGGCGGCGCCGCTGCGACCGTGGTGGGTCTCGTCGGCCTCGCCCGCCGCAAGTCCGCCTGAGGCATCCTTCCGACCGGACCCTCATCGCCGTCTTGGGCGATGGGGGTCCGGCTCGTGCCGATCCTCCCGAATGGCCCATCAGGCAGCTGCGCTCGTCCTGCCCTTCCCCTTCGAGAATCCACGGATCGCCGGTAGGATCCCGCCATGGATACCTCACGAGCGTTCCGTACCTCGGCCGTGCTGCTGTTCGCATGCGCTGCATGCATTGCTGCGGCTGAACCGAGCCCCGCTCCCAAAGCGCCCATAGCTCCCGAACGCGTCGTGATCCTCGTCATCGATGGTCCCCGTTGGAGCGAGACCTGGGGCGACCCGCAGCGCGCGAACATACCCAAGCGTGCGGGCGAACTCGCCGCTGCGGGCATGATGTGGACGGATTTCTCCAACTCCGGCCCGACCTACACCAATGCCGGGCATACCGCGATGACCACTGGCTTCGATCAGCCGATCGACAATCGCGGCAGGGAATTGCCTGCCCATCCCGGCATCTTCCAGCTCCATCTCGAGAAATCGGGGGCACCGGCCACGGATGCGTGGATCGTCTCCTCGAAGGACAAGCTCGCGATCCTCGCGGACACGGTCGACCCTGCCTGGAAGGGAAAGTTCCTCTGCAGCCTCGATTGCGGAGTCAAAGGCAATGGGACCGGATACCGCGACGACGCGACCACGATGAAGCGGGTCCGAGAGGTCCTGACCAATCACCATCCGCACCTGATGCTGATCAACCTCAAGGAACCGGACGCCTCCGGCCATGCCAAGGATTGGCAGGCATACCTCCAGGGCATCCGCGACACCGACGCCTATGCCGGGCGGCTGTGGACCTGGCTGCAGGAAGACCCCATCTACGCGGGAAAGACCGCCCTGTTCATCACCAACGATCATGGACGCCATCTGGACGCCAATGGCGGTTTCGCCGAACACGGGTGCGATTGCCTCGGTTGCCGACACATCGAGCTCCTGGCGCTCGGGCCCTTTTCGGGTCGGGGATCCTCATCCGAGCGGCGCGATCTGCGCGATCTCGCGGCCACTGTCGCGAGCATCCTCGGCGTCACCTTGGCGGGCAGTCCGGGACGCGTGCTCGATGAATTGGTGAAACCGGCCGCCGCACCGCCTCCCTGAAGCCCGACCCGGGGCGGTCTGCGTCAGCGCTCGTGGCACGACCCCCATGCCGCCTCGCTGCGGTGAATCTTATGCGATTTCACGTGTCGCGTCGCAACCAGCGTCGACATCATGGAGGGTGAGGCGTCGGTGGACGGTGCCGGAGTCTCGGGAGCGACCTATGCGTTCACACGCTGATGCCATACCCCGGTGCTTCCTCATCGCGCGACCGTCGGCACCGGATGGGAACACCGTGCACGCCGCCTGGCTGGGCTGAACCATGCCGTGGTGGTGGATCCTGCTCGCTGCTATCGGGGGCGGGGTCGTCACCCTCGTGCTGCAGAACTTCACCACCGCCGAGAAGAAGATTCGCTACGAGATCGATCCGGACTTCGGCATCGAGGATCCGCGCTTCCGGCGCATGGTCAGCAGCCTGCTCGGACCGCCGCTGGTGCCCGGCAACCGCATTCAGGCGCTGCAGAATGGCGATCGCATCTTCCCGGCGATGCTCGCGGCCATCCGCTCGGCCCAGCGCTCGATCTGCTTCGAGACCTATATCTACTGGTCTGGCACGATCGCCCGTGAGCTCAGCGAAGCGCTCGCCGAACGGGCGCGGGCAGGGATCCCCGTGCATGTCGTCCTCGATGGTCAAGGAGCGGGGAAGCTCGAGACCAGCCTGGTCGATCTGATGGCGGATGCCGGAGTGCAGATCGAGAAATTCCACCCGATCCGGTGGCGCACCATCTCGCGCATGAACAATCGTACCCATCGCAAGCTGCTGATCATCGATGGCATCACCGGCTTTACCGGTGGAGTCGGGATCGCCAACCAATGGCGCGGCGATGCCCAGGACAAGGACCATTGGCGCGACATGCACTTCCGGGTCGAAGGCCCGGTGGTCGCGCAGATCCAGGCGGCCTTCATGGACAACTGGCTGAAGACCCGCGCCGAGGTCCTGCTTGGCGATGCGTATTTCCCTAGCCTGGAAGCCGTCGGCGAGGTGCCGATGCAGCTGTTCAAGAGCTCGCCCGATGAAGGCAGCGAAAGCGTGCGGCTGATGTTCCTGCTGTCGATCGCCTCGGCGCGACGCACCTTGCGTATAGAGAACGCGTATTTCGTCCCGGACGATCTCTCGGTCCAGACGTTGTGCTCGGCCGCGCGGCGCGGCGTCCGCATCCAGGTGATCGTCCCAGGCCAGATCATCGACACCCACATCACCAGGCGCGCCTCGCGGGCTCGGTGGGGACCGCTGCTGGATGCAGGCCTCGAGATCCACGAATTCCAACCGACGATGTTCCATTGCAAGATGATGATCGTCGACGACGTGTGGGTCTCGGTCGGGTCTACCAATTTCGACAGCCGGTCGTTCAGGCTCAATGCCGAAGCCAACCTGAACATCTACGACCGTGCGTTCGCCGCCGAGCAGATCGCGGTCTTCGACACCGACCTCGCACGCTCTCGCCGCGTGTCTCCCGAAGCGTGGAGAGCTCGCCCGCTGTCCGAGATGATCGTCGAACACGCGGCTGCGCTGGTCCGATCCCAGCTCTGACCCCCACGATCGTGCGAGCTCCACCTGTGTCGGCGAGCAAACGCTTGAATCGGGGACCGTAGTGTCGATGTTTCCCGCGCGTGTACTTCCTAGGTCGATCTCAGCTGCGCCTGGCCCGATCGATCGTCGTCGCCATCCTGCTCGCCATCCTGCCCTCGGCCATGCTCGCCGCCGAAGACCACGCTGAAGACCACGCCGGGCATGACCACGCGCACGACGAAGTCCGCCACGCACCGCAGACGCCCCAGGATGCGATCCATGACCACGGCGACGCTCCGCCGCGGCTGGCCGGGGGCCAACCGATCGTCCACCAAGTCAACATGTCGCTCGACGTGAGGACGGTCGCGGGCGCATCGACCGCGACCGATACGCAGATCTCCGGCCTGAAGCTCGGCGCGCACGATCCCAAGCGTCGAGGATTCACGTTGCAGGAAGCGGAGCTGTCCTTGAGCGGTTCGGTCGATCGCTGGCTGGATGCCCAGGCCTACATCGTCTCCACGCCGGATGGGATCGAACTCGAGGAGGCCTTCGCGACGACCGCCGGCCGTCCTTACGGACTGCGACTCAAGGCAGGTTACTACCTCGCTGATTTCGGCGTCATCAATCCCAAGCATCCGCACGAGTGGCTCTGGCTCGACCAACCGCTGGCCAATGGCCGCATCCTCGGTCCGGATGGCATGCGCGGCGGCGGAGCCGGTATTTCCTACCTGATCGAGCGACCGTGGCGGTCAGAACTGCAGGTCGCCGCGCACAGCGCCGACGATCCGACGATGGTATCGTTCCTGGGACGCGAGGAGGGATCGGCAGCGACGATCGGCGGACGGCCCGCGATCGATAAAACGACGCGCAGCATGGCTGACCTCGTTTGGGTCGCGCGCTGGAGCAATTCCGTGTCGTCGGACCGTGTGCGTGCGAATCTGGGCATGTCGGGTGCGATCGGGCCGAATGCCACGGGGCCGGGCGGCAAGACGATGCTTGGGGGCCTCGATGCGGGATTGACGTGGAGATCCAGTGGTGGCCGTCCGTTGGCGTCGCTGCAGGTTGAATGGATATTCCGCGATTTCGCCGCCGATGAGTCCATCGATCCCGGAGATGGCACGGTGGTGCCATCGCAGACATTGGTCGATCAGGGGGTGGGTATCCAGCTGCTCGTGCATCCGGCACCGGACTGGGAGGTGGGCCTGCGTTGGGAGTATGCCACCGCGCGCGGCGACGATTACGTGCTCGCCGATCCCGTCGCCGTGGTTCCCGGATCGTTCACCGACCGTGGCAAGGGAGCTCTGCGGGACGATCGGATGCGTGTATCGCCGCTGATCGCCTGGCGTCCGTCCGAGCACGCCAAGCTGCGGCTGCAGTACGATTACGACCGTGCCGACCACCTCGCAGGGGACGTCGCCCACTCGGCATGGCTGGGATTGGAGATCCTCATCGGCGCGCACCGCGATCACTGAGGATGGGCTGACAGCGATCGATCCGCTGCGGATCGTGCGAGGTATCGGAAATCGGAGAATCGTCGGCAGGGGGCATCATCGTCACCCTGCCGACGGTTTCGCCGTGTCGGGATACCGACTATTTGCGCTTCTTGCGATCGGCCGTCTGGGTCAGCGCAGACGCAGCGATGGATTTCATCTGCTTGCTCGACTTCGGGTCCTTCATGACCTTCGATGCCTTGGCGGCGACGGATTTGGATGTGCGTTCATTCTTGGCCATGGTGGGCTCCTGGGGACAGGGGGATTAGTCGAGACGGTGAGAGGTGAGAGCGCTCAATCGCGGCGGCTGCGGAATCCGCCGAAGAGGCCTACCGCGAGACAGACGCAGCCACCGACGATCAACCACATGGTCCGATCGGTGAGATGGCCGCGGAAGAGCCGCGAGAAGGAGTTCTGGATCGAGTCGACCGAACCGAGGCCGATGACCAGCAGAACCACTCCGACGACCACGAAGGCGAGAGCGATGGGCATCTTCATGAGTCGTTTCCAAGGGGCCATGTCCGTCGTCAGCGAAGACGGCTGGGACGGCTGGGACGGCTGGGACGGATAGGGCAGCAGCATCCCGATCTTAGCGATCGGGTCCGACCTGGCCCCATCAATATTTTCGACCCTCGCGCCGGTCCTCCGGCCTCGCGCCGTACGCGTCGCGATGCGCGGGGGGGGGGTCGACTGCTCGCGATGGATACCTCGCCGGTTCAGGATTCGAGTACCGACGCGCCCGATCACAGCGCCCAGCCGCCGATGATCCGCATCGCGCGCAAGGCGAGCAGGCATCCGCATATTGCCAGCGCCGTACCGATCCGGCGATCGGGAAGCAGCGCGAGCGCCGTCAGACCCAGGATGCCCGCTGCGATCTCGAGCGGCCGTACCAGATGCCATTGCTTCAACCAGCGCTCGAGCGATTCGCTCGGTATCGCAGCGATGAGGATCACAGCGATCGCGATCAGTCCGATGCAGGGAACGACGGTGCGGGTGCTGCGGGTGCTGGTGGCCAGAGACACGATCGCACCCGCGATGAGTGCGGCGGCCAGGATCAGGTCGAGCGAGAGCATGGAATCAGCATCGACCGGGTCATGAGAAGTCCCAGTCCGATCACGGCATCCCTGTGCGGGAACGATGTCACTTCGCGAGGAATGCCACCTGCGCGGTCGTGCCCGGGCGCAGTGGTTTCGGTCCGGGCTGCGGCAGGTCGACACGCGCAACACCGCTGGGAGAAACCGCTGCGACTCTGCCGCGGATCATGCGTCCGGGATCGCTGTCGAGACGGATATCGACGGGCGAGTCGACCGCGACACGCGTCGCAGCTGTGGCATCGAGGGTGACCGCAATGTGGGCGCGCTCGGTCGCTTCCAGGCGCATCAGCCGTGCGCCTGGGGCGAACGCTTCGAGGTGCTGGCCGACCGCCACGTGGTATGCGCCGATCGTCCCCGGGATCGGCGCCGTGACCGTCGTCGCACTCAGACGTTCACGGCAATCGGTCAGAGTCTGCTTCTGGTTCGCGGTCTGCGCCTCGCTGTCGCGAATCTGTGCGCGCAGGTCCTCGAGCCGCGCGGCTTGCTGCGCCGGGAGCGAGTCGACCGCGGCGCGGGCTCGAGCGTGCGCGCTGGTCGCCTTCTGCGCATGGGTGCGGACGACATCGAGAGCCGCAGCGCTCACTTTCTGCTGGTCGTGCAGGCTCTCATAGCGCACGAGGCGGCCAGTCGCCTCGTGCGAACGCGTCGCCTCGAGCGCGAGGGAGCGCTCGGCAGAGAGCTGCTCATCCCGGGCTCCGGCTTCAGCTGCGGCGAGGTCCTTGCGCAGCTGCTCGGATCGGGCGCGTGACTGCCGCAGACGATCGTCGATGTCCGCCACCGCGCGTTCTTCGTCGGCGGGGTCGATGTGGGCGATGATCTCGCCGGCGGCGACCTGATCACCCACGGCTCTCGGCAATGCGATCAGGGTCCCGCTCGCGCGTGCGAGGATCTCGACGCTCTCCCCTGCCGTCACCGTGCCGATCGCCAACAGTGGACCCGGTGTCCGTTTCGGGTCGGCCGCGGTGGGCGGAGTCGCTGCCGCAGCGCGCGCATCGGGCTTCGTCCAGCGGCCAACGGCGATGCCCGCGAGCGCGACGACCACGAATGCGGTGGGCATGAGCCACCAGCGCTTGGGCGCCGAGACGATCTTAGCGCGGATCCGACTGGTCATTGGCGCGGCGCTGGTGGTGAGCGAACCGATCCAAGCCTCGCATCTGGCGAGGTAGGCCTGATCCGCTTCCTCCGTGGAGGACGCCGACGACTTCGGAATCAGGGCAGAACCTGCGTCGGGATCCGAGGTCGATACGGGGGCCTCGGGCTCGGTCTTGGCCACCGCCTCCGGAGCCTCGGCGGCATCGCTACTGACGTTCATGGGCCATCCGTTCGCATCGCGGGGTTCGCGGCCATCGCGGTCACCGCATCGGAGCGGGACGCGTCCTTCTGGTGATGTCCGGCCGAGGGGGAGAGGAGCAAGGTGACTGGAGTGCACATGGGCGGGGGATGGTTTGGCGCAGGAGCGCATGGGAAGCATACCACAGGATCGAGCCTCTCAGGCCCGGTGTCCCGTCGGTGCAGGTAGCCAGGTCCGGGCCTGGCTGCGTTGTCGTAACCACTTAAATTGACAGGGCTTGGCCGCAAGAGCGGGCTTCGTCGATCGAGTCGTGCCGCACGTCGGTTCGAGTGGAGGGGTTTGCCGCCCGGGATTTGCCCGAATCCCTCCTAGGCCAACAAAAACGCCACCCATCCGGGTGGATGGGTGGCGCGACATCTTCATCATTCAGGTTTCTGAATTCAGGTCCTGCGGCGGAGCGCGAACAATCCAACCGTCAGCAGCAGCGCGAGCGCGCCGCCCATGCCGCCGCCCAGACCGCAACGCGAGGAGCTGCCGCTGGACGAGCCGGTTCCGCCCGTGGCGGAACCGGTCGCGGTGCCGGTGGCCCATCCCGTCGACGTGCCTCCAGCCGTGCCCGCGCCATTACCGGCACGTCCGGTGAGGACGACATCGTTGCCCGTGCCGCCGACGTAGCTGATGGTGAACGTGGTAGCCGGGTTGGTCGATGAGGTGACGATCGCGCCTTCCGCCAGGCTGGCGAAGGTGCCGGTGACAGGTGACGTACCGGTGTTGTTGATGATCGTCATCGTGGACGACGCTGCTGGCATGTAGGTCGAGGTATCCACCACCAGGATGCCGGCGGTGAGGGTCACGGCGCTGGCGTTGATGTTGGAATACTGGGTCGCAGCCGGCCCCTTGGTGATGACCTGGAACTTGCTGCTGCCGCCGACATTGAGCATGGCGCAGGTGCCACGCATGTTCTGCACCGCGAGCGTCTCGTTGAACGACAGCACACTGGTCGTGCCGCTGAGCGTGACGTTGCCGACCGTGCAATCGTTCGACAGCACCAGCGTACCATTGGTGACGCTGATCGGCGAAGCGGCCTGTGAGCCCCAGATGTGCAGCGTGCCCATGCCCAGGGTTGTCAATCCGCTGAGCGTGTTGCCGGCGTTGCTCAGGACCTTGTTGCCTGGACCGCCGTAGGTCACCGGACCGGCTCCCGACAGGATGCCCGGCAGATAGAGGACGCCGCCGGCCGAGGTGACGGTGATGGTCATCACCGAGGTTCCGTTCGTGCCCAGCGGCAAGCCGAGCGTCGCGTTGGTGGCGTTGTAATCGTTCACGCTGTCGCAGAGGACGCCGTTGCCGGTGATGTTGTACGCTTCATAGATATCGATCGCGCCGAACGACGTGCCTGCGGCGAGGTCATTCACCGGCGCGCCCTTGGCGGCGAAGGCGGAACCGGCGGCGAAGGTGAGCGAGCTGCCGGCGCTGGGCACGGCGCTCCAGTTCAGGCCGTAGCTGAACAAGCTGTTGGACGGCGTGCCGGCCGCGACCCAGGTCGACGTCGCTGCCGCGGCGTACGACGATGCGATCGTGAGCAGCGTGAGAGAGAGGAACGCCGACCGCGTCGCGGTGGTCAGAAAGCGGGAAATAGCCATTGGTGGAGACCTCGACCGGCATGCTATCGGCAGGGTCGCTGACCCGGCGAACTATTTTATTTTTTTCCCCTGACCGCGGCAGGTCGATCATCCCTATCGGTGCAACGGCGCGACACCTCGGTCAAAAGCGCGCGTCCCGATCCACACCGGGCATCTCAGAAATGCCATCGGCGTGAAAAAGGTTCTACAGCCACGCGCACATTCCCGATCGCACGTGAGATTTGCTGGTCGCACGATCTCACGATGCATGCCAGCGTGCGATTCATTTTCGCGAATGCTGTCTCGCCATGGACGAATCTCACCCGACTCCCGGGCGCCGAGCGACGGTGGCGGCATACAATCGGCGCAGCCGATGCCGCCACGAATTCGGCGGTACCCGCCGAATTCGAGCCGCGACAAAGCCCGGGGGTAGGCCCGTCCAGGGCCGTAGGGGCGACAGCCCCTGAGCTAAGAAGCTGCAGAGCCCCTGAGATAAGCCTCCTGAACCTCGTACAGCGACTTCATGCCCGTGCGCACCTGCGGGATCCGCAGCGGCGGACCGCCGAAGCGAGCGATGCGAGCGGGAGCACCCCGGAGGTGACAGGCCTTCTTCTCGCTCAGCGCGACGCCGTCGCCGTACCAGATCGGGAACGAGTCGGCGGCTCGGTATTCGAAGATCAGCGTGCGCCGCGACCGGTCCGAGCGGTTGGGCAGCGATGCGTGCGGAGTCAGGCAGTGCATGAAGATCGCGCTTCCGGCCGGTGCCGGCAGCGCGAGCGGAGGTCCGCAGGCTGACAGATCCTCGACGATGAGGCCGGCGAAGGATCCATCGGGATGCGTATGATCGAAGCTGTGGCGGTGGTGGCCGGGCAGAACCTGGAGGCAGCCATTCTCCTCGGTCGCGTCGTCGAGGTAGATGAGCACGGTCACCAGGTCGTCATTGGTGTGGGGAAAGTAGGCGAGGTCCTGATGCCACTCCACCGGCGAGCCGACGTGGGCCGCCTTCATGTTGAGCTTGCTGTGTTGGATGGCGAGATCACCGCCGATCAGGCACGCCACCCGATCCAGCACGCGTGCGTCGGTCGCCAACGCGCGGAACAGCGGATGCTGCAGGAACGGATCGTAGATGCGCCGGGGCACGGGGTCATCGTCCGCGGATTCCGGTTCCAGTTCGAGCACGGCCTCGTGATCGCCGGATGCCATGGCGGCGCGGGTGATCTGGGTGATCGCATCGCGGGCGCAGGCGAGATCGTCGCTTCCCAAGAGGCTCGTCGCCACGAGGTAGCCGTCGGCGCGGTAGCGCGCGACCTGCGCGGCGTCGAGCGGGCTGGTGGTCGTGGGATCGGAACGATCGATGGAGGTGTCCATGCGGCCCAGGATATCGCTCAGGTGGGAGCTTCTTCCTGGATGATCGGTGAAATATCCTATATTCCGAGGAATGCGCCAGCGACCGACCGTGGACACCTGGCTGACATTCGGGCTCACCTGCTGGAGCGGAGAACCGGTGCTGTTCTCTACCTTCCATCGTCATCAGGAGGTCGAACTCCTGATGGTCGACACGGGCGGGCTGGATTACCTGATGGGAGCCCTTCCGCTGCGCCTGGGCCCAGGTCGCCTCGCGCTCTTCTGGGGCGCGATGCCGCACAAGCTGATCGGGATCGATCCCGGCACCACCATCCATGTCGTGACCGTGCCGCTCGCGCGCTTCCTGCAGTGGCGCCTTCCCTCCGGGCTGGCGAAGCGGGTGGTCGCCGGATCGGTGGTGCTCGACCGTGGAGACGATCGCATCGCGCGCGATGCGGCGTCGTTTAGCGACTGGCGGCAGGACCTCGCATCCGGGGATGGACAGCGATGCGAGCTCGCGTTGCTCGAGATCGAAGCGCGGCTGCGCCGACTGGCGATGGTCGGCATCGCCCGCCGCCGCGGGCGCGATGACGGAGGCGATGTTCCTGGCCGCGCCAGGGTCGCCCCGGTCGAGCGGATGATGTCCTTCGTGTCCGAACATTGCGCCGACAACATCGGCGTCACGGATGTCGCACGTGCAGCCGACCTCCATCCCGATTACGCGTCGGCGTTGTTCCGCCGCGTCTGCGGCATCGGTCTCGCCGCCTACATCGCCCAGCATCGCATCGCCCATGCCCAGCGCCTGCTCGCGACTACGCCGATGAAGGTGATCGACATCGCCTTCGCGTGCGGATTCGGCTCGGCCAGCCGTTTCTACGCGGTGTTCCGCCGCGAATGCGGTCAATCACCGCATCGCTTCCGCGCCACGGTGCAACGACCACCCGCGTGACGCTGCTGGAAACGCCGTGCGGCCCGTCCCGAGTGGGGTTACGGCAGCTCCGCAGGCGGCGAGGTGACGTCGAGCGCGAATGCATTGGCCTCATCGACCTCGGCGATGCGCCCGTCCGGATCGAGCGTGATGACGACGCGGAGTCGTTCGAGCGCGCCGGCACCGCGCCCGGACACCTGCGCCTGCTCATCCCCCGGGGCGAAGGTCCCCGTGTCGGTCAGCCGGCCATTCTGATCGCCGCTCAGCGCAGCGATCATCTCGTCGATCACCGTGGTGCCGTTGTTGCGCATGGGGACGGTGATCGCGAATGCCCACGCCTGCGGGCCGTTGGCCGGCTCCATCGGGACATAGGTCACGTACGGCGGATACGCGAACGCCAGGTCCGCGCCGACGCGGCCGATGGGCACCACGGCGATCGGCACGTCGACGATGATCACCGATCGGTTGTCGCGCTCGTCGTCTTCGCGGATCTCGTCAGCCGGGTCGAGGCGTACCTCGATGCGATGACGTCCCGGCGTCACCGTCCACGATTCCTTCGGCAGGGACAATCCCAGGGTCGGTGCGGCCACGATCCCGCGTCCGACGCCATCGACGACCACCTGGTAGCTCGCCGGCACGGCTGCGCGGTTCATGATCCCCAGTTCGAGCGTCAGCTGCGAATCCGGCGATCCCGGCGCAGCCGCACCCAACGTCAGCCGCGGATAGGAGGTCATCATCGATAGCTCACCCCGCGCCGCGGGAGCCACCGGGACGGCAGGCTGCGGCAGAACCTCGGGTGGCGCCGCTGCAGGCGGCGACGCTGCGACGGGTAGCTCCGCGGCCGGGGGAGCCGTCGCAGCGCCGGGCCGACGCAGGAGGAGCCAGCCGCCGAGCGCGAGCGTCGCCGCGACGACCAGCGCGATTCCGATGGCCCACGCGGCGGTGGTCGCCGCACGCGCGGCCTCTGCGCTCGCAGCGGCTTCAAGGACGCGCTCCAGCAGCGCGTCCATTGCTTCGGCTTCCGGGGCCAGGGCAGGGACAGCGACCAGGATGCCGGCGATGTCCGGGCGCTTGAGCCGCTCGCCCAGGCGTTTCCGGGCGCGTTGGATGCGCTTGGTCGCGGCCTCGACGGTCAGGTCGAGCGCGCGCGCGATCTCCTCGTGGCTCAGCTGCGCGAAGTAATGCAGTTCCAGTGGCGTGCGGTCGTCCTCGTGCATCGCCTGCAGCTCGCGCCGCAGCGCTGCGACCTCCGGCGACACCGCGGGCTTTCCCGAGGTCGCGCCGATGCCGTCGTCGAGCCGACGATCGAAGCGCGAGCGTCGCCGCCGCGCGCGCAGCTGATCGGTGATGGCCGCGCTCACCAGGCGGCCGAGCCAGGCGCGAAACGGCACGGATCCGTCATAGGCCCCGGAGGTCACCACCAGCCGCGTGACCGCTTCCTGCAGCGCGTCGTCGGCATCCGCGTGGTTGCCGAGCATGCGCACCGCGTGCGCATGCGATGCCGGCAGGTGTTCGGCAAGGATCTGCTCGAGCGCGCGCTGGTCGCGATCGCGAGCGAAGGCGACGAAACGTCCTTCCGCCGAATGGCGAGGCGGAGCCGTGGGGGGGGGGGGGG
>JACCZE010000029.1 GCA_013696105.1 Planctomycetota bacterium | reverse complement strand
GGGTGGTGGCGTGTCGTTCGCCCGTTTCCGTTCGGGACTTCGAAGGTCGCGAAGTCGATCGCGGCCAGGTTCGGCCAGTGTGCCGCGAGGAACCGCTGCCAGTCATTGGTCTGCATTCGCTGCGGCGAGGGTGGGATGCCATGTCTGCGTAGGACGTTGCTGACCGTCCGATCGCTGATGTCGTACCCGAGGTCCACGAGACGATCCCGGATCGAGTCCTCGCCCCAGTGCGGGTTGTCGAGGGCCATGCGGACGATGAGGCTCTCAGTCTCGCGAGAGAGCGGCGGGCGGCCTCGGCGCTTGGCCGTGTAGGTGGCGGCGACCAGGTGCCGATGCCAGCGTCGGAAGGTGTCGACGGTGACGATCAATTCTTGGGCTTCAAGGACTCGCCGCTCGATGTCACGGGCGAGCACAGCCAAGGCACGTCGCTCATCGTTGGTCGGGCGAGGCCTCTTGCCGAGCAAGCGCTTGAGGATCCGGGTCTGTTGGTTCAGGAGGCCGATGAGCCGGTAGAGATCCTGGTTGATGGCAGCTGCGCAGGCCAGGATGCAGATCGCGGTCTCGTCATTGAAGCTGAGGGTGTTCATGGGGCGGCGGAGCATGCCTGGGTTGGGATCTGCTCAACCAACTTCGGAATTGAGGATGTGGCCGTGCTGACCTGGTGATGGAAATTAGTTCAAAGGACGCGGTATTCCGCGATATTTTCGCGTTCCGTAGGCTCTACCACGCGCGCGCGTTCATCGCGCGCATGGTGCACGAGGGCGATCGGTCGCCAATGGCCAGCTCGGTGGACCGGCCTAGCTGGGATCAGTAGCGGTTGAGGCCGACCGGGTGCACCAGCGGGGCCGATCGGGCCGGGCGCTTGGCAGGGGTCGCGGGATCCACCAGCAGGGTGCGGTCTCCTTGCAGGATGACGTAACGCGGATGCCGCGGATCCGATCCGGGGATGCTGATGATCTCGGTGTCCGGTCGTTGGGCGCCGGGACCCTGGCCCGGCATCGCGGCGATGCGCGCCAGCAGGTCGCGCTCGCGTTGGGCCTGGATGCCGAACAGCCAGGTCGCACCGAGCGCGACCGCCAGGGAAGCGGCGATCGCCGTCGCCCATGGCAGCGGAATGCGGTAACGGATCTCGCGCGGCAGCGGCCGTGGCAGGTCCCCAGGGAGGCCGCGTGCGAGCGCCAGGGTCACCAGGTCGTGGCGCGCGAGGCTGTCCTGGCAGTCCATGCAGCGCGCGAGGTGGGCGAAGACCGTGGGATCGCTCTGCTGAGAGACCGCGCCGTCGGCGATCAGCGGCAGCATCGCTTCGATCTCTTCGCAGGGCAGGTCGTGGTCGGGGTCGGTCACAGCTCACCCCCGATGATGGCGTCGAGCCGGGTCTTGAGCGCGGCGCGACCTCGGCAGAGGCGCACCTCGACCGCCTGGCGGCTGATGTTCAGGCGCGCCGCAATCGCCAGGTGATCCAGGCCCTCTTCGACGCGCAGGCGGATGACCTCGCGCTGGCTCTCCGGCAGATCCGCGAGCGCGCGGCGTACCGCCTGGAGGCGCTCGTCGGTGACGAAGCGCTCGGCCGGTCCGCGCCCGAGGTCACCGGTGGCGGTATGCTCGGACAGGACCGCCGAGGACTGCTGGTGCCTGCGGTCTTCACGCCGCAGGTAGTCGAGGCAGGCGTTGCGCGCGAGCTGGAACAGCCAACCGCGCAGTGCCGCCGGCTCGCGCACGGTGTCGAGGTGGCGCAGGACCTTGAGGCTGACCTCTTGATAGAGGTCGTCGACGGTCGAGGCGTCGCGCACGTAGCGTTGGATGACCCGGCGCAGCGCACCCTCTTCGCGGGTCAGCAGCTCCATCGCCGGCGCATCAGCGGCGTTGGGCTGTCCATGCAGGGGGACCGAGAGGGCGTGCATCACCCCTGGAGACGCCGCCACCGCAGCCAACCTTACAGAGTCAGGCCTAGCCCCTGAAGCCGCAGCGGGTTGGGAACCAGGGAGGGGCATGCGCGCATTCTACCCGGCCCATGGCTGCAGGCCAGGCGCGTCCGCCGGTCAATCGAGCAGGGAGGCGATCGGCACCAGGTCGGTGATCGCTGCCTTGCCGCGCAGGATCATCACCACGGTGCGGCGCAGCTGGTCGCGGCGCTCGCGTTGCAGGATGGCTTCGAGCTCGCCCGAGACCTCTGAGAAGCTGCGCAGGCGCGCCTGCTCGCGCTCGAGCACATAGACCAGGCAGGTCGCGTTGGTGACGGTGAAGACCTGGGACATCTCCCCCGCCGCCAGGGCGAAGACGCGCTCGTCGAATGCCGGAGGATAGTAGCCGGGCTCGACCCAGCCCTGATCGCCGCCTTCGGCGGCATTCGGTCCCTGGCTGACGCGCCGAGCGGCTGCGCGGAAGGCCTCCTCGCCCTTGCCGTCCAGTTCGGCGCGCAGCTCGGCGAGCGTCTGTGCGGTCTGTTCGGGATCACGCATCACCGCGCCGCGATCGCGCACCGCTTCGGCCTGGCGGACGAGGGTTTTGCCGCCGTCATCCAGGTCGTCTCGAGCACCGGCTGCGACCACGTCGGCGATGAACGCGTCGAGCAGGACATCCTGATCGGCGCGCGTGGCGCCCTCGACCAGGTAGGCCTCTAGCCGCGAGGTGGCTGCCACGGCGATTGCCGGATCCTTGGCGTCCTGGGCGCGCTTGAACAGGTCGGTCTTCGCGCGACGCAGATCCTTCGCCAGATCCGGATCGCTGGGTCGCAGGATGATCTCCAGGATCCGGGCGCGCGCCGGACGGTGGAATTCGCGTTGGCGGGCATTGTACGCCGCGAGCAGGGCCTGTGGCGTCGCCTCGGGCGTGCGCGCGGCGTAGTGGTAGGTGAGCAGGAACTCGATCGATTGCTGACGCTCGAGGTCGCGCCGCGCCTCGGCCTGCGCCCGCAGCGACAAGTCGCGTCCGAGCTCCTTGGCGCGCTCCAGCACCTCGAGCACCACCCGATCGTGGTCGGGCACCATCTTCATCTCCTTGGCCTTCTGCACGAGCAGGGTCTCGTCGGTCAGCTGCTCGAGCGATTCCTGCATGAACGGCACCATCTCGGCGTCCGATTGCGGGGTGACCTTGCCGCGCCGCTGGTATTCGCCAAGCCGCTCGCCGCTGCGGATCTTGACGTCCGATACCGTGATGACCTCGCCGTTGACGTAGCGCAGCGCCTGATCGTAGGCGGCCTCGGCCCAGGCGCTGCGCGCGGCGAGCAGCATCATCATCAGCAGGAGCAGGCCGAGCGAGCGCATCGCCGCACTGTAGCCGAGCGGCTGCGTCGGGAAGGGGGAAGGGGGGGGACGTGCTTCGTCCTGGGTGCTCCGTTCTCCGTCGACACGGACGGCGTCGTGTGCGCTCAAGCAAGCCCGTGGCGGGATGGTGTCATCGACATCACGTCACCGGTAGACGGAGAACGGAGGAAGCGTGCTCCGTCCTGGGTGCTCCGTCCTCCGTCGGCACGGACGGCGTCGGAGAGCGAACATGCCGATTTGTGACCGGATCGTGTCATCGACATCACGTCACCGGTAGACGGAGCACGGAGGACCGAGGACGGAGCACCTTCATCAAAAAAAACGGACGCCGGCGCGAAGGCCGACGTCCGTCGTGAAACCCGATGAGCGCGTCTTGTGAATTTATGAATTCAAAAAGATCTCGACGCGGCGGTTCTTGCCCTTGTCTTCGCTGCCCTGGGCGCGCGGGTCGAGCTGGCCGCGGAACGCACCGTGGAGGCGTTCCGAGGTGACGCCGGCCTTCTCGAGCGCGCGCAGCACCGAGGCGGCGCGGGCGGCCGACAGGCCCCAGTTGTCGGTGTACTTCTCCTTGGTCGATGAGCGCGACACCGGGGTGTCGTCGGTGAAGCCCTTGACGAACACCTTGCGGCCGGCGTTCTCGCCTTCGTTCAGGCGCGCGGCCAGGCGTTCGATCGCCTTCTGGCCGTCCTCGTTGAGATCAGCCGAGCCCTTGGCGAAGGCGAAGTCCTCGGGCAGCGCGACGCCGCCCGATGCGGTGCGCTCGAAGCCCTCGATGTCATCCCCGGCGATGCCCAGGGTCTGGCCGAGGGTCGGTCCGCCGTTCATGCCTTCGCGCGCCATCGCGAGCTGATCCTGCAGGTCGCGGATGCGGCGCTGGTCGCTGGCGATCTGCTGCTCGAGGCGCTGGTTCTCGGCGCGCAGCTCAGCCTCGGTCACCTCGCCTGAGCCTCCGCCTCCGCGGGTACGGCAGCCGGTCATGACGACCAGGGCGACCAGGGGGACGATCAGCAACGACGGGATGCGCATGAGGAGGCTCCGGATAGGGCGGGAATTGATGAAGCGCCGCAGGCAGCGACGCTATTTCGCTGGCCGCACGGCGCAAGGGAGTGGTACGATCGTCCCTGGGTGGCCGAGACGCCGGTAATTACTTCTGATCACCGAGGTCGATGACCTCTTCCATGATGTCGGTCGCACCGGGGGCCGGGCGCTCGACGATGCTGTATTCCTTCTTGGCCTTGGTGTAGCCCTTCTTGCCGTCGGGAGACACTTCGGTGATGACGAAGCTGTCGCGGCGCTCGTTCTTCTCCTTCATGCCGGTGCGGTACTTCTCGAAGCGCCATTCCGCCTGCGGATCCAATTCCTTGATGTCCTTGTACTCGCCATCGGCGTGCAGTTTCTTGAAGACGTCCTTGTGCGGTTCGACCGAGAAGCCGGCCATGCCGCCGGCCATGCTGGTCCAGCCGTTGTCCTGGACGCCGCGGCGCGTCTCGGTGCGTCCCCACGAGCTCTTGGTGGCATCCGGCGGGCTGGGCCACAGGGACATGAAGTAATAGGGGACGATGAAGAACGAGCCGACGATCAGGATGAGCGCCATCAGCACGATCCACGCGGGGTGGACCTTCTCGACCTGCGCGCGGGCGCGGTTGGAGCGCACGCTGCGGCGGCTGTCGCCCTGACGCTCGGCCTCTTCGACGCGCGAGGTGTGGAACTCGACCGGCGAGGTGGTCGCGCCGACGTTGGTCTCGTCGACCGCGGTCATGACCGCGGTGTTGGAATCGGTGAAGCTCAGGCCGCCGGTCGCCGCGCCGCCCTGCTTCTCCTCGAAGCTCAGGTCCTTGGTGTTGGTGTCGTCGAAGTTCACGACTTCGAGTTCATCGCCGAAGGTGATCGATTCGCCCGAGTTGGTGTCCTTCTTCGAGGTCACGATGGTTTCGGAGGTGTCGTCGACGACCTTGCCCAAGTCGATGGAGAGATTGTCGCTGTCGCCGGTCAGGACGATGGTGCCGTCCTCTTCCTTCAGCTTGTCGATGTCCTCTCGGTTCAGCATCAGCTTACCGCCGGAACGTTGCGCGCGTATGGCGCCGCTGTTCACGTGGTTCTGGAGCGTCTCGTCGTCGCAGCCGAGGATCTGTTTGGCTTCTTTCGCGTCGATCATGTCGGCCATCGCTGCATCTCCAGTCGGGGCATGGTAAACCCGCGAGGCGTCAAGGGTAGGAGCGTCGGGACACCCCGGCAAGGACCCGGGATCGGGCGGGGTGGGGGAGGCTCATACACTATCGCCCTGGCAGTCAGGCGTCCCAAGTCGGGGAATCACCGCCATAAAGGCCGATCAGCCGCCGGCAGGCGATTCCACCGGCACCCCGGAGCGCCTCCCCTCGGGCGCCGGCTGCTCGAGGACCGCCAGCTCCGAGGCCGAGAAACCCGCCTGCTGCCGGCCGGCGCGATCGAGGGCGAAGGCCGAGGGCAGCTGTCCGGAGAAGTGCCAGCGCACGGTGTCGGCGAAATGCGCGCACGGGTCCAGGCGGTACTCGGCGCACCACCAGGCGTGCCACCGTGTCCCGATCGCGACATGGCGGATCTCGTCGCGGTAGATGCGCTCGATGATCGCCCCGGCCTCGGCATCGATGGCCGACAGCCGGGGCGCCAGCTCCGCCGAGACGTCGAGCCCGCGGGCTTCCAGGTAGCGTGGCACCACCACCAGCTGTTCGCCGAGGTCGCGCGCCGCGAGGGCCGCATCCCACAGCTTGTGGTGGATGGGGAAGGTGCCGGGCGGGCACGCATGCGCGTTCAGCCACGATTCGAGCAGGCCCGCGTGCACCGCCTCCTCGCGAGCGATCGCCAGGAAATCGCGGTGCAGGTCCGCGGGCGCGCCAGAGGCGCGCAGGCACAGCAGCGTCGCGAGATCGATCGCGCTCAGCTCGATGTGGTGGATCGCGTGCAGGAAGCGCGCGCGCGAGGGCGCGTGGGCGAGCGACCGGCGCCGGCGCGGCGGTTCGGCGGCCTCCGTCATTCCCACCGCGCGGCCCGGACGAGACGGCAGCGCATCGAGGGTCCACGACGCGCGCTCGGACGGCGGTCCGATGCGCTCCAGCAGCAGCGCCTTGTCGCTCGAGGTCTCGGCGGCGATCACCGCCAGCAGGTCGTCGGCGTAGCTCATTCCGGCGCTCATTTCGCCGCGGTCAGGGCGAGCTGGCTGCGCACCAGGTAGCGGATGCGGTTGATGTCGACGTTCGCTCCCGGACACGCCGTCTGGCGGATGTCGCGGTGTCCGACGATGTGCTGTTCGGAGAGCGTCGGCACATGCTGGATCAACAGCGCGCACAGCCGCGCGACGCGCTCCTCGACGAACGCGTCGAGCTGGGAGGTCTGGTAATCGCCGATCACGCAGATGCCGATGCCATCCTGATTGTAGGCGGCCTGCGCCGGCATCGACCCCGCGTGTGCGCCATGGTATTGGCAGCGCCAGCGCCAGGTGGCCTCGATCCGACCGCGTTCCATCGGTCGGCCGTTGCCGATGACGAAATGATATCCGATCCCTTCCCAGCCGCGGTCCTTGAGATGCGCGTTGTCGATCGACCCGGTGTCACCGCCGGGAGTCCCGCTGTGATGGATGACGATCCACTGCCACGGGTGCATCGGCACTTCCAGCGGTGGAGCGATCTTCACCCATTCGGGGCGGTCGTTCGCGGAAGGGGAACGCACCAGCACGACGATCACGATGGCGATGCCGATGGTGGCGAGGATCGCGAGCACGCGCGCCGGACGCTCGGCGTGATC
This sequence comes from Planctomycetota bacterium, assembly GCA_013696105.1. GTDB lineage: Bacteria > Planctomycetota > UBA11346 > UBA11346 > UBA11346 > JACCZE01. Next base: position 4,868 of record JACCZE010000029.1, on the reverse strand, counting down.
GTGCGGAACGCTCATGTGTCGATGAACACCGAGACGTCGGCGCTCGGCAGGAGGTTGCCGTCCGCCAGGCGGCGGTCGCGAAGCGCGAGGCGCCAGTACGGTCGCAGCCGCTGGCCTTTGCCCGTGGCATGATCGGCCAACCTGCGCCAGGTGCTGGTCAGGTCCTTGATCGGTCCGGAGTGCGCGATCGTCCAGGCGTGCAGGCCGCGGTAGTCTTCGACGGACATCCGCCCCATCGATCGACCGAGTCCGGTGATGGTGGTTCCGACCTGGCACTCCCACCCGGACGCCGGCAGATCGCTGGGCGCCACGTTGAAGATCAGGGTCGCCGGGCCGTAGGCTTCGACCTCCTGGCCCGCGAGCAGGCGCACGACCTCGCGCTCCAGCGCCCACGGGTCGTCCGGGTATCCGGGTGACGAGATCCCGGCGAAGCGGATGTTGCCTTCCCGTGCGAATGTCGGATCTGCCACGGTGCCCCCCGGACCGAGCCTGCCCGCGCGCGCGCGGCGACAAGCCGTGCGGCGCTCCCGCGGCGGAAATGCGCGCAACGACCGGGGAAGCCCTTGCTTCAGGCTCGTGCGATCGATAATCGCCGGCGGTAGCAGCGTACCGATCGAGAGCGATCCATCGCGCATCGCGCGCGGCGGATTCCAGCAGTAACGGTCCAGGATGGGTAGCGGAATGTACGGGATTGTAAAATGTACGGGAATGTAAGAAATTCAGGAAGCATCGGAACGAGCCGGACCGGTCGCTCGGCTCGCGGTCAGCGCAACAACACCAACCAGTGAGGTCAACTGTGGCTCAGGGTACCGTCGTCCGTTTCGATCGCCGCCGTGGTTATGGTTTCGTCGCGCCCGATGACGGCGGAGAGGACGTCTTCGTCCACCAGAACAACATCAACATGGAAGGCTTCCGCTTCCTGCAGGTCGGCGAGCGCGTGAGCTACGAGCTCGAGGTCGGCGAGAAGGGCATGAAGGCGGTATCGGTCGCCCTGCTCGAGCCGCGCCAGGCCCGCCCCCCGCGCGCCGATGGCGTCGATGAGTTCGGTGCGCGCGATGACATGGACGACCCCCAGGGCGGAGGCGAATTCGCGCAACAGCCCCGACGGGAAGCCGCGCCCCGCGCCCCACGCGCGGCGCGCCCCGCGCGCTCGGGCGCAGCCGACGATCACGCCGCGACCATCGACAAGCTCCGACGCAAGCAGGAGCGGCTGATCAACCTTCTGGTCGAGAAGGGCATCCTCGCGCCCGGCGACATCGATGGCGTCGAGAGCTCTGCTGCGAAGGCGCTCGAGGGCGCCGAAGGATAAACGGTCGAGCGCCGCCGTGGTCCGAGATCGGCGTCGTCGTGCATCCCCCTTCTGTCATCCCGCTCTCCGCCATCGTCATCCCACGACGGCTGAACGGTGGTGCAGAGGGGTCACTCGTCCCCATGCGCCGCACGCATGGCTCCACGCTGCCGTTCCCCTCTTCCTACCCGACTCCTTCCGCGGATCCTGACGGACATGTCCGCCACTGAAGTGACTCAGATCGTCATCCTCGGGGCCTCGGGCGATCTCACGACCAAGAAGCTCGTCCCGGCGCTGTACGCCGCGCATTGCGAGCATCTCTTTCCTGGAAAATTGCAGCTGGTCGGTGTCGCCCGCCGCCCGTGGGACGACCAGGCGTTCCGCCAGATCCTCACCGACAACTCGCCGAAGATGAAGTCGTGCAGCTACGACAGCTGGGAGGCGTTCCTCGGCCTGACCAGCTACGTCCAGACCCATCTCGAGACCGCCGCGGACTACGCCGCGCTCGGCAAGCGGCTCGACCAGATCTCTGGCGGTCCGGTGAACCGGGTGTTCTACCTCGCGATCAAGCCCGAGTTGTTCCTGACCTCGGTGCAGAATCTCGAAGCCGCGGGACTCCTGAACCAGGAGCATGGCCGCTTCGCGCGCGTGGTGGTCGAGAAGCCGTTCGGAACGGATCTGCCCAGCGCGCGCGCGCTCAACGCGCGGCTGCTCGAGATCCTGGACGAAGACCAGCTCTACCGCATCGACCACTACCTGGGCAAGGAGACGGTGCAGAACCTGCTCGTCTTCCGCTTCCGCAACGCGTTCATCGAACCGCTGTGGAACCAGAAGTACGTCGAACTCGTGCAGATCACCGTTGCCGAGAACATCGGCACCGAGGGCCGCGGCGGCTACTACGACACGTCAGGAGCGGTGCGCGACATCCTGCAGAACCACCTGCTGCAGCTGATGGCGCTGGTCGCCATGGAGCCGCCGTCGAATCTCTCACCCAAGGCCATCCGCGACGAGAAGGTGAAGGTCCTGCAGTGCCTGCGTCCGCCGACCGAGGAGCCGGATCCGTCGAAGATCATCGTGCGCGGCCAGTACGAGGGCTACGCGCAGGAGCCCGGTGTCGCGCCTGGCACGCAGACCGAGACCTACATCTCGACGCGCGCCCACATCGACAACTGGCGTTGGGGCGGTGTGCCGTTCCTGCTGCGCACCGGCAAGAACCTGCCGAGCCGCTTCACCTCGATCACCATCCAGTTCCGCATGCCGCCGCACACCCTGTTCGGATCGTACCAGGAATGCCACCTGCGCCCGAACAAGATCACCCTGCGCATCCAGCCCAATGACGGCATCGATCTCGACTTCGACGTGAAGGAGCCCGGCCAGGGCATCACCATCCGACCGGCCAAGCTGAACTTCGATTATCAGGACTACTTCCACAAGCCGAGTCCCGAAGCCTACCAGCGTCTGCTGCAGGACGTGGTGATGGGGGACCAGTCGCTGTTCATCCGTTCGGACGAGGTCGAGCAATCCTGGCGCTGGGCCGACAGCCTGCGCGAGGCGATGGTCACCACGCCGCTGCACACCTATGCGCGCAATTCCTGGGGCCCCACCGCGGCGAACGCGCTCTACGGCGAATGCGAAGGCCGGTGGGTGACCGCGCCCTGAGGGCGCTGGCTACCCAGACGAACGCGTTGGGCTATTAGCCCTTGATGACAGCTATTTGCCCTGGGCGACGGGCTTCTCGACCAGCGGCGCGAACGAGATGTCGATGGTGTGCGCGGGCAGCACGACCGTCGCCTCATCGCCGGGCGTGAACCACAGCTTCATCTGCATGGTGCCGATGCCCCCGATCGCCTTCTTCGGAACGACCAGCAGGGCGTGGGCCGTGATCTCGCCGGGGATGCGCCGGGCGCTGTTGGCGACGAAGCTCCAATAGGCGCGACGCAGCGTGCGCGTGTCGTTGAGCCGTCCGAGCAGGCGCTCCGACAGGAAGTAGTGCTGCTCAGGACCGTCCGGCATCGGATCGGGACCGAAGCGCAGGCCGTTGAAGCCGATGTCCTTGATGTCGTGGATCTGCCACATCCCGTCGATGCGGCGCTTCTTCTTCGCTTCGGGTTGCGCTTGGACGGGCGCGGTCCCAGGCGAAGCATCGGCCATCTCGTCGCGCACATCGCCCAGGACGAAGGTCACGTCGACGCGCGTCAGCGGCTTGTCGAAGTCGGCTGCAGCGGCGTAGGTCATCGGCACCTTGAGCAAGTAGCACTCGTGCGTCGCTGCATAAGGGAAGTCGAGCTGCGGTTCGGCGTCGGCGCCCTTCGCAACCGCGCGGTTCATCACCAGGCGTCCCGGCCTGATCGCGTGGGGAACTTCGAGCGCGCCGGCATCGACGGTACGCCAGGTCGGCGCGGGCTTCTGGGCGGCCTGTCCGTCGGCCGCGGGAGTCTGCTGGGCGGGCGCGCTCTCGGGCTCGGCGGTGACCGCGTAGGTCGCATTGCCGGCCGCGGCGTTGGCGATCTCCGAGGACTTCACCGCCCAGAATCCTTCCGGGCGATCATCGAGACGGATGACCACCGGCAGCGAGGAGATCCCGGTCGACGCGGCTGGATCCTCGACCGCGATGGTCGCGACCGACGGTTTCGCGAGGCTGGCCGAGGGGATGTCGTCGTCGTGCGCGACCGCGACGGGCGTCGGCTCGGAGCGGGAGCCGCAGCCGGCGACGGCCAGGGTGAACAACGCGATGGAGAGGCAGCGGAGGTCGGGGGCGCGCATAGGTCCTCGGCCTGCCCTTATCCCCGCTCGAGGTGCATGGGAAAGGCCCGTGTGCACCGCGGCGCGTGGGTGTGTGGTGCCGGCGGCCGCAGGTGCGGTCACTTCTTGGGTTTGTAGAACTCGCGATGCATCTCGGAGAGCATCGCCCGCACGTCGATGCCCGGGGGCGCCTTGGAGGCGTCGGCCTTGGCGACCGCCTCGTCGCTGGCGAAGACGCCGGGGAACCAATGGCCCTTCTCCTCGAGCATGTTGTAGCGGTAGGCGCAGAAGTCGCGCATGCCGTAGCACGTCCACAAGCGGCGGAAGCGCAGGACCTCGGGAATGTTGATCCCCGAGGGGTCATTGAGCATCTCGTAGCCGTCCCACGCCGACACCGGATCGACGCACGCATCGAGCGCCTGCTCGATCGCGCGATCGGGTGGCGAGAGCGGGATCGCGGCGGGGAAGATGCCGCGCATCTCCTGGATGTGCGCGGGCTCGGTCATGCCGAAGCTCAGGGTCTGCACCTGCGCGGTCTTCAGGCACCAGCGCGCGTTGAATTGGATCGGCGTCAGCGGAGCGGTCAGATCGCGCAGGCGCTGCGGCGGATTGAACAGCTGGCCGCCCTTGTCGTTGGGCGAGATGATGAACACGCCGATGTCCTTGGCGTGCGCGTAGGCGACCGCGGCGGCGTTCCTCTGGAAGAAGTAGTAGTAGTGCACGTTCATGAAGCTGAAGAGATCCGTCGCCAGCGCGTCGACGATCACGTCCAAGGGCCCGTGCGTGCTGAAGCCCACCGCGCCGATGATGCCCTCGTCGCGCATCTTCAGCAGTTCCT
>JACCZE010000023.1 GCA_013696105.1 Planctomycetota bacterium | reverse complement strand
ACCCCCAGCAGGCTGTTTTTCAACAGCCTGCTAGTGGACGTCCCCCCTCAAGCCATGCGCCTTGTCGATCCGCGACGGTGACGTAGACCCTGGCGATGATCGAGGCGCGCACGGGACGGTGGAGTTGGGCCCGCCTGATGTCGCATGCGCAGCGGGACCTGCTGTTGTTCTCGGTGGCGATGGCGCTCTTGTCAGCTGGCCGGATCGCCTTCATCCTCATCTTCCACCGGCATCTCGGTCCTCAAGCCGACGTCGGATCGTTCGCGTCGGTGCTGGTCAATGGCATGCGCTTCGACGCACGCATCGCGGTGATGCTGGTCGCGCCCACGCTGGTGATCAGCCTCACGGCAGCGCGTTGGGAGCCAGGTCGCTGGCTGGCGTGCCTGCGACTAGGGATAGCCACCGCATTCGTCGCGATCACCTTGCTGCTCACCGCGATCGACATCGGGTTCTTCGCAGAGTACGACGACCAGTTCAACCATTTCGTGCTCGGAGCCGTGTACGACGATTTCGGCGCGGTCGTCAAGACGGTCTGGGCCGAGCACCAGGTGGTGCTGGCGCTCGCCGGCTGGCTCGTGCTCAGCGCGCTCGCCTGGTGGGGACTGCGACGCCTGCTCGGATCGCGGCTGTGGCCGAGCGAACGGTTCGCTGCGTGGCCCACCCCTGTGAAGGTCGGCGCGTCACTCGCGCTCCTGGCCCTGATGGTCATCGCGGCTCGGGGATCGGTGTGGAAGCGTCCGGTGCAGCGGAAGGACATCGCCGTCTCGACCGACGAGTTCCTCAACAAGGTGGTGTTGAACCCCTACAAGGCCCTCCAGTACGCCATCGAGGATCACCTCTCGCTGCAGCACATCGCGGGGATATCGCGCTTCCTGCCAGACGGCGATGTGCGCGCTGCGGCGCAGCGCTATTTCGACGATCCCCGCGTGCTCGATGACCTCGATGCCTACTGCCAGCGCAGCGCGCGCGGCGCCGCTGATCCGCCGCGGCGCATCTTCCTGGTGGTGATGGAGAGCTACTCGGCGTGGCCGCTGATGTCGCGATACCGCAGCCTGGGCCTGGCGGAGACGATGCGCGATCTCTCCGATCGCGGGCTCGGGTTCATGCGCTTCGTGTCGGCGGGCAGCGGCACGATGTCGTCACTGTGCACCATCCTCGCTGGGGTTCCGGACGCGGATGTCCTGACCAATTACCAGGCATCCAGCCGGACTCCGTTCCCGACCTCGCTCCCAGCGATCTTCAATCGCCTGGGCTATCGCACCCGCTTTTTCTACGCCGGTTACCCGAGTTGGCAGAACATCGGACCGTTCGCGCGCGATCAGGGATTCGACGAGGTCTATTTCGGCGGGGACATGGGCGCGAATTGGCTCTCGGGCAAGGAATGGGGCGTTGACGACGACCGCCTGCTCGCGTTCACAGCCGCCACCGCCGACGTGCCAGGACCGAGCCTGAATGTCATCATGACCGTCAGCAACCACCCCCCGTTCGGATTGGACGTGGATGCGATGGGTTTCCCGTTGAAGCGCGTCCCGGACGACCTCGCCGGTGCATGGGATGGGAGCGTTCCCCTGCGCGTGCTCGGACACTTCTGGTACGCCGACCGCTGCCTGGGGGCCTTCGTGAAGACGGTCGAGGCCAGGGACCCGAGCGCTCTGATCGCGGTCACCGGGGACCACTATGGACGCAAGTTCATCAACGCGCGGCCGTCGTTGTACGAGCGCACGGCGGTGCCATTCGTGCTCTACGGCCCGCGCGCTCTGCGTGGCCGATCCCTGCCATCGTCCGCAGCCGGAAGCCATCTGGATATGCTGCCGACCCTGGTCGAGCTCGCCGCTCCCAGCGGTTTCACCTACCACGCGTTCGGCAAGGACCTGCTCGCGACCGGCGCTCCCGGCGCTACCGGCCTGGGCCTGGGCCGCGGGATCGCGATCACCGCGGACGCGGTCGTGGATGCGGCGAATCCGGGAATATGCGAAGGATCGATCGACGACGAGCGCGCTCGCGGACTGGCGGCCAGGCACCGTGACCTGTGCGCGCTGTCCTGGTGGCGCATCATGCGTGGGAGCGCGCTGCCTCCCCAGCCCACCCCGACACTGCCGCAGCCCTGATCAACCGTCGTCGTGTCTAATGTGGCTCCATCTGCGCCCGCAGGTGAACGTTGCGCGCGTATTATCCAGAGCAGCTGGCGCAGGACGTCAAACCGACGGTCCGTAATTGATCGCTGGGTCTCGGGGGATGCCATGGACAAGGTCGCCGTTCGCTACAATGAATGGGAACGCGTGCTGCGCAGCTTCATCCAGAAAGCCGAAGACCAGCGTGCACTGGGTGCGGTCGAGGTGGCGAAGAGCCTCCTGCTCTATGGCATGAAGCTGTATCAGGATCTGCTCGACAGCGCGCTCTCCGACAAGGACCGCTTGTCGTTCGTGAACGAGATGCGTCGGCGCACGGGTGTGGTGCTGCAGCATTGCATGAAGCAGTCCGCCCTGGGCGAGTATCCCGACGCGTGAGGCGTCCCCTGCAGTGCAGCACTGCAGCGTGCAAAGCTCGCCGACGATCTGAACTGGATCCACGTGCATAGGTGGAAGATCAGGCCGGCTGATGAATGTTCCGGCCCCCTTTTACGCCCCCTTTACCACAAGTTGGCACGGCGGGCGCTATCACTAGTTGGCACGGCGGCGCGCACCTGAACTGACCAGAAGCACCAGCGCCGACCACGAGGACTGATCATGTGGAATCTGATGGAATGGCTCTTTCCGCGCGAACTCACTGCGTACCGCCAACGACGGCTCCGCGAGGACCACCGGACGCGGGTCCTCCAGCACGCCTGCACCTACCGTCGGACGCGTTCCGCACTGTCCGGCGATGCCTGAACGGAGATCCCATGCACCGTACGCCCTTCAATGGCCACACACCGCGCGTCCTGATGGTGGATGACAACCCCCACGACCTGCACCTGATCGGCGAAGCGTTCGCCGAGTGTGGTGTGCCAGCGCACCTGCGCCACGCGAACGACGCCGACCAGGCATTGGCCGCGCTGAGCCAACCGGATGCCCGAATCGACCTGATGCTCTTGGACCTCAACATGCCTCGCGTCGATGGCCGAGCACTGCTGGCCCGCTTGGCCACCATGCCCGAGGCCCGTGACATGCGCATCGTCGTGCTGACCTCGTCCAGCCGCGCGGCGGACATGCAGTTCTGCTCCGAGATGGGCGCGCTCTCGTACTACGTGAAGCCGACAACCTGGGATGAATACCTGGCGCTCGTGCGCTCGCTCAAGGTCTTCTGCTGTCAGCCGGTCAGCGACGAGGCCCTTCCCATCGCGCAATGACGCGGTCGCGCGGTCAGCGCGCCGCGTCCATCTGGTCCATCGTGCAACGGCGCGGCGCCTTGTCGGCACGCCAGCGCAGGAATCTGGTGCCGTGGCGGAAGCGGCCTTTGGGTTCGTAGAGCCAGCCTGGCGGCCGCGGGATCGCTGCGACCGAGAGAGCGTCCATCGGCGGAAAAGGCGGCTGGAGCGGCAATCCCATGCCGGATGCTGCGTCGTCTCAACAGGCCGCCACCGGCAGCCAGGTCACGGTTCTACGAGGGGCCGATCCCCATTGCCTCCCCAGGCGCCGAGTGGTGGTGGCGGCATAAAATCGGCGAAGCCGATGCCGCCACGATCTGGACTGTTTCAGTCCAGATCGAACCACGACAAAGCCCGGGGGTAGGCCCGACAGGGCCGTAGGGGCGACAGCCCCTGAGCAAACAGGGGCGACAAGCCCCTGCACAAAAAACATGACCGCGGATCGGGAGGCCTACCATGCCGCAATGGATCAGGCTGCGCCTCTCGTTCCGAGTATCCTGATGGTCGAGGACAACCTCGGTGATGCGACCCTGCTCACGGAGTACCTCGCCGAGAGCCGTTTCGCGTGCACCATCCGCCATTGCCGGCTGCTGGGCGAAGCGATCGAGGTCTTGGGCACGGACAGCTTCCAGGTCGTGCTCCTGGATCTCATCCTGCCCGACAGCAAGGGCCTGCAGACCTTCAATGCCGTGCACGGCAAGGCTCCCGCTGTGCCGATCGTCATCCTCACTGGATTCTCGGACGAGGAGCTGGCGTCCCAGGCGGTGAAGCTCGGGGCACAGGACTACCTGCCCAAGGACGGCATCACCGGTCTGCAATTGGCGCGCACCATCCGCTATGCGATGGAGAGAAAACGCGCGGAAAGCGTCCTGCAGCTGGCGAAGGAGTCGGCCGAGGCGGCGAACAAGGCGAAGGACCGCTTCATCGCATCGCTCTCCCACGAACTGCGCACGCCATTGACCCCGGTCTTGACCCAGGTCCAGATCCTCGAACGCGATGCACGCCTCCCTACGGATGTGCGCGAGGCCATGGCGATGATCCGACGGAACATCGAACTCGAAGCGCGGCTGATCGATGACCTGCTCGACACCACGCGCGTCGCATCGGGAAAGATGGAGTTGAGGCCCGTGGTGGTCGATGTTCACAGCCTGCTCCGCCACAGCGTCGAGATCTGCCGCGCCGAGATCGACCGCAAAGGCTTGCGTCTGGCGCTGGCATTGTCCGCCGCCTCACCGTGGATCTGCGCGGACCCGGATCGCCTGCAACAGGTGTTCTGGAATCTGCTGAACAACGCGGTGAAGTTCACTCCCTCCGGCGGGACCATCACGCTGTCGACCGAGAATCACGCGCCAGGACGGGTGGCGGTGACCGTCGCAGATACCGGAGCCGGGATCGAGACGGATCTGCTTCCGCGGATCTTCGAGCCATTCGAGCAGGGCGGCCGCACCGTGACGCGCAAATTCGGCGGCCTCGGACTGGGCTTGGCCATTTCACGCTCCATTGTCAACCTGCATGAAGGAATGCTGACAGCCGACAGCACCGGTGAAGGAAACGGCGCGCGCTTCCGCGTCGAATTGCGCACGGTGGCCAAGTCTGCGCAGCCTCCGGCGAGCGACCGCTTGCCCCACGGAGTCGCTCATGCCCCCAAACGCATCCTGCTGGTCGAGGATCACGACAACACCGCCAAGGTGATGACGCTGCTCCTGTCATCCTTCGGTCACCAGGTCACGCATGCCCGCACCGTCGCCGACGCGATCGCGATCGCGACCGCGGACAAACCGGATCTGCTGATCAGCGATATCGGTCTCCCCGATGCCAGCGGGCTCGATCTGATGAGACGGCTGCGAGCACTGTATCCGCAGCTCACCGGTATCGTGATCAGCGGTTACGGCGCCGCCGACGACGTGCGTCAGAGCTCGGAAGCGGGCTTCAGCAAACACCTGACCAAACCATTCAATGATCGGGCTCTGCAGGAAGCGATCGAGCGGGTGTCTGCGGATTCTGCGACCAAGGGTGCCGCAGTTTCCAGCTGACCTCTAGCATGACTACGTCCGGGTTGGGACCACATGATTCGACGGTGTCGCTGTAGGCGACTCGCCGGTGTGCGAGGTTTCCCATGCGAAGTGAAGGTGTGCGCATGGCATCGGTTAGAATGCCGATTGCACAGAAATGCACACACACCTAATTCGCCGGAGAACGGTCATGCGCCATACCTACACAATTCCACTCGTCGCGACGATGCTCGTGGCCGCCGGTCTCGCCGGCTGCAACCGCTCTGACCGCGACGAGAGCGCGTCCCGGTACGAGGAATCCTCCTCGCCGGCAACCCGCAGCGACCAATCCACCTTTGATCACAGCTGGCGCTCGCCAGATCGCATGGCGGCAGCCGATGCCGACGAGAAATCAGGTGTCTCTGACGCCGCCGCCGTTGGCGGTAGCCTGTCTGGGAGCACTTCAAGCGGGACCTCTTCCTCCTCTTCGACATCGTCCGGCTCATCGCCCGGATCATCGTCTGGGATGAGCTCATCCAGCGACCGTTCCGGAACCATCCGGGGCTCGAACAGAATGAGTTCCGGTTCATTGTCCTCTGAGTACGGCTCCGATACCTATCGCTCGAACGGCATGGATCGCTCGACGAATGGCAGCGATTCCTCGAGCGCATCGTCGTCATCCAGCGGCGGCTCTGGCGGATCGAACAGCGGCTATTCGGGCTCGAACGTGATCATCGATCGCACGGACGATTCGACGTCCTCATCGCGTGATGCCTCGCTCGGCATTGATCGGGATTCCTCGTCCCTCGACCAGGGGGATTCCCAAGGCTCCACTGATCGCATGAGCGAGGGGCGACTGCAGGACGATGGCCCGTCGCAGCTCTATGGCAGCTCCGTGATCCGCAGCGAGACCAATTATCCGAACAGCGGCGTGATCGGAGCGCCGAGCTACCAGCAGAACCAACAGCGGAACCAGCAACAAAGTCGTTCATCGCAAGGCCAGGCGCAGGGAAGGCAGGGCAACCGCGTGACCCAGACCCAGACCCAGAATCAGAATCAGACCCAGAACCAGAACCAGCAGGTCGGTGGCCAGCAGTCGGGCGGAATCCAGCAGGATACGTCCGGCCAAGACACCCGATCGACCAACGGAGTCTCCGGCAGCAATTCCGGCTCGGCGAACAACGCTGGGGTGACCACTGCGCCGGCGACGTCGGATCAGTCCACCAGCGTGCAAGGTTCGGGCACGAGTGTCGACAACCGCTCGCTCGGAGCCGGGACGCGCAGCGCTGGTTCAGCGGGTACCGACAACCGCGATGGATCGATCGATTCGGATACCCGCAGCGGACCGTTCATAGCAGAGCCTCAGGTCATCGGACCACGAGGACCGTCCGTCCAAGGTCCCGCGGTGGTCGTGCCCAACGTGCAATTCGGCACCTTGGACCGACCGGCGCAGAACGCTCCGGCCGACAACACGACGCAGAGCGGTAGCGATGGCGCGGGCGCGGGCAGCGGCACAAGCGTGGATGGCGGCGCCATCGGCAGCGGAACCACGATCCAAGGGGATTCCGCCGGCTCGGGCACGTCGGCATCCGGCGTGAATGCGGGCTCCGGAACCAGCGTCGATCCCGGTCAGGCCGGTTCGGGAACGAGCGGTCAACCGATCGATCCGAACGGGATGTCCTCGGAGGATCTGAACGCGCCGTCATCGTTCAGCAACGGCTCGAACTCAGTGAATCAACAGGGGACCATTTCGGAAGGCTTCCCGACCGGAAACTCCCCTGCGACGGCGGGCTCGACCGGAGTCGGTTTCGGGGAAAGCCCGAACCAGCAGAACCAGGAGCAGCGGCAGCAGCAGGGAGCATCGCTGAACTCGGGCGTCACCTCCCAGTCGAGAAACAGTTCTGGTGGATCGGGCAGCCTGAACTCGGGCGTCGCGTCCGGGTCGCAGAACAGCTCGACCAGCCAGTCGCCGAACCAGAGCACGGGTGTGAACAGCTCCGGAGCAGGGAGCGGCACAAGTGTGACGGGCCAGAGTTCGGGCGCGGGCACGTCGGGAACCGCACCAACGGGACGTTGACCGATCATCGGTGAGCACATCACTGACGATGCACCGGACGGGGCGCCTTTGGCGCCCCGTCCTCATTCGTCGTCGGGCGCGGCACAAATGATCCGGGAAGAAGCCGGGATGGAAATCAGGCGCTCCGTTGCAAGTATCCGAGCAACCGGCCGATCTCGCCTCTGAGGTCTTGCCGGGCGACGATCAGGTCGAGTTGGCCGTGCTTGAGCAGGAACTCGCTGGTCTGGAACCCCTCTGGCAGCTCCTGCTTGATCGTCTCCTTGATCACACGCGGACCCGTGAAGCCGATCAGGGCCTTGGGTTCGGCGATGATGATGTCGCCGAGACTGGCGTAGCTGGCCATGACGCCGGCCATGGTCGGATTGGTGAGCACCGACACGTAGGCGAGCTTCGCCTCGGCATGACGCGCCAGCGCAGCGCTGGTTTTAGCCATCTGCATCAGGCTCAGGGCGCCCTCCTGCATGCGCGCACCGCCAGAGGTGGACACGATGATCACCGGGCAGCCGGCAGCGGTCGAACGCTCGATCATGCGCGTGAGCTTTTCGCCAACCACCGATCCCATGGACCCGCCATTGAACGAGAAATCCATCACCCCCAGGCCCACCGGGTGCCCGGCGAGAAGGCCGGTCCCACAGATGACCGCATCCTTCAGGCCGGTCTTCGCCTGGGCCTGAACAATGCGATCGGTATAGGCCTTGGTATCGACGAATCCCAGCGGATCACCGCTGGTGATCCCCGCATCGAATTCCTGCCAACTCCCCGGATCGAGCAAGACCTCGACGCGACGCGCAGATGCAATGGGGAAATGGTGGTTGCACTCGGGGCAGGTATCGAGGCGTTCTTCGACCAGGCGTTTGAACACGGTCTTCGCGCACCCGGGGCACTTCACCCACAGCCCGTCGGGTATCTTCTTCGGGTCGCGCCCGGCGGCGTTCCTGCGCAGACGATCCAGGACCATGGTGTCTCCGTCTGGATGGTATCGTTGCCAACTGGGTGGCAACCTCGCTGGAATGCCCGCCCACGCGGGCCGCGATTGGCTTTCCCATCGGCGGATCTAGGCTGCGGGAACGAGGGACTCACCATGCGCCGTCTGCTGCCGATCCTGATCCTCGCTGCATGCACGATCCACGCTCCGGCAGCGGCCGACGACGGTGATGCCGCCGACCCGCGCCAATTCGCCCTGCCCGCCGGAATCTCCGCGACCATGAAGTCGAAGGGCAATGTGCGCTTCGGGCCCAGCATCAACGCACGCGTGGTGCGTTCCTTGGATCCGGGCGAGATCGTCGAGATCGTCGGACCGGCCCAGGTACCCGACTGGTTCATCATCCGATTCCCGCAGCAGGCCTCGGCATGGGTGCATGAGAAGGTGATCCAGTCCGTGGATGGCGGCAAACGCTGGAAGGTCACCACCGATGGCGGCAAGGCGCGCGACGACGCGACGCTCAAGGGCAACATCGTCGCCGAACTGGCGATCGGCGAGATCCTCGAGGATCGCAACCGCACCGTCGGGCAATGGCACGCGGTCTACGTGCCGAGTGCGGTCGCTTACGTCCACCGCAGCGTGCTGAACCTACCGGACGATCAGGCCGTACGACAGCAGAAGGCGAAGGGCGAAGCCGCGCAGAAGGTCTGGCGCGACGCACAGAGCACCTACGCCACCTATTACGCCGCCCTGCAGCGCGACGCCACTTCTGCAACGAACCTCGACTGGTCGGGACTGTCGCAACAGCTGCAGGCCGTCGCCAAGGATCATCCCGAGGCCGCGATCCGCCTGTCCGCGCAACGCATCAAGGACGGCATCGAGCGCGTGGTCGAAGCCAGCCAGGCGGTGGCCCAGTCCCATGGCAAGCCACCCGCCCAGGGACGGCCCGCCACGGGCTCGACGGGGACGGGCACGACCGGACCGGCGTCCGGAACCACCGGCACGGCGACGGCGAGTGATCCGATCGCGCGGCCGGGTACTAGTGTGGAGACGCTCCATGTCCCGCCCAACCAGGAGACCGCACCGACCATCCCTGCCGATCCCGCACGCCCCGCGGTAGCGCAGACTCCGCGCACCTTCGCCGCCGAAGGCTGCGTGAGCGAGAACAGCGATTATCCGAAAGTCGGCGCTGCGAATCTGCTGATCGACGGCAACAGCAACATCGTCGCCTTCCTGACCATGAAGCCGGGGTCGACACTGAACCTGTCCGAATATTACTGGCGCTGGGTCGGCGTCGCCGGCGAGAGCACGGACATCGATCCCGACCTGCACGGCATGGGCCGAAAGATCCCGATGATCGTGGTCGACGATATCGCCCTGCTGAAAAAGTGAGGTGGGGAATCATAGAGCATGAGACGTCCTACCGCTCTCCCTGCCTCCCAGGGGGCAGGCCAGAGGCCGTTGTCGGGGGTTCGTAAACCCCCGACCAAATAGCATGGCTAAAGCATCTTCGCCACTCGAAACGCCGATGATGCGGCAGTACCTGGAGGTCAAGGCCGAGCGGCCCGACTGCCTGCTGCTGATGCGCATGGGCGACTTCTACGAAGCGTTCCTCGCGGATGCGGTGGAGCTGTCACGCATCACTGGCGTCGCCCTCACCAGCCGCAACAAGGATTCCGACGAGCCGATCGCCATGGCTGGCGTTCCCCACCACAGCTTGCAGGGCCTACTACCCAAGCTGCTCGCGAGCGGAAAACGCATCGCGATCATGGATCAGCTCGAGGATCCCAAGGAAGCCGCCAAGGATGGCCGCACCCTCGTGCGCCGGGGTCTCGCGCGCGTCATCTCGCCTGGGACGTTGATCGATGAGATGGATTCCCCCGCGGCGAACCATCTGGTCGCATTGACGGCCAGCGATGGTGTGTTCGGCATCAGCGCGCTCGACGTGTCGACCGGGCGGTTCGCGGTCGAGGAGATCTCGAGCGCGACGCAGCTCTCCTTGGCATTGGCACGCCTGCAGGCTTCGGAGCTGGTTGTGCCCGAAACGCTCCGCGACGACCCGGCGGCGATGGAGCGCATCGCCAGCGCGCTCGCCCCCTCTGGGCTCCCGGTGGTGTCGACTCTGCCGGCGTTCGCATGGAAGGCCGCGGATGCCCGGCGATTCCTCGGTGAACGCCTGCGCGTCGCGTCGCTCGATGGCTTCGGGATCGACGCAGCCGACGACCACCTGGCGAGCGCCGCAGCAGCGGCGTTGCGCTACGCCGAGGGAGCCATCCGCCATGCCAGCGATGACTCCGGTCAGCGACGGTCGCTCGCCCACGTGCGCACCATCGTGCGCGCGCACCACGCAGAATACCTGGTCATCGATGCCGCTTGCCGACGCAACCTCGACCTGCTGCGCAACAGTCGCGACGGCGGGCGCGATGGGACCTTGCTCGCTGCGGTCGATCGCACCCGCACCGCGCCTGGCGCGCGTCTGCTCGCCGAGTGGTTGTCGCGCCCATTGGCTCGCGTCGCTCCGATCTGCGCACGTCACGATTGCGTCGCCGCGCTGATCGCTTCCGACCGCCTGCGCAGCGATCTGCGCGATGCCCTCGGCGCGGTATATGATCTCGAACGCCTGCTCTCTCGCGTGGCGACGCAGCGCTGCAATGCCCGCGATCTGGTGCAGCTGAGCGCATCGCTCAGGGCCGCGTCGGCCATCCGCTCGCTGTTGTCGGCCTCGAAGCTGCCGGATCTGCTGACGCAGGCCGAGGCAGCCCTGGGCACCGATGCCGAGCTGGCGGACGAAATCAGCACGCTGCTGGTCGAGGATCCCCCGATCGCCATCGGCGACGGCGGCATGGTCCGGGATGGGGTCGACCGCGAACTGGACGAGCTGCGCACGCTGCGCAGCGATGCCGGCGCATGGCTCGCCTCGTATCAACTGCGGGAAGCGCAGGCCTGCGGCCTGACCAAGCTGAAGGTTGGGTACAATCGCGTGTTCGGCTACTACATCGAGATGTCGAAGGCCAATGGGGACAAGGTCCCTGCTCACTTCGTGCGCAAGCAGACGCTGGTCGGGGCCGAGCGCTACATCACACCCGAGTTGAAAGAGTACGAAGACAAGGCGCTCGGCGCGGAAGACCGCATCCGGACACGCGAGCTGGCGCTGTTCACGGCGCTGCGCGACCGGGTCGCCTCGTCGGTGGCGGGCCTGCAGGAATGCGCTTCGGCCCTGGCGATGGTGGACGTGATCGCCGGTCTCGCAGAAGCCGCTCGTTCGCACGATTGGTGTCGGCCGCTGGTCGATGACAGCCAGGTGCTCGAACTGGTGGGATGCAGGCATCCCGTGATCGAGCAGGCGATCGGCCGTGGCCGCTTCGTCGCGAACGACACCGCGCTGCACGCGGGATCGATCTCTGGCGATCATCCCCGTCTGGCCGTGATCACCGGTCCGAACATGGCGGGGAAATCCACCTACATCCGCCAGGTCGCGCTCGCGGTCATCCTCGCGCAGGCCGGCGCGTTCGTGCCTGCGGCGTCCGCACGCATCGGGGTGGTCGACCGCGTGTTCACGCGGGTCGGCGCCGGAGACGAGCTCGCACGCAATCTCAGCACGTTCATGGTCGAGATGGCCGAAACCGCGGCGATCCTCAACCACGCGACCCGGCGCAGCCTGGTGGTGCTCGATGAGGTCGGACGCGGAACCTCGACCTTCGACGGCGTCAGCCTGGCCTGGGCGATCACCGAATTCCTGCACGATCGCATCGGCTGCCGCAGCCTGTTCGCCACGCACTACCATGAGCTCGTGGATCTGGCGATCGATCGCCCGGGCATCGCCAATCTCACGGTCAGCGTGGCCGAACAGGACGACGACGTGGTCTTCCTGCATCGCATCGTTCCGGGGGCAGCGACCAAGAGCTATGGCATCCACGTCGCCC
This sequence comes from Planctomycetota bacterium, assembly GCA_013696105.1. Lineage (GTDB taxonomy): Bacteria > Planctomycetota > UBA11346 > UBA11346 > UBA11346 > JACCZE01. The sequence goes on along the minus strand of JACCZE010000023.1, from coordinate 1,714 downwards.
GCCTGGCCGGCGTTCCGGCCGCGGTGGTGGCACGCGCGAAGGAGGTCCTGGCCACCCTCGAGCAGCTGAACGTGAGTCTGACCGAACGCGAACGGCCGACCGTGCGCGCCGATGGGATGGCCGCCCCCATCCAGCTCACCTTGTTCCAGGCCCAGGAGAGCGCGGCGCTGCAGCGATTGAAGGCGACCGACCTGGACGCTTTCGCTCCGCGGCAGGCGCTCGATCTGCTCTACGAGCTCAAGGCCATGGCCGCCCGCGAAGCCGCGGCCCGCTCGGATCCCTGAGCCAGGTCAGCCGGAGCGCATCAGCCAGGAGAGGTACCGGCCGACAGGCAGGAGGTCGCGCTTGCCGACGATGCGCGTGGCCCGCTCCTCGACCGCGTGCAGCCGGCGGGTGATGTCACGTCGGCGCTCCTCCAGCTCCGCGGGCGTCGGTTCGTGCGTCGGATAGACGACCGGCTCGCCGTAGACCACGGCGAGGTGCGCGCGCGGGAGCGGAATGCGGAAGCGATCCCAGCTGCGGCGCAGATGCAGCTCGCGCGTGGCGCGCACGCCGATCGGCACGACCGGCACGCCATAGCGCCGAGCGACCTCCAGCGGACCGGTCTTGGCCTGCTTGAACGGACCGCGGGGGCCGTCGATGGCGATCGCGAGCTGGTAACCCGAACGGAGCGCGCCGATCAGCTCCTTTGCGGCATGGGCTCCGCCGCGTGCGCTGGACCCGCGCACGGCTTTGACGCCCACCCGGGCCATGTAATCGGCGATGATCTGCCCGTCGCCTGACAGGCTGGCCAACGCCGCGACGTGGAAGCCCTGATGGGGACCGAGCACGGACATCAGGCTCTGATGCCAGAGGCAGAAGATGGCCGTGCCCGTTGGACTCATGCGTGAGGCCCGTCGCAGATGCTCCACACCGTAGAGGTGCGAGCGCAGGCTGCGCACCAGGGGCGCCGCCAGGGCATAGACCAGGTCGGGTGAGGGACGCAGACGCATGGCCTGCTGTCATCCGTGCACGGGCTCTGCCGACAAGCCAGCTCCCCCCGGTACCCGATCGCCGAGGCCGCCATGGCTTGCTTACCGACGTCGGCCCCCTAGCCTTCGACCTCCCTGCCCGGGTGGCGGAATTGGCAGACGCGCTAGGTTCAGGTCCTAGTGACCCTTAAAGTCGTGCAGGTTCGAGTCCTGTCCCGGGCACCAGACTCCAGTTCCCGAAACCCCACGGTTTCGGGATTTTTTTTGGCTCTATTCCGAGATCAGTGGGTAGTTGCCGGTCAAGCGGCCGGGCCAAAGTGTCGACATGGACACCAATCCGCTCTTCACTGCCGCCCTTGGTCTTATCCCTCCATGGTGCGTGGTGCGTTCTGACTTCCGTCCGGAGCAGCGCCTCCTGGAGATGCAGGTGGATTTCAAGTCTGGTGCCCGCTTTGCGTGTCCGGACTGCGGTGGGAAGGACTGCGCTGTTCATGACACCGTCGAGAAGCGGTGGCGGCATATGGACTTCTTCCAGCATCAGGCGTTCATCGTGGCTCGCGTCCCACGGGTCCAATGCCCTGGTTGCGGTGTGCGACTGATCACGGTGCCGTGGGCGCGCGCCAACAGCGGTTTCACCCTGCTCATGGAGGGCCTGATTCTGGAGATGTCCCGCTCGACGCCGGTGCGGAATATCGCCAAACTCCTGCGCGTGTCGGACAATCGTGTATGGCGGGTCATCCAGC
>JACCZE010000464.1 GCA_013696105.1 Planctomycetota bacterium | reverse complement strand
CCGGGACGCCAACAACGGCTGGCACGTCGACGGTCACCCTCACCGCGACCAACTCCGGCGGCAGCGGCACGAAGACCCTGACCATCACCATCGCCGCGGTGAGCGTCAGCGCACCGGTGATCTCCAGCGCCGGCACCACGTCCGGCACCGTCGGCCAGGCGCTGTCCTACACCATCACCGCCAGCAACTCACCGACGTCGTTCAATGCCACCGGCCTGCCCGGCGGGCTCTCCATCAACACCGCCACCGGCGTGATCTCCGGGACGCCAACAACGGCTGGCACATCGACCGTCACCCTCACCGCCACCAACTCCGGCGGCAGCGGCACGAAGACCCTGACCATGACCATCGCAGCCGCAACAACGGCTGCGGTCATCGATCATGGAGCCACCGGGGCAACGGCCACCGGTTGCGGAATCGGATCTGGCCTCGGCCTGTTCCTGCTCGTCCTGCGTCTGACGCTCGGCCTGCGCTGCATCGGGACCGGTCAGCGTTGACATGCGGATGGCCGAACGACGAGCCATGTGCTATACTGATGCCGGACCATGTCTGATTTCACCGACATCCTCTCTGACACCCAGACGGCGATCCGCCTGTACATCGCTGGACGTGGCGTCCCCCTGTCCGAAGTCGACGACATCGCCCAGGATGTGTTCATCGACTACTATAACCACCAGGAGGACCGCCCCGCGGACGTCGAACCGATCCGTTGGCTCAAGGGCATGGCGAAGAACCACTGCCTGCGCTACTTCGGCAAACGCGCGCGTCAGGGCACCTTCCTGCAGGAGCTGTCCGAGATCCTGGATCGGCAGGACTCTCCTCTCGAGGATGCGGGAACCGACGGTGAACTCTTGAACGCCCTGAAGCAGTGCATGGCAAAACTGCCCGATCAGCAGCGCGAACTGCTCCAGATCTATTATGGCGATGACGACCGATCCGTCGATCGCACTGCATCGAGCGTGCGCATGTCGGTGCTGCGATTGCGCGATGCGCTGCGCACCTGCATCCTCGGTCGGGTTCAGAGGAACGCGTGAACGACGATCGCTTGGCGGAGTTCCTCGCCGATCGCTCGGCGCTGGGCGAGCCGGAGCGCGCCGCGCTGCTCGAGCACGCCCGCAGCGATGCCGACTTCGCACGACGCCTGAAGGACCTGCTGGTCATCGACGGCCTGCTGTCCCAGGCCCTGGATCCGGCACGCGGTGATTTCTCGAACCGCGTGCAGAAGCAGGTCGCCATCCAGGGCAGCCAACGACTGTTCGTAGGACGTGTGCTCGCTGCCACCGAGGGCGCGGCGGGTCCTGACCATGGAGAAGCTCCGAAGTCCAGACCCCGCCTCTCCATCGTCACGCGCCACCCGGCACGGTTGCTGGCCGCAGCCGCGCTGATCGCATTGGCTATCGGCGTCTGGTGGCAGGGATACACCGCGGAAACCCCGGCCCCATCGGTGATCGTGCGTGTGAGCGGCTCGGGCTCGATCGAGCGCGCCAACAAGTCGTTCAGCATGGAGGGAATGACGAGATTCCGCCTCGGCGATCTCCTCTCCGCCGACGCCGGAACCGACGTGGTCATCGCCTATACCGATGGCACCACCCTCACCGTGTCGCCACGATCGCGGATCCGGCTGGAGCCACCCGCCGCCGATCGCAGCACCGCGATCACCGTCGAACGCGGCACCATCCATGTGCATGCGAGCCGCCAGCCCCATGATCGACCGATGGTGTGCACCACCCCGCATGCCGAGGTGCGGATCATCGGCACGCGCTTCAGCCTCGCGGTCGAGGAAGCGGCAAGCATCGTCTCGGTCGAGGAAGGACGCGTCCGCTTCCTCGATCTGGCAACCGGTTCGGCCAGCGATGTCGGTGCCGGTGCACAGGCCCGCGCTGGCGCGCCGGCGGTGATCGAGCGCACGCGCTTGATCGATTCGTGCAACTCCCTGAAGGAATGGCGCCTATCGGATGTCGCCCAGTCCCCGATCACCATGGCGATGGACGAGGGCGGCGGCCACGATGGCGGAAGATGCCTATCGGTCACCTACCGTGCCGATCCCGCCGAGGGCAATGAACCGTGGCTCACGAACTACCGCCCGGATGTCTCCCAGGACTGGAGCGCTTTCTCAGGCATCCGCTTCTGGTACCGCGGTAACGCCGACGGTCGGCCTTTCTACCTCGAAATCATGGACAACCTCGGCCGCGCCGGCGAATCCGAACGACATGGCATCATGATGACGGACGACAGCCGGGATTGGAAGCAGATCAGCATCCGCTTCGATCGGATGACGCGCCGTGGGTGGCAGCCGGTCGGCGCCGCCAATGACGGCCTCACGCTCACCGAGATCCATGGCATGTCGCTGATCTTCCGCGAGTCGGAGGGTACGGTCCGCGTGGATCAGATCGAACTCTTCGCTCCCTGATCAGCGACGTCGGCATGAGAGCAGGCACAGCGCGCTGGTGACCAGGCTGATGCCCAGGCCGCTACCGAGTCCGCAACCCGACCCGCTGCCTGCCCCGCCGCCCCCACCACCGCCGGTCGACGTGCCGCTGGTCGCGGTCGCGCCAGTGATATCGAGTCGGTGCACGCCGGGACGCGATGTGCCATGACCTCCTTATACGTCGTACCGCGGCCCGCGGTTACAGGAGATACAGAGGGTCAACCGAGGACGAGGTTGATGATCTTCTGCGGTACCACGACCAGCTTCTTGACCGGCTTGCCGGCGATCACCGCGATCACGTCGGGGTGCGCCAGCACCGCTGCTTCGAGCGCCGCGCCGGTGAGCGTGCGCGGCAGGCTGATCTTGCCCCGTACCTTTCCATTGGCCTGGATCGGGTATTCGGCGTCATCCGCCGCGATCTGGGCCTCGTCGTAGCTCGGCCAGCCCGCCTTGGTCAACTCGGAGCCGCCCAGGGCTTCCCACAACTCGTGGCAGACGTGCGGCACCATGGGGGCGAGCAGACGCACCAGCGTCGTCAGCCCCAGCTTCAGCACCGCCGGCGACAGCGCGTCGGGCTTGAGCTCGTTCGACAGCTCCATGCAGGCGGCGATGGTGGTGTTGAAGGAGAAATCGCGCTCCATGGCATCGGTCGCGCGCTTGATCGTGCTGTGCACCTTGCGCACGACCGCCTGATCCGCGCCGGAGACGTCCTTGGCGTGGCCAGCGAAGGGCGGGACCGCCGCCAGGCGCGATGCCTGTTCCTGCACCGCCACCCAGAGCCGTTTGATGAAGCGGTGGCAGCCGGCGACGCCGGCCTCGTCCCACTCCAGATCCTTCTCGGGCGGAGCGGCGAACAGCGCGAACATGCGTGCGGTGTCGGCGCCGTAGCGGTCGATCAGCTGCTGCGGATCGACGCCGTTGCGCTTGGACTTGGACATCTTCTCGACGCGTCCGACGATCACCGGCTGACCGTCGGATTTCGACGTCGCGGTCAGGACCGTGCCTTTGGCGTCGACGGTGACGTCGACCTCGTCGGGAGCGAAGTATATCTTCTTCCCGCCCGCGCCGTCGCGGTAATAGGTCTCCATCACCACCATGCCTTGGCAGAGCAGGCGCTTGAACGGTTCGCGCCGCGTGCTGTAGCCGAGATCGCACAGCGCCTTCTGGAAGAAACGCGCGTACAGCAGATGCAGGACGGCATGCTCGATGCCGCCGATGTAGAGATCGACCGGCAGCCAGTGATCGACGCGTACGCGGTCGAGCGGCTTCTCGGCGTCGGGGCAGGCGTAGCGCGCGAAATACCACGAGGACTCCATGAACGTGTCCATGGTATCGGTCTCGCGGCGCGCTGGTTCGGCGCCGTGCGCGGTGCGGATGGTCAGCGGCTTGCCGTCGGCGCCGGTGGTGGCCCATGCCTGGTGCTTTTCCAGCGGATTGCCGACGCCGTCGAAGGTCACGTCGTCCGGGAGCGTCACCGGCAGGTCCTGCTTGCGCAGCGGGACGACGCCGGAGTGCTCGCCGTAGACGAACGGGATGGGATTGCCCCAGTAGCGCTGGCGGCTGATGCCCCAATCGCGCAGGCGCCAGGTGACGGTGCGACGGCCCTTGCCGGTCTCTTCCAGCCACGCTGCGATCGCGCCTTTGGCCGCATCCGAACGCTGGCCGGTGAACTGCGCACTAGCGATCATGGTGCCGACGCCGGTGAAGGCCTCATCGAGCGGCCCGGCATCGGTGCCGTCAGCGACGATCACCTGCCGCACCGGGATGCCGTAGGCGCGGGCGAAGGCGTAGTCGCGCTCGTCGTGGGCGGGAACGGCCATCACCGCGCCGGTGCCATAGTCGGCGACCACGAAGTTGGCGAGGTACAACGGCACCTTCTCGCCGTTGGCGGGATTGATGACGAGCGCGCCCGAGAAGACGCCCTTCTTCTCTGCCGCGTCGCCGATGCGGTCCTGTGCGCTGACCTTGCGGACCTCGGCCTTGAACGCATCGACCGCAGCGCGATGGGATGTCGGCACGATGCGCTCGAGCGCGGCGTGCTCGGGCGCGATCGACAGGAAGGTGACGCCGAACACGGTGTCAGGTCGCGTGGTGAACACCGTGAGCTTGATATCCGCATGGCCGTCGACGGCGAAGTCGATGTCGGCGCCCTCGCTCTTGCCGATCCAATTGCGCTGCTGGATCAGCACCGCTTCTGGCCATTGCGGCAGCTCACGGGTGTTGGCCAGCAGCTCGTCTGCGTACTTGGTGATGCGCACGAACCACTGCGGCAACTCCTTCTGGATCACCGGCATGCCGGTGCGCCAGCATTTTCCGTCGATCACCTGCTCGTTCGCGAGAACCGTGTTCAGGCCGGTCGACCAGTTCACCAGGCTCGACTTGCGGTAGACCAGGCCCTTCTCGACCAGATCGAGGAAGATGTCCTGCTCGCGTGCAGCGTAGCCGGGATCGGAGGTCGCCAATTCGCGCGACCAGGCGTAGCTGAAACCCATGCGCTTGAGCTGCGTGCGCATGTAGGCGATGTTGTCGTAGGTCCATTTGCGCGGATGGGCGCCGCGCTCGATCGCCGCCTGCTCGGCCGGCAGGCCGAAGGAGTCCCAGCCCATCGGGTGCAGCACGTGGAAACCGCGCATGCGCTTGTAGCGCGCGACCGCATCGCCGATGGTGTAGTTGCGCACGTGGCCCATGTGCAGCTTGCCGCTGGGATACGGGAACATCTCCAGCACGTAGTAGCATTGCTCGCGCGGCAGGTCGTCGCGCACCTCGTGCTCGCTGCGCGCATGCCAGAGCGCCTGCCATTTCAGCTCGATGGTCGTCGGATCGTACGGTGTCGCATCGGTCATGGGGCGCTCGCGGGGGAGGGATCGTCCCGGTGCACGGGTCGGGGGCAAGCGGACACACCGGTACGAATTCGCCTGCGGACGGCGGGCGGACGGCGGGTGGAAGAGATAGCGTACCTACGACGGGCGCTCAGATCTCGCGTGCGAGCTCGGCGAGGAACGCTTCGAGGAACGCGTGCCTTCGACGAGCCTCGGCCTGCGCGCTCGGCAGCTTCATCCCGGACGCGAGCTTCAGCAGCTTGGCGAAGCAGTGGTCGACGGCGTGCAAGCGGTCGTCGAGCGCCCGGCCGCTGGCCGCGAGGGGATCCTCACGATGGTAGAAGCGCCCAGGGCGATCGGCGCGCGACATGTACTGCGCACAGGCGAGGTTGCGCATCAATCCGACCGCACCGATGGCGTCGAGGCGGTCGGCATCCTGCAGGACCACTCCGATCGGGTTCACGGGCGCGAGGCCGCGCGACCACGAGGACGTGCGCACCGCGTCGGCGATGGCGCCGATATCGGCTTCTGCATAGCCGCACGCGGCCAGGGTCTCACCAGCGGCTGCGGCCGAGCGCTCCCCTCCTTGCGCGCGATCGACGCTGTCCTTGGGCACGAACACCAGGTCGTGGACCAGCGCGGTGGCGCCGCAGAGGTCGGGATCGGCGCCCGCTTCGGGCGCGAGCAGGATCGCCCAATGGTAGACGCGCGCGAGGTGATCACGGTCGTGGGCCAGCTCGCCCGCGGGCAGTCGCGGCTCGACCAGGGCCAGGAGCGGAGCATGCCGCGCGAAGCGCGGATCCGGGAACGAGCGCGCGCTCAATTCAGCGGCACCCATTTCGCGCTGGCGTAACCGCCACCTTTGGGCTGTGCCATGAGGCGCGCGAAATCCTCGAAGTCCTTCTTGTTCACGCCGAACACACCCGGCGCGACTTCACCGAACACCAGCTGGAGCCCGCCGTTGGTGGGGCGGCGCACGCCGAAGAACGGCTTCCAACCGCGCGACGCGTTCTTGAGCATGATGTCGTTCAGCTGCACCGCGCGATCCTGGTAGGCGCGCTCGAGGTCTGCCGAGAAGGTGTTCTCGGAGGTGAGCACCAGCACGTGGTCGCCGAGCGGCTTGACCGCGCTCTTCGCGGGATCCGGAGCGTCGCGGTTGCCGGCGTCGCCGGCTGCGAAGGTGGTCGCCGCCGGCGGCGTGCGCCGCTCGCGTTCATGCTGGCCGAGAACGAAACACAGGACACAGGAAGCGATCCACAGCACGATCAAGGTGACTGCGAACTGGCCGGAGAGATGCATGCCGAACTTGCCGCGCGGCGGCATCGGCGCCTGCGGCAGCGAGGCGTCTGCCTGCTGCTGCGCTTGCTGCTGGCGCTGGGCTGGCAATGCCTCGTGCAGCGGCGCGAACGCCGACTGCAGCGGCGCCTTGGGTTCGAGATTGGGCGTGCCGCTGCCGGGTGTCGCCTCGGTGATGCGGCGCTGCACCTGCTGGAGGGTCGCGTAGACCTGGTCTGTGCGTCTGCGGAACATCTCGACCTCGGTCACGACTATGCCGGGTGATGCGCGTAAAACCAGCGCAGGCGCTCCAGCTTGGCGACAGCGCCTGCGGGTCACACTGCGATCATGGATCCCAGCCTGGCAACCTGCGCGCTCGATCACCGGCCAGCGCAGGTCGAAGCCCATGCCGCTCTGCTGCCAGGGGCATTCGTCCCGGTGATCGTGCCCCTGGATACGCTGCCTGCACGCCAGCGCGCCCTGCTGCTGGTGGGACGCGAGGACCTGCCCCTGGATGTGCGGGTGACGGCCGCGCTCGACGCTGAGCAGCCCGAGGCCGCCTGGTCGGAAGTCGCACGCCTGACCGCTCCGCTCGCCTCCGTCCGCCGCCTCGAAGCCGTGCTGACGCTCTGGGCCGCGCGCGAGGCCGCGCGCCTGCAGCTGCCCGCTCCGACCGGCGGCGTCATCCTCGCAGGAGATCGCTCGCGCGTGCGCCTAGCGGATGACGCCACGGGCGCGCTGTCGGACGTCTACGCGCTGCTGGACCCCTGGCCGTGGCCGCGGTGGTGCGGTCCAGTGGTCGCGGTGATCGACGACCACGCGGTTCCCGGTCTCGCCGGTGCCGACGCGATCGTGCGGCCAGCGCTGCCATTGGTGCGTGTCCGCCAGGATGCGGCCGACAAGGCGGGCATCCGGCCTGCCTTCGCCCGAGCGTTCTGCCTGCTGGCCGTGCGCTCGACCGTGCCCCCGCGTACGGGCTGGCCGGCGTGGCTCGAACAGGGATTGGTCGCCCTCGCCGACGCGCGCGCGCGCGATGAGGTGGTCAGTCCGCGCCGGATGCGCGAGCTGCGGCATGCCACCGGTGCGCGCGGCATCGCAGCTGCACTCGCGGCAGCGGCGCCCGATGCGCGCCTGGCCATGGCCATCTGTTCACCGCTCCTGCATCCGGACCGCCGGAAGCACCTGCCGGCCTTGTTGGACCTGCTGCGGAACGGCGCAGGATCGGAAGGCGCGCTACGCGTGGCATACGGGATGACGCCGGAGACGCTGGCCTTGGATCAGTAGCCGGTTGGTGGTTGGTGGTGACCGCAAGCGCACTGGCGTGCGGCTCGACGAGCGTGTCGCCCATTCGCGGTTCTGACCTGCCAATCCTACCAGTTTGCTGACACCCCGCCACCAACCACCAACCGCCAACCCTCCTACGG
>JACCZE010000427.1 GCA_013696105.1 Planctomycetota bacterium | reverse complement strand
CCACCGACCCCCGTCGGGTGGTGCGTGCGCTGCTGGGCATCGTCGTCGGCATCAGCGTCATCGGCGTGCTGGCCACGGTAGCGTGGGCGTTCGCATCTCCGCCCGTCGCCCCGGTCCTGGCCGCCCAGGCCGCGATCGCCGCCACGCCACCTCCGGCGATGGTCACCGATACCGCTGCCTGGAACGTGGCCCTCTGGCGGCCCGCGAGCGATGCGACGCCCGTGGCGGTTGCGACCACGCCGTTCCAGGCTCGGCTCTTCTCGATCCTCACGCGCGGCGACACGGTGACCGCGGCGCTGGATCTGCAGGACGGCAACGGCTTGGTGTACGCCCGATCGGGCGAGACCGTGGGCGGGTACCGCGTCGAGCGCATCGACCGCGATGCCGTGGTGCTGATCTACAACGGCGCGAGCCAACGCGTGGAGCTCGCGCAATGACCGCCGCCGTGCCGGCTTCGACGCCCGCGGCCCCCGCCCGGCACATCGCGGCCGATCGCCTGTACTGGTCCGTGATCCCCCAGGGCGCTCACCTGCGCGAGGGGGTCCGGCGTTTCCGGTTCGAACAGGTGCTGCCCGTTCCCGTCGAGTCCCTGCACACCGCGACCGCGATCACCGCGCACGGTGACGCGGTGCTGATCGGCATCGATCGTGACCAGCTGGCCGCCGATCTGGCGAGACTCGGCGGGTCCAGCGACGACACCTGGCGCCTGATCCCGGATGCGCTCCCTGCGCATGTGCTCTCGGCCGGCATCGATGCGGACATCGCCACGCGGTTGAATCTGCTCACCGGCGCGTACGAACCGGCGGCCAGACGGCGCCTGCGGCATCTCGCCGTGGCCGTGCCGATCGTGGCGATGGTGCTGACCGCGGTGCTGATGGTGATCGGCACCCAGCGCCGGCAGAACGCGCTGCAGCAGCACGCCGCCGAGGTCCGCCACGCCACCGAGACGATGATCACCGCGGCGTTGCCGCCGTCCGCGTCGGGCCTGGATCCCCAGGTGCGTCTGACCATGGAGGTCCGACGTCTGAGCCAGGCGCGCCACGGTCAGGCGGACCTCGATCGCTACCAGGATGTCGCCGCTTCCTTGGCCGCGTGCCTGAAGCGCTGGCCCGCTGATCTGCGCACGCGGGTCGAGACCCTGACCGCCACGCCGCAGCGCATCGTCGTGCGCGGCCACGTGGCCAACCTCGCCGATGCCGAGCGCTTGGCGCACGCGCTCGACGGTGGCGAACTCGGATCTGTGCGCTGGCGCGCCGAACCCGTGCAGGCGACCCAGAGCCCCACCGGCGCGGATTATACGGTGAACCTCCTGCCCCTGGCACCGGTGAGCCGATGACCGGTCGGCGTGGGTGGTATCTGTTGGCCCTGGCAGCGATCACTCTGGTCATCGTGGCCGCGTGGTGCGCCGGCACCCGCTCACGCGCGCACGCCGATCTGGCCGCTGCGTTGGACCGGCATCGCCAGGTGGAGCGGGACGTCGCCACGATCACGACCCTGGGCTCGTCTTCTTCCAGCGCCGGCGCCGGCGCCGGCCTGTCGGTCGGCCCGCGGCCGGATGCGGATCTGGTGGCGCGCACGCAGCAAGCCCTGGCGGAAGCCGGACTTCCCATCGGCGCGTGCAGCGGTGTGCAGCCGCGCGCGGATCAGGTGCGTCAGCAGGGCCTGAGCGTGCAGACGGTGCTGGTATCCCTGCAGAACCTGCGACCCGCCGAATTCGGCTCCTGGCTCGCGGCGTGGAATGCCCACCAGCCACCCTGGCGCATCACCGAGCTGCAACTCGTGCATGCGCCGCAGCGCGACGGTGCGACTTCCGACCTCGACCCGAACCGGTTCGACTATACGTTGGCGCTCGCTGCGCCCTACCTGGAGAAGCAACCGTGATCACGCGACGTGTCGGTCTCTGTGCTGGTCTGATCGCCCTGGCCCTGGTCGCGGTGTCGGGCTGCGGTTCGTCCGCGCGTGGGCCATACAATGCCAGCGCCGCAGCCGAACAGCGAAACATTCCGGAAGGTGAACGCCTCTTCCAGAAGGCGATGACAAAGATCCAGGAAGACGCCGACGAAGCGGAGCAACTCCTGAATCAGGCGCTCACAGCGGACCTCTACCATGGTCCGGCACACAACAACCTCGGCGTCCTGCTGCTGAAAAAGGGTAAATTGTACGAAGCCGCCAATGAATTCACCTGGGCGGGAAAATTGCTCTCCGGCCATCCCGATCCGCGCGTGAATCTGGCGATCGTCCTCGAGAAGGGGGGCAAATCACAGGACGCGATCGCGTCGTGCAAGACGGCACTGGAGATCCAGCCGGGCTATCTTCCTGCCGTCCAGACCGCGGCGTTGATCCAGGCCCATCACGGTATCGCCAGCGAAGACCAGATCGCCCATCTCGACACCATCATCGAGCGGTCGAGCGATCCGGTCTGGCGTCATTGGGCGGTGAAGCGGCGCTTGGCGCTGGGTGCGCGCGACGGCGAATCCGACGCAGCTCGCCCGTAGCCTCGCGCAACCACACCGGTCCATCCGGTGGATGCCCGTTCCGACGATCGTGAGGGAACCGTGAATAAGGATGCGCGACTGGCGTACCCCTTATTGGCCATTAGCAGCGACCATGAAGGTGACGACCGCGTATCGGGATCGCGGTAGTCATCGCCCTCTTTGGAGGGCTCGCCATGGTGGAAGCCTGGCGCGCCCCGTTGCGCGTCAGCTATTCTCGCTATCAGCTCGGGGGAACGCGCGAGTCCTTCCCGTACTGAGATAAGCCGATGGAGCTGCGGAAGTATCAGTACGCGCAGGTCGAGTCCGTCAGAGCCCAGCAGCTTGAGCCAGGACATCGGGCGTGTCTGCCGAAGAGCTTGCCGTTGCCTCGGGCAACGTGGGCCGATTAAATTGAATACGTCCGTGCGGACTTCACGTGTTGAGAGTCAAATTTCTAGAAGGCCGGCACTTTGGTTTGCGTCGAAGGTAAAACTTCCGGTTATCGACATTGGTGCTCCATATCGATGGATGCCCCGAGGACTGTCTTCTCTCGAACGCTCCCGACATGAACGCGATCCGCGAGGCGATAGCGGTTCAGCAATCGCACGGTCTCAGGCCGACCATCGACGGAGTGGTTCGATTCCTGAAGATCCACGGCGTGTGGCGCAGCGAGGCGCTTTTGCGCGAGGCGATAAGGCGCGGGCTGCGCGAGGCCGCAGAACGGCAATCGTCGCTCCTGGGGCATTCCTGGGCCTCCACCTTGGATCGTGCGTGTACGGGGAGATCGGCACGCAGGTGATCAGATTAGCGAATGGATGGCTTGAATGGCGGAGTCGGGTTCCCGTTGCTGGCCGCGCGATTCAGGCCGCAAGCCGACCGCGGTGCGAGTCTGACCGAAAAGCACGCCCAGCGTGGGGTTAGTTTTGAAGTGGTGCGGTGGCATTCACCACCGAACGATTCACGCAGCATGAACTTGTGTTCAGCCACCTTTGCTGGACGCATTCACCGAACGCAGCGAATCGCGGGGTGTCGCGTTCGTTCGGGTGGCCTGGTATGGAAAAAACTGAAAGTGTCGCACTGGGACGGCGTAAGGTGGTCCAGTTTCTTCACAGTTTCTTTTCATGGGAAAAGCGAGCCATATTCTGGTCGAGCGCCTTACTCTAAACGCTCTGTTTTTACCGCATATTTACTGGGGACCTTGACGGGGATCGAACCCGCGACCTCAAGAGCCACAATCTTGCGCTCTAACCAACTGAGCTACAAGGTCCGTGTGGTGTAAATCGAGGCAAAAACCTAGGTTGGGGGGTCGGGGGGTCA
>JACCZE010000361.1 GCA_013696105.1 Planctomycetota bacterium | reverse complement strand
CCGGCGCGCGGCCGAGGATGGCGTCGATGAAATTGTCGTCGGGGGAGACGGACGTCGCGGTCAGCTCCGGCTTTTCCTCGCCATGGGGGCCGAAGACCTTGATCCAGCCGCCGCCCCAGCCGTCGACGTCGACGCGGCCGCGCTCGAACATGAAATGCATCGATGCTCCATCGGCCACGCAATTGCCGCTGACCACGATGCTGGCCATGACGTTGTTGGCGAAGCGGATGTTGATCGAGGAGTTGATGTCCACCTGGCTGCCGTGCCGATCGACGAAGGCGAAGACCTCGGCGATGTCGGATTCGACCGACCAGCACAGGCTGTTGAGGATGTGGGCGCCGCTGTCGTAGGCCTGGCCGCCGCCCGAGAGCTCCGGCTTCAGGCGCCAGGTCCCCGCACACAGCGTCAGCCAGTTCTGCGACAGGTAGCCGCTGACCAGCTCCAGCTTGCCGAAGCGCTGCGTGCGGATCGCGTCACGCAGGTACAAAAGCGGTGCGCTGCACGAGGTGTTGTAGCCAATGGTGAGGATCCTGCCGGTTTTCGCCACCTCCTCCGCGAGCACATGGGCGTGTTCGGCCGAGGTCACCATCGGCTTCTCCATCAGCACGTGGCAGCCCGCGGCGAGCGCCTGCATGCCTTGGCTGAAATGGAGCGTGTGCGGCGTGACGATCACCACCGCCTGCGGCTTGGCCACGCGGTACATCTCGCCGGGGTCCGTGAATAGCGCTGGCAGGTGTCTGTTGCCCGAGAAATGCCGGTCCTTGAACGCGGCCAGGGCGGTCTCGCTGACGTCGCACAGCGCGACGACCTCGACGTCGGGGTTCTTGCCCAGCTTGGCGGCGTGGCCTCCGGCCATACCTCCGCAACCGAGGATGGCGACGCGGATGGTGGTCATGATGGGATCCTTGCAGTGATGGGTTTTGAATGCGCTTCGCGGACGTGGTGATCAGGCATGCGTGAGGAAATCGCGCGATATCGCCAGGCCGCGCTGCTGGAGCTCTCTGGTTTCCATGAACACGCCGTCCTCCAGCTCGATGCTGACGCAGCCGGCGTAGCCGGTCTTCACCAGCGTCTGGAACAATCGGCTCCAGCGGACGACGCCGTGGCCGGGAATCGTGTAGCGCCAGTGGCGGTCGTAGAGATTGCCGTGCTCGTACAGCGCTTCACCGTCGATCTCGGTGTCCTTGGCGTGGACATGATGGACCTGGGGCGCGAATTCCTCGAGGAAGCGCACGGGATCGACCCCCATGCGCACGAGATGCGACGGATCGAAATTCACACCGAACTGCCCGGTCCCGAGCGCGCGGAAGATCGTGCGCAGGTCCGCCGGCGTGCAGCCGAGCGAGCTGTAGCTCGGATAGGAACCCGGCCAGCCTTCGAACAGGATGCGCGCGCCGCTGCCCGCGATCAGTTGTCCGACCCGGCCGAATCCAGCCAGCGCGAAGGCCATGTTCTCGTCCCGGCTGCGCGCAGCGTCCTCGGGCATGATCACGGTGAAGAAATTCCGCACGTCCGTCGCGGCGACCACCGCGTTCACATACGCAGCCACCGCGTCGGCGCAGCGGTCGCGCTTGGCGGCGTCGGGGCTCACCAATCCCCCCCAATCGCCGAAGGGCACATCGACGGTGCCGATCCTCAGCCCCGCCGCACGGATCCGTCCGATGTCCGCGACCGGCAGCGACGTGGCATCGATGCCCGAGAAGCCGTGGTCGGAGGTGTAGCGGATCAGCTGCCCGACATCGGTCTGCCAGGGCGTTCCCCACTGGCGGAAGAGGATCGGGAACGCGCCGGTGGCGGTGGCCAGCGGTTTCGCGTTGGCGGTGATGGGTTGGAGCGAGGTGGCGGCGGTTGGTGACATGCGCGCCATGATGGCCCGAGGGCGCCGGGCGACATGTCCTGGATGGCGAATGGGATATCCGTTCGCGCAGTCACCGTCCGATCGCCGGCGCGCGTCCGAAGTGCCGTTTGTAGACCTTGGAGAAGTGGAAGGGATTTTCAAATCCGAGGCGCGCACTGATCTGCTTGACCGAGAGATCGGTCTGCCGCAGCAACGTCTTCGCCCGCTCCATCTTATAGCGCACCAGCAGCTTCGCCGGCGAGGTCTGGAAGGTCTCGGCGCAGCGCGTGGTCAGCGAGCGCTTGCTCATCGACATGGCCGCCG
>JACCZE010000360.1 GCA_013696105.1 Planctomycetota bacterium | reverse complement strand
GTCCGGCTCCGGCGCCTCCTGCATCGCCTTCGCCCACATCGATCCCCCGCCGGGCGTGCGCGCGTGGCGCACCGCCTTCCGCCCCCGCGCCCGCCTCGACGCCGTCGACTCGGCTGGCTAGAGGCCCGCCGGAGGCGCATTGTCGGGGGGCAAGCGCCCCCCGACTGCAAGCTTGCTCCATCTGGCCCCCGGATGCTCGCATCAGCGAGCGCGCCGCGCAGCGGCGCATGAGCCAATGATGTCAGTCGTATGCGGATTGCGGATGATCGCCGAGCAGGCGGCGCTGGCGCTTGTTCGCGCACGACAGCACTTCCGCGTTGAAGTTGAAGTTCAGGTAGGGCGAGAATTTCTGCGCGATCATGCGGTGACCGTAATGCACCTGCAGCATGTAGCGCGTGCGATCGGAACGGTTGTGCGAGCCCGAATGCCAGACCTCCGAGCGGAAGAACAGCACATCTCCGGCCTTGCAGAGGACCGGCTGGATCTTGTTGCCGCGGAATTCGGTGCGCTGCTCCGCAGGAACGCTATGCGCCCAGCGCCCGGTCTTGTGCGAGCCCGGCAGCACCCAGGTCGGGCACAGCTCCAGGTCGATATCCGAGAGGTAGTAGTGCGCAGTGGCCAGCATCACCGGCATGTGCACCCGGCCCGAGACCAGCAGCTCCTCCTCGGCGGGGAACAGCAGCATGTCGGTGTGGATGCCATTGGGATCGAAGCCGTCGGGCTTCGAGCTCGGGCCTTGGGGATGGGTCCGCCAGCAGGTCTGGCCGATAAGGTGGCAGTCCTCGCCCATGGTGGCCTCGGCGAGCTCGACCACGCCCGGACGATCGGTGAATGGCAGCCAGTAGGGCGAGCGGTTGAAGACGCACTTGAAGTGGGCGCCCATCCCGTCCATGCGGTCGAAGTGGAAGGGCCGCAGACGGTCGATCTCGTCGCGCGCCTGGGCGACCTCATCGGGCGAGAGCACGCCGGGGATGAGCGCGAAGCCGTCGTCGGCGACCGCGCGCGCCATCTCCGCGGTCTGATCGACCGCGAACGTCCGCTGCAGGTAGCGGTGCGCAGAGGCGCCGGACGGCGGCGTGGCTCGCGAGGTGGTTTCTTGGGCGGGGCAGGCGGTGGTGCTCATGGGGATCCTCGCCAGGGAGTATACGCGCCAGGGAGCCGGTTCCGCTAGGACGGATGCCGCCCAAAAGCGGCGAAACGACGGTTTTCCGACCATCCCCGGGCACATTCGGCGGCTCGACCGGGACAGACGCCGGCTTGACCCTCGGGGGCAGCCCCCACCGTCGGGTCATGCCCCCGGTGAGTTTCGATCGCCACGCGAAGCATGCGTTCCCGCTGTTCGTCGAATTGCAGAGCTATGCCGCAGACATGGCGGCATCGACGCATACCCACGACTGCGTGGAGCTGGTCTATGTGGTCAAGGGCAGCGGCGTCCATCATATCGATGGGGAGCCGTTCCCGCTGATCCGCGGCGATCTCTACGTCATCGACGAGGGTGCCGAGCACATGTTCCACTGCGAGACCGACTTCTCGTTCTACAACATCCTGCTCAAGGTCGGGCTGTACGATGCCGTCGAGCGCGAGCGCATCGGCCGGCTGTCTCCGCTGACCGCGTTCCTGCTCGACCGCCACGGGCGGGTCGCGCCCGGAACGCGGCCGAAGACCACGATCCCGCCGCCGCACAGCGACGAGCTGGCGAGGCTGCTCGAGCGCACCACCGCCGAGATCGCCGCCAAGCAGCCGGGCTGGGAATCGCTGGCCAAGGCGTTGTTCACCGAATTCCTGGTCACCGTCTGCCGCCTGTCGATGTCGGGAGGGAGCGACGTGTCCGACGTCGGCGAAGGTCCGGTCGCGCGCGCGCTCGGCTGCATCCACGAGCGCTACGCGGAACGCCTCACCCTGGACGACCTCGCCACCGTCGCCGGCGTCTCGAGCGGGCATCTCGGCGAGGTCTTCAAGGAGCGCACCGGCGTCACCGTCCATCAGTACCTGAACAAGCTGCGTGTGGAACGCGCGCGCGAGCTGCTCGCGCAGACCGATCTGTCGGTGACCGAGATCTGCCACCGTTCGGGATTCGAGGACAGCGGCTATCTCACGCGCGTGTTCAAGCGCGCGACCGGCCTGTCGCCGCGCGCCTACCGGCGGACCCTCGCGACGGGCAAGCGCTGATGCCGCGAGCGGCGAGCGGCGACGGCGAGGACGGTGCGACTTGGCTACTGACTACTCCAATTGCGGGCTTCGCCGCTCTGCACTTGGAAATTGACATCGCCGGGGCACGGCGTGTGATACCGGCCTTCGCGCTACCCGCATGCAGGAAAAGATAGTGAAAGAGAAGGCCAGTCAGGAAGAGATCTATCGGGTCATGCGCTCGGACATCGAAGCGGGCGGATATCCCGCTTCGAGCCGCCTGCCATCGGTGCGCACGCTGGCCAAGCGCTTCTCCGCCAGCCCCAACACCATCTCCAAGGTGGTCAGCCGCCTGATGGAGTCCGGCCTGTGCACCGCCCGCCGCGGCGTCGGCCTGTTCGTCCGCAGCCTGCCCAACCGCAAGCTGACCCTGCTGGTCGGCACCACCTCGGCCGAGCCGAAGGACGATTTCTACGGCCACGTCGAGAAGCGCATCGCCGAGCGCTGCCAGGCCGACGGCATCGAGATCGAACGCTACTACATCACCCCCGGCGATCCCGCCTACGGCCCCGATGTCGACCGCATCCGCCGACCGGGCCGCGTCATCCTCTGCATCGCGCTCGCCCACGAGCCGCACCTCAAGCAGCTCGCCGACCTGCGCCGTCCCATGCTCGTGGTCGGCTGCGCGCCCAGTCGCTGCAACACGTCGTCGATCGTTCCCAACAGCTTCCGTTCCGGTTACCTCGCTGCGCGCCACCTGATCCGCAAGGGCTGCCGGCGCATCGCCTTCATCGGCCGCGTGCGCGAAGTGCGCGGAGTCACGCTGCCCGAGGCCGAGAGCCTCAAGGAATTCGCCGGCATGCAGTGCGCCTTCATGGAGGACTCGCTGCCCCTGCATCCCGACTTGGTGTTCAACGACATCAACCAGGTCGCCGCACGCGCCGCGAATCTCAAGGATCTGCCCGACGCGGTGATCATGCCCGACATCGAAGGCATCGAATCGATCCAGGCGCTGAAGGCCCTGGGGACCAAGCTCGAACGCGTCGTCCTGGGCGACGATCGCATCCTCGAGCGCCCCAAGCGTCCGGCCGCCGTGGTGGTGCGTCGCGAGGACGTCGTCGAGCTCGCGCTTATCGAGCTGCACCGCCTGCTCGACGAGCAGAGCAAGAGCCACCGCTCGACCGTGGTCGACGGCGAGCTGCACGACGCCGTCGGCTGATCAGCCGGTCGGTGCGGCGCTGACGTGAGCGACCCGGCAGCCAAGTCCAATCCGTGGGATGGCGTCAGCGCGACCATCGTGCACGCGGACCTGTATCCATGCCGTCCCGATTGGCGCATCGTGCGCCAACTCCTGCCGTACGACGGCCTCTTCTACATCTGGAAAGGCCATGGCTGGGTGATGATCGACGATGAGCGCCTGGAAGCGCGTCCGGGCGATCTCTTCATCATGCGCCGCGGCCGCACCCTCGAGGCCGGGCACGATCCGGCGCACGCGATGATGCCCTTGTCGACGGGATTCCATCTGCGCCGCCACGGCGACGTCGATGCGATCCGCGGCCTCGCGCTGCCACACCGGTTGCGTCTGCTCGGTCCCGAGATCCCGGAATTCCAGGTCCGCTTCATGGACCTGATCGCGCTGCATCGCGATGCGCGCCCGACCGCGCGCCTGTCGGCCGCGGGCGCGCTCCTGCGGCTGGTGGCGGAGGCGCTGCGCCTGGTGGAGTCGCTGCCGGCGGATCGCGCGTCGCGCGTGATGCCGCCCCTGACCGGCGACGAGACCATGGCCGCGCGCGTGCAGGCCTGGATCGACGCGCATATCGCCGACCGCTTGACCCTGACCGGGTTGGCGCGCGTGGCGAAGCTGACGCCGACGCATTTCTCGGCCGCGTTCCACAAGCAGACGGGCGTCTCGCCCATGCAGTATCTGCGCCGCCGCCGGGTCGAGGCTGCGCGTGCGCTCTTGGCCTCCGGCGATCGCACGGTCGAGGAGGTGGCGCGTGCGGTCGGCTACCCGGACCCGTTCCACTTCAGCCGCGTCTTCCGCGCGCTCGTCAAAATCGCTCCGCGCGACTACCGCGATTCGCTGAAGCATCCATTCCAACCGTAAGATCGTCCAGGTCGTCGCGCCCCAGCCGCCTGCTGCGCCGTTCGTCGATCGCCGCAGCTCCAGGCGCGCGCGAACACCGTCCATTCCAACCTCCCGGTGCGGATACGATGCGCCGTGGAGGAACGAACCATGGATCCGGTCCGACAGTGGCGCGAGCAGGGCTACGTGGTGGTGCGCAAGGTCTTCGATGCCGAGCGCATCGCGCGCCTGCTGCCGATCGTCGAGGACGTGTGGCGCCGATCGCAGGTACGCGAACCGACCGCTGGGGTCCCGTCGCCGCCGGACGCCCCCGTGCTCTTCCACTGCAACCATCCCGAGTATTTCGCCGACGATCGGTCACGCCTGGCCGAGGTGCTGTCCGCTGGCAGCGCCGAGCGCGTGCTCGACGTACCGCGGCGCCTGTTCGGCGAGGAACCGCTGTTCCGCTCGTTCAGCCTGTGGTTCTCTCCAGAACGCGTGTCCACCGACGGTCATTGGCACCGCGATACGCAGTTCCTGTTCCCGCAAGAGGCCGAGGAGCGGGCGCGCTTCCCCGGTTTCATCGACAGCGATTTCGGCGGTAGCAGCGCGCAGTTCCAGATCGCGCTGGTGGCCAGCGACGATGTCGAGTACGTGCCCGGATCGCACGGCCGTTGGGACACTCCCGCCGAGAACGCCATCCGTCGGGCCGATGGCGCGAAGCATTGGCGCTCGAACGCGATGCCCGGCGCCGTGCGCGTTGCGCTGGAAGCAGGGGACGGCGTGATCTTCAATCCCATGGGCCTGCACCGCGGCCGCTACCACGTCGACAAGCTGCGCCGCACCTTCATGGCGACCCTGACCAAGACCTCGGCGCCGCTGCAGGATCACTTCGTGCGGCAGCCGTGGTTCCTGGACCCCGGCTACCTCGACGGCGTGCCGCCGGCGCAGCGGGCGTTCTACGAGCGCTTCATCGTGCACTTCGGCGACTGGTGGCGGGCCGGCTCGCCGCTCGAGAGCAAGGCCGGGTGACCCGCTCGACGTGCGGTCACAGTTTGCGCAGCTGCTCTTCGGCTTCGGTGAATTCGCGCGGCGTGCGCGAGCGGATGTCGAGGTCGCGGCCGCCCTTGGGATTGGGCAGCATCACGCGCGAGGCGTGCAGCAGGTGCCGCGAAACGTGGATCGGATCCTGGCGGTCGCCGTAGAGGCGGTCTCCATAGAGCGGATGGCCCATCTCGCTGAAGTGGATGCGCACCTGGTGGTAGCGTCCCGTCTCCGGCTCGACCAGCACGCGGCTGGCATACGACCCGATGCGCTCCTCGACCGTCCAGGTGGTCACCGCTTCGCGCGCATCGGCCCCGCGGCCGCTCTGCCACTTCTCGAAACCCTTGCGGCTCTCGACCTTCACCAGGTAGCTGCGGCGCGAACCGGTGTCGCGCGGATGTCCGCGCACCAGTGCGAGGTACTGCTTCTTCACCACGTGGTCGTGGAACTGCTCTTCGAGGATGCGCGCGACGCGCTCCTCGGTGGCCATCAGGACGATGCCCGAGGTGTCCGCGTCCAGGCGGTGCACGGGGATCAGCAGCCGACCATCGCGCGCGAACTCGGGCTTGAGGATGTCGAGCAGGCTCCAGCTCTTGGGACCTTCGGTCGGGGTGACGGGCAGCCACGCCGGCTTGTCGTAGGCGATCACGCCATCGGCGTCGTGCAGCACGCGCCGCCGGTCGAAGGTGTGCTCGTGCGATTCGTGCGGCAGGAAGAACTCGATGATCTCGCCCAGGCGGATCTCGCGGCTGCCGAAGGTCTCGATGCGCCCGTTGATGCGGCAGCAGCCCTCTTCCAGCAGACGTCGGGCGGCGCGCCCCGACAGATGCTTGTGCACGTGGACGAAGAACTGGGCGAGCTTCATGCCCTGTTCGGCGCGCACCACGCGCGCCTCCGGACCCGGATGCCAGATCACGCCCTTGTCGTTGGTGCGTGAGCGCGGTCGCTTGCGCTCGGTCGAGCGTTCGGGCCGCTCCGGTCGCTCGCCGCGCTCGGGACGATCACCGCGGTCGGAATCGGAGCGGAAGGGGCGATCGCGGCGTTCCGGCCGGCCGCCCTCGCTGCGGTCGCGAGGCTGAGGGCGCTCGGAGCGCTCACCACGAGCGGGCCGCTCACGCCGGTCGGGGCGATCTGAGCGCGCTGGGCGCGAGTCCGGACGTTGGCCACGCTGCGGTCGCTCGTGGGTTTCGGGCCGAGGACGGGCGTCGGGGCGCCGGCCGCGATCGGCTCCGGCTCCGGCTCCGCGACCGCCCTGTGCGCCGCGTCCGTTGACCTCGTCGCGCTCGCCGGCCAGGCGTGCATCGGGG
>JACCZE010000346.1 GCA_013696105.1 Planctomycetota bacterium | reverse complement strand
CTGGAACGGACGGTAGGCGATGCTCGCCTTCAATGCGCGCGCGCGCGCTCGCGCCACCGCCAGGTCGTAGACATAGAGGGGGCTGCCGAAGCGGGCGATGAGATCGCGGGGCGAGGGGGGGGCCATGCTGGCGGAACGCTACGGGATCCGGTGCCATCCGCCATCCGCCATCCGCCGCCAGCCGCAAGCTGGCCGCGATGGCTCGCCTCCGTGCCGATGCTAACCTCGCGCCCCGTGATCACCCTGCGCTTCGACGATGGCACGATCACCTGCGAGGGGCTGGGCGATCACCACGCCCTGGTCGCCGACCTGTGCGCGTGGGACGAGCGTGTGCAGCGCCACCGCGCGGTCGGCATGCACTACGCCGAGATCCTGCGCCGGCTGCATGGGCAAGCGGATTACGACGATCGCGCCAAGGCCTACGCGCAGCTCGAGCTGCGCGAGTACGGCGCGCGTGCGTTGCGCGACTATCAGGAGGAGGCGCTCGCACTGTGGCTCGCGGCCAAGAAGCGCGGCGTGATCGTGCTGCCGACCGGCGCCGGGAAATCGTATGTCGCCCTCAAGGCGATCCTCGCGTGCGCGCGCTCGACCCTGGTGCTGGCGCCGACCATCGATCTGGTGCAGCAGTGGGTGCGAGATCTCGAGGCGCGTCTGGGCTGCGAGATCGGGCAGTACGGCGGCGGCGAAAAGCGACTGAAGCCGATCACCGTCGCGACCTACGATTCGGGCGTGCTGTTCATGCCCTTCCACGGCGACAAGTTCGGCCTGCTGATCTGCGACGAGTGCCACCACCTGCCGGCGGGAGTGACGCGTCTGGCGGCTGAGTGCAGCCTGGCGCCGTTTCGACTCGGCCTGAGCGCGACGCCCGAGCGCGCCGACGGCCAGCACGGCCTCTTGGATCTGCTGCTCGGCCCCGAGGTGCACCGCTCGCACATCAGCGAGCTCGAGGGCAGCTTCCTGGCGTCCTATCAGGTGGAAGTCGTGCACGTCGCGCTCGACCCCGACGAGCAGGAGTCCTATACCGCCAACCGCCGCGAATACCTGGCGTTCGCGCGCAAGGTTGGCGTCGATTTCGGTGCGCGCGACGGCTGGGCGCGCTTCATCGCCGCCGCCGCCCGCGATCCGCAGGGCCGCACCGCGATGCGCGCCTACCGCGAGCAGAAGCGCCTGTCGCGCGCCAGCCGCGCCAAGCTGCGTGCGCTGTGGGACCTGCTGCGCGATCATCCCGGCGAGCGCAGTCTGGTCTTCACCGAGGACAACGACACGGCGTACGAGATCGGCCGGCGTTTCGTCCTGCCGGTTCTCACGCATCGCACCAAGGGGGCCGAGCGCAAGGCCATGCTCGATGGCTTCCGCCAGGGCCGGCTGCCGGTGCTGGTCGCGAGCAAGGTGCTCAACGAGGGCGTCGACGTCCCCGAGGCGTCGGTCGGCATCGTCGTCAGCGGATCCGGCAGCGTGCGCGAGCACGTGCAACGCCTGGGCCGCATCCTGCGCCCTGCCGCGGGCAAGGTGGCGATGTTGTACGAGATCCTCTCGGCGAACACCGCGGAAGCGTACACCTCGGAGCGGCGGCAGCGGCATGCGGCGTTCGGGCAGGAGGAGGAGAAATGATGACAACCGTCCTCCGTCCTCCGTCCTCCGTTCTCCGTCTTGGGATGACGAAGTGGCGCGTGCAGTTTTCCGCGCATAGGCTGTCCGGCTGTCGACGGAGCACGGAGGACGGAGCACGGAGCACCTGTTTTCCGTCGGCCCCATGCTGACCCGCGATCTCCTGCGCTTCAAGCTGCGCGACGGCGCGGTGGTGCCGACGCTGCTGCGGGCGACACCAGCGACGGTGGATCTCGCCGAGCGGCTGGTGGCGTTCTGGCGAGCGGGCATCGGACAGCGACGCGGGGATCTCGAGGATGCGCTCGCGCCGGTGATGCATCAGAGCCGGGCGCTGGTGGTCGCGCGCGGGATCAACAAGGTCCTGCTCGATGCCAGCCGTTTCGCCGAGGCGGCTTCGTCTGCCGAGCTGCGCGGTCGCGCGTTCGCGGCTTCGGCGCGGATCCTGGCCTTGCCGCTGGCGAGTGGAGAGGCGCACGCCGCGGCGGTCGCTGCGGAATTGGCGGTCACCACCGAGGATCTGCGTGCGCGGCTGTACGGCGACCTGCCCGATGCCGAGGTGCTCGAGGACGCGCCGCAGCTGAGCGCGGCGCAGGTGATCGCGCGCTACAATCTCGCATTGTGCCAGGGCCTCTTGGTGAGTGCCAAGTCGCTGAGCGTGGTCGTCCTCGATGCCGATACCGGCATGCGCCGCCGGCTGCTCAAGTCGCTGCGTTTCCGCCGCCTGCTCGCGCGCGTCGATCTCGATCGCAGCGGAGAACTGCGCCTGGACATCTCCGGCCCGGCGAGCGTGCTGGACCAGGCATCGCGGTACGGCGTGCAGCTGGCCCTGTTCCTGCCGGCGCTCGCATGCGCGCAGCGCTGGACGGCGCACGCCGATATCACCGTCACGCCGCGCGGAGGCGGTCGCACGCCAGGCCGGATGTCGCTGTCGCACGAGCTCGGCCTGGTCGGCGACAGCGCTTTTCTCGGCCATGTGCCCGAGGAGCTGCGCGAGCTCGAACACACGCTGGCCGCTCGGTATCCCGCCTGGCGCTTCGCCGAGCCAGCGCTCATCGGTCTGCCTGGCGGCGAGGTGCTGGTGCCGGATCTGCAGATCGCGGTGGATGCGGTGCCCGTCGCGGTCGAGCTGTTCCACCGCTGGCATGCGGCGGCGCTCGCGCGGCGCATCCGTCAGCTCGAGGACGGCCTGCCGGTGCGCTTGGCGATCGGCGTCGAGCGCGCCCTCGCACGCTCGACGGCGATCGCGCCGCTGATCGCCACTCCGGCGTTCGCACGGCATGGGTTCCTGTTCACCGACATACCGGCGCCCCGGGCGGTCGCCGAAGCGGTCGAGCGGTGCGCGTGCCGCTCGTGACGCTCAGGATCCGGTGTGGCGGAACTGGTCGCGGAAGGCGCGCGGCGAGACGCCCTTCAGGCGTCGGAAGCAGCGATTGAAATTCGAGAGGTTGGCGAAGCCCGATGCGAAGCAGATGTCGGTGATCGCGTCGTCGCTGGCGATCAGGCGCTCGCAGGCGTGCGCGATGCGCAGTTCCTGGATATAGGCCACGAAGGTCTTCCCGGTGGTGCGTTTGAAGAAGCGGCTGAACGCTCCCGGGGTCATTCCCGCCTGGCGCGCGACGGTGGCTTGGCTGATGCGGTCGCGCGCATGTTCCGAGAGGAAGCGGAAGACCTGGTCGATACGCCGTTCTCCGGCGGGATCCGATACCGGGTCGACCGCTGGACCCGCGAGTTCATGGACATTGTCCTCGTCCGACGCCGCGAGGTCGATGAGCACGGCGAGGGCCAGGGGCAGGCGCTGTGCCGGGCGCGCGCGCGTGATCGCCTGCAGAGCCTTGCCTGCGCGGGTGCGGGTCGTGCCGGTAAAGGCCAGTCCACGGCGCGCACGCGCGAACAGCTCGCGTACCGCTGCGAACTCTGGCATGCCGGCGAAGCGTTCGAAGAATGCCGGCGCGAATTGCAGTACGATGGCGCGCTGCATCGCTCCCGCCTGCGCAGGCACCAGCCAGGTGTGCGGAAGATCGGGGCCGATCAGCACCAGGTCTGGTGCTGCGAAGGACGCGGTATGGTCGCCGACAAAGCGTTTGCCCACGCCGCGCGTGATCAGGGTCAGCTCGTAGTCGTGGTGGTAATGCCATTCGAAGGCGAAAGCGCGATCGCTGCGCACGAAGCAGCGGAAGGATGCGTCCGCGGGTGTCGACAGGTGCTCGAGCCGGGGTCTCACCCTGGAAGCGTAGCGGTCGGTCCTGGAGGCTGAATGCGCAAAAAAGTACCGGTTTTCGTCCATAGGAACGTGGCCGGGTCATCCCCGGCGGGGATGATCGAGGGCATGACCACCACCGCGACCCGACCGATCCCCGCTCCCGCCGTCGCCGAGATCGATGCGCCCTACGCGCTGTCGCCGGACGCGATCGCCGCCTATCAGAAGGACGGCTGCATCAAGCTCTCGCGCGTGCTCTCGGCCGAGACGCTTGCCCTGTTCGAGCAGGAGTTCACCGCCAAGGTCATCGAGCTGAACACCCAGCACCTGCCCCTGGAGAAACGCAACACCTACGCCCGCGCCTTCCTCCAGGTCGGCAACCTCTGCTTCACCAGCGAAACGGTCAAACGCTTCGTCTTCGGCAAGCGCCTGGCGCGCATCGCTTCCGAGCTGATGGGTTGCCGCGGCGTGCGCCTCTACCACGACCAGGCGCTCTACAAGGAAGCCGCGGGCGGCCACACCCCGTGGCACTGCGACCAGCAGTACTGGCCGCTCGACAACCCGCGCTCGATCACCGCGTGGATCCCGCTGCAGGCGGTGCCGATCGAGATGGGCCCCTTGGCCTTCTCGGTCGGGAGCCAAGTCTTCACCGGCGGCCGCCATCTCGACATCAGCGACGAGAGCGAGGAGCAGCTCGAGCGCATGCTCTCCGGCGCCTACGAGCACCGCGAGGAGCCGTTCGCCCTGGGCGACGTCAGCTTCCATGCCGGGTGGACCTACCACCGCGCGCGCGGCAACTCGACCGGGGTCTGCCGCAAGGTGATGACGATCATCTACATGGACCAGGACACCCGCGTGGCCAAGGCAGAGACCCCGTCGCAGGAAAACGACCGCCTCGCCTTCTTCAAGGATCTGCCCATCGGCGCGCTCTGCGAAACCCCGCTGACGCCGGTGATCTACACCCGCTCTTTCTCCTAGGGGGCAAGCCCCCTAGGACCCCCGGGCTTTGTCGCGGCTCGATCAGGACTGCGGGGCAGTCCTGATCGTGGCGGCATCGCCTGCGGCGATTGTATGCCGCCACCGCCGCTCGGCGCCCGTTTGCTCAGGGGCTGTCGCCCCTACGGCACTACGTGCC
>JACCZE010000344.1 GCA_013696105.1 Planctomycetota bacterium | reverse complement strand
GTTCGAGGGATACCAGCGCGCCCACGATCGCGAGCAGCTCGATCGCCAGCACCGGCAGCTGTGCGACATCGGCCGCTCGCAGCGCGGTCAGCGTGCGATCGATGCGCCGCACCAGCGACAGGTCGATCCCAGGCGAGAACACGGTGCGCTCGACATGGATCAGGCTCGTGGTCTCGGGAATGGCGCCCACCGCGACGCCGAGATCGATCCAGCATTCGGCGTAGGACGGGCCGTAGACCAGGGAATGGCGACGGCCCGGCAGCCGCGCGTACGCCATCCCCGGCCGCAGCGTCGTACGCACGCGGCGGTGATCGGTGAACACCGCCGATCCGCGCAGCACCAGGCTGACCGCGCAAAACGGGTTGATGACGCCAGACTCGTCGCTGCTGGGATGCGCGAGCCAGAATCCGCAGCCGATGCGCTGCGCGCGCGTGCCGAAGGACCGGTACACCGCATCCGTGCGCAGCAGGGTCGAGGGGACGATGACGTCGCTCATGTCGCGAGTCGCCGGATCACAGCTTCCAGCCGACGAATCCCGCTTTCTCCACCGCCGCAGCCGGGAACAGGCTCTTCACGTCCAACAGCGGCGCCTTCGGTGCGCACATGGCGGCGAGCTTGCCGAGATCGAGCGCGCGGAACGCCTGGTGCGCGACCGCGAGGACGACCGCTTCGTAGGCTTCGGCGCCCGCGAGCGGCACCAGGTCGAGGTGGTACTCCTCGTGGACCAGTCGTGCGTCGGCGACCGGATCGTGCACCACGGGATGGGCACCGAAGCGCTTCAGCTCGTCGATGATGTCGATGACGCGGCTGTTGCGCACATCGGCGCAGTCCTCCTTGAAGGTCATGCCCAGGACCAGGACGCGCGCGCCGCGGACGTGGCGGCCGCCGGCGATCAGCAGGCGCACGCATTCCTGGGCGACGAACGCGCCCATGCCGTCGTTGGTGCGGCGGCCGGCGAGGATGACCTCGGGGTGGTAGCCGACCTGCTGGGCCTTGTGCGTCAGGTAGTAAGGGTCGACGCCGATGCAGTGGCCGCCGACCAGGCCGGGGCGGAAATCGAGGAAGTTCCACTTGGTGCGCGCGGTGGCGAGCACGTCGCCGGTATCGATTCCCAGGCGGTGGAAGATCAGCGCCAGCTCGTTGATCAGGGCGATGTTGAGGTCGCGTTGGGTGTTCTCGATGACCTTCGCAGCCTCAGCCACGCGCACGCTCGCCGCGCGGAAGACGCCGGCGGCGATGGCCGCGCCGTAGACGCCGGCGATGACCTCGGTCACCGCGGGATCGCAGCCGCTGACCACCTTCACCACCGAATCGATGGTGTGCGTGCGGTCGCCGGGGTTGATGCGTTCGGGGCTGTAGCCGTAGCCGAACTGGGTGCGCGCGGAGAGCCCGCTCGCGCGTTCGAGGATCGGCACGCACACCTCCTCGGTGGCGCCGGGGTAGACCGTGCTCTCGTAGACCACGATGCTGCCGG
This sequence comes from Planctomycetota bacterium, assembly GCA_013696105.1. Lineage (GTDB taxonomy): Bacteria > Planctomycetota > UBA11346 > UBA11346 > UBA11346 > JACCZE01. The sequence goes on along the minus strand of JACCZE010000344.1, from coordinate 11,119 downwards.
CGGTCAGGTGCTTCCCGACCAGGGTGCTGGCGGACTCCAGCGCGCGCATGTCCGGTCGCTTGGCGGAGTCGACCGGGGTCGGCACCGCGATGATGATCACGGATGCGCCGGCCAGGGCGGCGGGGTCGGCGGTGAAGGAGATGCGACCGTGCGTCAGGTCGGCGGTCGCGACCTCGGCGATATCGTCGCGGCCGGCAGCGAGGGCGTCGACGCGCCGGCGATCGATGTCGAATCCGATCGTGCGGAATCGTTTGGCCAGGCAGGCCGCCAGCGGCAGGCCGACATAGCCCAGGCCGACGACGGCGACCGCGGTGTCGAGCGTGGTCAGACGGTTGAGGAGCCGATCGATTCCCTGCATGGCGGGAGTGTGGGCCTGGCCACGTCTTCTCAACGGTCCGCCGCCGTGGGACGGAGCCGGCACCCCCAAGGATCTCGGACTTTCCCTATTCGGGACGAGGGCGCGCAATCGGCCCATGATCTGGTGATCACCGCGCTGACGCGCGACCTCGGCAATCCCGGCGCCCTGCGCAGCTGTTGACGCGGGCGGGGCAGGAACGCAGAAGCCTCGGGCTTGTCACCCGAGGCTTCGTGCAATCTGGAGGCGCCACCACGATTCGAACGTGGGTGAGGGGAGTTGCAATCCCCCGCGTGACCGCTCCGCCATAGCGCCGGGCCCATCCTAGCCCATCGCGTCTCCACGCTCGATGCGGGATGCGGAAACCTGATACAGGCGCTCCGTCCTACGGAGGACTACGGTTTCACATCCCCTTCGACCATCTGCGCCATGGCGCCGGCGCGGTGCTCCTGCCACCAGGTCTGCAGGGCGGCCGCGGTCTCGGACTGTTCGCGGTCGGTCCAGGGGCGGTCGCCATCGCGGCTGATCGCAGCGCGCGGGTCCTTCTGCATCAGCTGCGCGAGCGCGCGCAGGGCGTTGTCTCCGATCGTGCGCGGTCCGGCGAAGTCGTGGAAACGGGACGGGCGCGCGTCCCCGACCAGTTCGATCAGGCGATCGGCATCGGAGATCGCCGGAGCATATGCGGGAGCCTCCTGCAGGAACGAGGTGCTCATCGACCCCGCCGACGCGGTGACGCGGAATTCGGGCTGGCCTGCCGGCGGTGGGCCCCAAGCGCGCAGCGCATCGGACAGGAATGATTTTTTCGCTGGCACGGCGGGGATCTTCAGCGCATCGCGCAGCGCGGCGATGCGCGCGCCATGGCCCTGCGGGTCGCCGGGGTCGAGCGTCGCCGTCGCCGCGGCAGTGGCGGCATCGGCATCCAGCGGACAGCCCGGTTCCGTGGTCAGCAGCCAGGCCCGGAATTGGCGATGCCACGCGCGGCGCAGCGCGGTGGCGGGGTCCTCGACGACCGGCGAGCCCAGCGCCGCACGCCAGTCTTGTTCCGCCTGCTCGCTCCAGGCATAGGCGCCGGTGGGATCGAAGGGCGGAGCCGCGTCGGTCCAATAGCGCTGCTGCCAATAGGACCGCGCGCGCTGGTCGGCGATCGCCCAGGCCAGGAGCGGCGCCTGCTCGCAGCCCGCGCGCGTCAGGGCGACCGCTGCCAGGGGCATGTCGTCGGGATTCAGCTTGAGCAGGAAGCTCATGGGCACGGTGGCGTCGAGCACGGCGGCGGTGCGTGCGCGCTGATCGGCGGGAATGGCAGCGAGGTACTTCGCGGCGTCCTTCTCGGCCTGGAAGGGCTTGGCCGCGGCGGCTTCCGCGGCGAGCGTCGCCGGGTCGACCCGCGGGCCATCGACCGCGATGGTCAGGGTCGCATCGGGACGCAGCGCATGGCGCAGGCCGAGCAGCCAGCTGCCGTCGGCCAGGCGCGCATGCACCCCGCGCACCGAGAAGACGTAGGTGACCACGCCATCGCCGCTCATCTGGGTGGTGCTCAGGCGCGTGGACAGGGGAGGATCGGCGCGCTGCCCGCCGACCTGGGCGGTGACCGTGGCGGTGCCGCGCGTGAACTCGGCGCCGCGGGTGTCCGGGTAGCCGAGGGCGACGCAGCGATCGACGAGCGCGACGATGCTGGCGTGCTCGGCCTCGGTCGGTTGCCAGGCCGCTTCGCCAGCCGGCGATATGCGCGCGATCAGGCACAGGACGAGCAGATGGAGCGGGAGGAGGCAGCGGGTATCGGTCATGAGGGATGTATAGACGGCGGCGGGACGGAATGGTTCGTCGAAAACGGACCGGCGGCGGCCGCGACCGGGCTACGCGCGCTCTCGGCCGCGCGGCGGCAGGATGCCACGCTCGACCCCGGCGGCCGCGCCCGCGTACGGCAGCACTCGCACCATCGTTCCGACCTCGAGGTTGGAACCAGGGGCGAGGTCGACGAGGCAATCGCCGGCGGCCGCGGCGATGAGGTCGCCGCTACCGTTCCACGCGATCGGCTCGACCCCCATCGGGGTGATCCTCGCCGGTTGGAAGACCTGGCGATTCCCGCGATGGCGCCAATCCACGGCCATCGGCAGCTGCCGCCATGCGGGCGCGGCGACGGCGCCCCAGCGCGCGAGCAGCGGCCAGAGCAGCACATGCGCGGTGGCGATGACGCTCACGGGATTGCCCGGCAGTCCGATCAGCGTGCGTTCGTCTGTGCTCGCGAGGAAGACCGGCTTGCCGGGCTGCATCGCCACGTGGTGGAACACCGTCTGGTATCCCAGCATGGCGGCTGCGGGCGGCACCAGGTCGCGGTCTCCTGCGCTCACCCCGCCGGTGGTGACCACGATGTCCGCGTTGGCTGCGGCTGTGCGGATCGCCGTCAGCAGCGCATCGGCATCATCCGGCACGTGCGTGCGCACGCTATCCAGGCCGAGCGCGGCCGCGAACGCCGACAGGAAGGGTCCGTTGCTGTCGATGACGCGGCCGTCGGGCGAGGACGATCCGGACGTGGAGACGGTCGCCGAGAGTTCGTCGCCGGTGGTGATGATCGCCAGACGCGGTCGGGCGAAGACCGTCAGCTCGCGCTGTCCGGCCATCGCCGCGAGCGAGACGGTGACCGGTCCCAGGCGCGTGCCGATGGCGATCACCTGCGCACCGGCGCGGCCGTCCTCGCCCCGAAGCGCGAGATACCGTCGCTCGGCCGGCGATAACGGCAGCATCTTCGGGTCGGTGACCGACACGCTCTCGACACCGTCAGTGGTCGCGCGTCCGATCGCCTCGATGGGAACGACGGTGGTGCCGGCGGGGCACGGCGCTCCGGTCATGATGCGCACCGCCTGCCCGGGCTGCACGCGCCCAGCGAAGGTGCCGCCCGCCATCACCGCTCCGACCACGCGGTAGCGCGCGAATGGCGGCGCGCCGGCCGGCGGCAGTGCGATCGCGTAGCCGTCCATGGTCGCGCGATCGAACGGAGGCTGGTCGCGATCGAGCCGGATGGCCTCGGCGACGACGCGCCCACTCGCGGCGGCGACGGGGATGCGTTCGGTCGCCCGCCGGACGGGCAGGGCGTCGATCAGGCCCAGGGCATCGGCATAGCTCAGCACGTCCACAGCCTGGCGTTGCCTTGGCGGGTCGCAATAAGCCATGCACCGCTATCGGTTTACAGCCGCGTGCCGAGCGCATCACCGCACGCAGGAATCCGTATGGCCGCTGCAAGAATCCAGGACCCGATGCGATAGAAAGGAGGGAGAAGGACACCACCATGACCGAGAGCTTCGCCCGTCCCCATCCCGCCCTCACCCCGGCCCAGCGCGTGTCCCTGGACGTGAACGGCTACGTGGTGATCCCGAACACGCTCACCTCCGACGAGGTCGGCGAGCTGATGGAGGGCATCCATGACCTGAAGCGCGAACTGCAAGCCGCGGCGCCGGGAGCGAGCATCCGGAGCGCGAAGCTCCTGGGGAACAGCCCTCTTCACGTGACGGTCTCCCCGCCGATCGAAGCGATCCCGGCGGTCGCGGCTTATTGCGCACACCCGCGCCTGGTGGCGATGGCGGAAGAGCTGATCGGCGGCGAGGCGCGCATCTGCGAAACGGCCGCGATCGTCAACCGGCGCGATCCCGATACCTACCGCGATCCTCCGACGTACGGCTTCCACACCGGCGTCGACATCCCCTTCGGCAGCCACATCAAGGACGGCCTCTACCACTGCTGCTTCGTCAAGACGCTGACCAACCTCACCGACCTGGGACCGGACGATGGCGGCACGGTGGTGATCGCCGGCAGCCACAAGATGGATGTGCCCCTCGACCAGCTCATCGCCGCCGCCAAGGAGGATCCGCGACTGATCCATCATTTCGTGGCCCCCGCGGGATCGACGCTGCTCTTGAGCGAGACGCTCATCCACGGCACCGGGCAGATCCGCAGCGAGCGCGAACGCACGATCCTGATCTGCGGCTACAATGCGCGACTGATGCCGAGATGGGATTTCTCGCCGTGGTCCCAGGATTTCCTGGACCGCATCCCCGAGGCCTACCGCACGCTGTTCAACGGGAAGCAGAACTGGACGCGCGGGCCGCGCTACCGCACCCTCGATCAGCCCGCCGATACGCGGGAGTACCCGCGGTACGATTGGAAGTCGCTGATGGAGGCGGCGGCAGTCAACGTCTGAGGCCGAGCGTCGCCCCGTGCGCGACGCAGCCAGCGACCTAGGTGCGGTAGTACTCGCGGTACCACGCGATGAAGCGCGCGATGCCGTCGGCGATGGGAGTCGCCGGACGAAACCCGACCGCGGCCGCGAGGTCCTCGACGTCCGCCGCGGTGGCGGCGACATCGCCGGGCTGCATCGGCAGGAGGTTCAGCTTCGCGGTCTTGCCCAAGGCAGCCTCGATAGCGGCGATGAACGCGCGCAGCTCGACCGGGCTGTTGTTGCCGATGTTGTAGATGCGGTAGGGGGCGGGGCTGGAAGAGGGATCGGGCTTGGCGCCATCCCACTGAGGATTCCCGCTCGGCGCCTGATCGACCACCCGCACCACGCCTTCGACGATGTCGTCGATGTAGGTGAAATCGCGGCGCATCTTGCCGTGATTGAAGACGTCGATGGGTTCGCCGGCGAGGATCGCCTTGGTGAACAGGAACAGGGCCATGTCCGGCCGGCCCCAGGGACCGTAGACGGTGAAGAAGCGCAGGCCGGTGGTCGGCAGCTGGTAGAGGTGGCTGTAGGTGTGGGCCATCAGCTCGTTGGCCTTCTTGGTCGCGGCGTAGAGGCTGACCGGGTGGTCGACGTTGTGCCGCACGCTGAAGGGCATGGTGGTGTTCAGGCCATAGACCGAGCTCGAGCTGGCGTAGGCCAGATGCGCGACCTTGGCGTGGCGGCACCCCTCGAGGATGTTCATGAAGCCGACGAGGTTGCTGTCGACATACGCGTTGGGATTGGTCAGGCTGTAGCGCACGCCCGCCTGCGCCGCCAGGTGCACCACGCGATCGAATCCGCCGGCGGCGAAGGTCTCGGACATGCGCGCGCGGTCGGCGAGGTCGATCTCGAGGAATGAGAAGCGCTTCTCGCGCGCCAACAGGGCCAGGCGATCGCGCTTGAGCTTCGGATCGTAGTACGCGTTGACGATATCCAGACCGACGACCTCGTCGCCGCGGGTGAGCAGCTTCCGGGCGGTATGGAAGCCGATGAAGCCGGCCGCGCCGGTGACGAGGATCTTGGCCATGGCTCGGGAGCGTAGGGATGACGCGCAGCAGGACAGCGCCAAGGAGGGCCGTTGCGACGGCCGGCAGCGTCAGGTCGCAGGCCGCCGACGGATCGTACCGCTGCGTCCACCGGATTTCTGCACCAGCTCGATCGGGCCGATGACGATGTCGTGGCTGACCGCCTTGAGCATGTCGTAGACGGTCAGCGCCGCGATCGAGACCGCGGTCAGCGCCTCCATCTCGACACCGGTGCGGCCGCTGCAACCGACCACGGCGGTGATGGTCACCCCGGTGCGGGTGCTCGCCAGATCGACGGTGATGGCGTCCAGCGGCAGCGGGTGGCAGAGCGGGATCAATCCGCTGGTGCGTTTGGCGGCCATGATCCCAGCGAGACGTGCGACCTGGAGGACGTTCCCTTTGCGCGTGTCGCCCCCGCGCGCGAGCGCTGCCCGGCACACCGCGGGCAGGAGCACGACCGCGCGCGCCGTCGCCGAACGGGCGGTGACCGCCTTGGCGCCGACATCGACCATGGTCGCATCGCCGCGGGTCGTCAGATGCGAGAGAGGCGGATGTCGGCTGGGCATCCAGGCATTGGATGCCCGGATGCCTGCGGCGCCAGCGACCACAACCGTGGCAGGCGAGCGGCTGTCAGCCCTGGTCGATCACCAGCTCAGCACGATCCAGCGGATCTCGTTCTCGACGATCGCAGGAAATCCGACCCGGCTGCCGTCGGCAGCGAGGTCGAGGTCGCCCACCCAATCGAACTCCGGACCAGGCTCGCCATCGACGACGACATGCCAGCGCATCCGGCGCATCGCCTGATACAGGAGGCGGTGGCTGCGCGGAGCGAAGCACGCACGCAGGCCGAAGGGCATCAGCCTGGCGATGCTGGAGAACACCGGCCCGGTGCGGCCGTTGAGCACGATGGATTCCTGGTCGGCCTGCTTCTCCTTCGCCCAGTACGCGACGCTGTCGCCATCGGCGCTGAAGACCGGTCCTTCGACCTCGGCGTACCGCTGGCTGAGCAGGCCATCGACCACGATGGTCCACGCACCGGAGGACGCGACCGGGCGCTCCTTGGCATGGATCCAATGCAGCCCTCCCGGCCCCATCACCCGTTGGCCCGACTGGAAGGCGGCGATGCGCTGATTCATCGCTTCGACCTCGGCGCGCGTCTCGTCGCTCCAGACGACAGGCCGCTCGTACCGCGGCCCTGGAGCGTCGATCATCGCATCGTACCCGACGGCGAAGGGCTGTTCGTGCATGCATTCCTGGTCGACCATCACGCGGTAATGGCCGCCCACCCGTGCGGTGTAGGAATAGTTGCCGCCGTCCGCGCTGAAAGTCACCGGCGACAGCACGTCGTCGACCTCGGGGTCGATGGTGGTGGTCCCGGCCATGCCCTGCACGACCACCCGGCGGCTGGAGCCCGCGGTGGCGACATACGCGGCGCGCGATCCATCCGGCGAGAAGCAGAGACCCTGCACGGACTCGAACGCCGGCCCCGCCAACCCATCGACCACCGCGGTCCCCGGGTCGAGGATGTAGGCCGCGCGAGCCCGATCGGGGCTGACGCAGATGCTGGAGCGACGGATCTTACGCAGCGAGGACGCATCCAGCTGGGCGAGCCGCGACTGCTGCAGATCGCTTGAGGTCATGTCCGGATCCTGGCGGGGCTCATGAGCCTGCGAGCCAGGCATCGGTGCCATCGGCCGAGCGTTCGCGCTTCCACATCGGGAGATCCTGCTTGATGCGCTCGATCAGGTGGCGGCAGGCATCCAATGCCGCAGCACGGTGCGCCGAGCCGACGTGGATCGCCAAGGCGACATCGCCCGGAACCATCGGTCCGAGGCCGTGGACGATCGACGCGGAGAGGTCGCGATCGAAGCGCGCCGCCGACTCGTCGATCAGCGCTGCGAGCACCTTCTGCGCCATCGGGCGGTAGCACTCGTAATGCAGCGCTGTGACCGTTCGCCCCCGGCTGTGATCGCGCACGACGCCGAGGAAGGAGGTCAGCGCCCCATGACCGGGCGCGATCAAGGCCGCGGGGCTGACGAGGTCGCCTCTCAGAGGGCCATCGTGGATGCGTGCGTGACGGATCCGTAGCGGGGACGAGGGCGACGCCATTGGCGCAGGAGCCTCGCCGCGCCCAGCTCAAGCCAATGCCAAACCGCCCGGGTCGATCCGGGACGGGTCAACCGCCGCTGACCGGCTGGATGACGGCGATCTCGGCGCCCTCGCGAATCACGGTTTCTCCGACCACGAAGTCGCAGTCGATCGCGATGCGGCAGTGGGAGAGGGCCTCGCCTGCGTCCGGATGCCGTGCTGCCAGAGTCGTCAGGATCTGCGCGGGGGTTGCGCGCGACGGCAGGTCGACGGTCTCCGCCTCGACGCCCAGGCGTTGGCGTAGCCCGGCAAAATACAGCACCGATGCGGCGGGCATCAGCGGCTCGTCCGGTCTCTGGGGGAGAGGGGGGTGATCGGTGCCATCTCCTATCCGCCGATCATCGCCATCACGCCTTCGCGGACGAACCGCGCGGGCGGGCGCTTCGCGGCGATGGCCGCGCGGATCGTCGTCCGCACCGCAGCCTCGTCTCCTGAACGCAGGTCGGTCAGCAGGTCGTGGCCGCGATCGTCCATCAGGCAGGTGTGCAGCCGTCCTTGGCTCGAAAGCCTCAGCCGGTCGCAGGTCGAGCAAAAGGGGGCGCTGGTGGTGGTGATGAAGCCGACGCTGCATTCGGCGGGGACGTGACCCTCGATCGACCAGACGCGCGAGGTCGGCTCATCGCGGTCAGTCCGCTCCTGGAGCCGGATCCCCGCAGCTGCGATGCGCGTGCGCATGTCCACGGCCGGCACGTATTGCGCCGCCTGGAATGGCCGGGCTTCGCCGATCGCCATCAGTTCGATGAAGCGGACATGGACGCCTTCCCACGCGGCGAAGCGCACCAGCGCCGCGTAGTCGGTGTCCTGCATCGCCACGGCGTTGATCTTCACAGGATCGAAGCCCAGGCGTCGTGCCGCCCGGATGGAGCCGATCACGCGGTCGAGGCCGGGACGACGGGCTCTGCGCTCGAAGGCATCGCGATCCAGCGCATCGAGCGAGATGTTCAAGCGGTTGAGGCCGGCGTCCCGCAGCGCGGGCAGCATGGGCTCGAGCAGGACGCCATTGGTGGTCATGCCGACGATCGGCACCAGTGCGCGAGCGTTGCGGACATGGTCTACCAGGTCATCGGCGAGCGTGGGCTCGCCACCGGTCAGGCGGATCTTGTGGACGCCTCCGACCTCGGCGATCAGGTTCGTCAGCTTCAGGAGTTCAGACGTGGCAGCGCGATCAGGCGCGAAGCGCGCCTGATCGGGAAGACAATACGTGCAGCGGAGGTTGCAGCGGTCGGTCAGGGACACGCGGAGATACATGCGGCTGCCCGGTCCCTTCATCGCTCGTTCCCCCGAACCCTCGTGCGTCGCGAAAAGGGTTCACCCTGCGAGGACCGCAGGGTGATTCGGGAAATGAGAGAGGTGGGTAGCCTAGCGTCGGTCGCATGCATGCACGCGACTAATACTGATCCGACGCCAGGCGCCTGCTGCTCGCGCTCCCGAAGGAGCACGGTCCTCGGCCTGCTTGAGCTACTTCCGCGCCTTGCGAGCGGTCTTCCGCTTCGCGCCGCTCTTTGCGGTCTTTTTTGCGGTCTTTTTCGTGGACTTGCGGGCTTTGGCCATGGTCTTCTCAAGGAAAAGTAGAGTCGCCGCTTCGCGGATGCGAAGCAGCGGCGGAACTACTTCTTCTTGCCGCGCTTGGCGGACTTCTTCGCGGACTTCTTCTTCGCTGCTTTACGGGCTTTCGCCATGTCATGCTCCTTGTCGGCATTGCCGACGTGCGTGAGCCCCGCGGGAATCGCGAGGCTCGGTGAGGGTTTACTTCTTCTTACCGCCGCGCTTCTTGGCGGCACCGCGCTTCGCGGTCTTCTTGGCGGTCTTCGTCTTCGACTTGCGGGCCTTGGCCATGCGCGTTCCTTCGCTGACGGGAAACGGGAAGTCGCTCCACGGTCGAACCGTTGAACGAATGATGATATGGCAAACATAGCGTGCATTGTTCGACTTCGCAAACTCTTTCTGTGCATTGTCTTGTACGCGTGACGTGCGCGACTCGCGCGCGAACGTGCAGGCGAGTATGTGCCCCGCGCGAAAACATCTGTTTTTACCGTAGTTTTTCGCATTTTTTTTAGTCGCGCGACGCGTCGAGCGCGTGACGCGTGAGCGCGCGCGTGTGGTCGCGCGACGCGTGCGGAGCACCTCGGCAGTGCTGATCACGTCAGCACGAGCCGATGTGCGCGTCGTGCGACGCGTGCGTGCCGAGTCATCGACGCGCACACGTGGTCGCAGATGCGCGAGCGCGCCGCTCCATGATGCGATCATGGAGCGCTTCAATGGTTGCAGCGCGAGCTCGTCGAGACGAATGCGTCGACTCGACGTCGAGCATGATGCGACGGCGCGATCATCGTCGGCGCGGCGGACTGCTCGACCTGATCGATCAGGGTTCGATCGAGCGCATCGGCGGCATTCCAGGTGTCCGCCCGCTATTTGCAGCCAGTTCCCCACTCCGCACACTGCGACTCCCCATGACCGCGCCCATGATCAGCCACCCCGTCATCCGTGCCGCCAGCCCCCAGCTGGCGATCGGTCAGATCGGTGGACACGTGAAGATGGGCTTCAAGCACCCGCGCGGCCAGCGTACGGGAAAGACCATGGCTTTGGTGTCGGCGCTGCCGCTGTCCCCGGGTTCCGATCAGCTGGTGCTGGCATTCATGGACCGGTCCGATCCCCACGAGACCTTCGATTACCTACCCCACAAGGGCGACAATGCGGTCGTGATCGTGCCGAAGCTCGGGATCGGGCTCTCGGTCATCAACGGGGTCTGTCCCGGCGATTGGAAGGGCGCGAAGGTCGCCCTCGGCGAACCGATCGCGGAGCCCGTCGACCTCGATGTCGATCCGACGGGATTGGACGTCGCCGCATCCGACCGCTGGGTGGATCTCGTCGACGAGCTCGGCTGCGATTGCAGCAAGCTCGGAGGCTATCCGCTGTGGTCGAACGCACCCTTGGACATCGACTCGTTGGTCGGCCGCCCCCAGCGCTTCCACCACCGCCTGAGCGGCGATCTGGTGGACATGAAGCTCGGTGACGGCGGCGTGGTCTATGTGTTCGTGGATGAGGACGGCACCGCCGGCTCACTCTGCTGGCAGCAAGCCAAGTGATCGTCTGACCCCCACGGTCTTCTGAGCACACGTCTCTGGCATCCGCGACAAAGCCCGGGGGTAGGCACGCTCGCGTGCCGTAGGGGCGCCAGCCCCTGAGCAAAAGGGGCGACAGCCCCTGAGCGAGATGGTGCGGAGCTCCGGATCCCGTAGCGTTCCGCCTGCCATGGCCCCCCCCTCGCCCCGCGATCTCATCGCCCGCTTCGGCAGCCCCCTCTATGTCTACGACCTGGCGGTGGCGCGAGCGCGCGCGCGCGCATTGAAGGCGAGCATCGCCTACCGTCCGTTCCAG
>JACCZE010000333.1 GCA_013696105.1 Planctomycetota bacterium | reverse complement strand
TCGCCCGGAAGCGCCGCGACGAAACCGAAGCCATTGCTCTGCGCAGATTCGCCCACCGCCACGCGGTAGCACACCGCATCGCCGATCTGCAGCTGCGAAATCTTCGTATCGCGATCCAGCGAATAGGATTTGTACTCTTCCACCCCAGGGACGTCGATCTCGGTGTAGTCGACCGGCAGCTGCACGCGGGCGAGCTTCGGCAGATAGGTCAGTCCTGCCCAGATGAGGATCAGGATCACCAGATAGGTCGCGAGCTGCTTCAGGACATCCATGCCTCCGGTATCCCGGGGAGGAGGGCGAGGTCAAAGCCTACAGGAGCCGTCCGCCCCGGGAGTATCACTCCGGCAAGTGCCGGCTGGCGGCGGCGTTGCATCCAGCGAGGGGGCTCCATGATCGGCGCATGTCCTACCCGGTGCACGGCGACCAGACGGTGTTCCTGGTGCTGTCCGGACCCAGCGGCGCCGGCAAGAGCACGCTGATCTCCAGCTTCCTGAGACGACGTCCGGAATTCGTCCGCTGCATCAGCGTGACGACGCGGCAACCGCGCCCGGGCGAGCGCCATGGCATCGATTATTTTTTCACCACCACGGACGAGTTCAACCGCATGGTGCTCGATGGCGCGTTCCTCGAGCATGCGCAGGTGTTCGGCCAGCACAGCTACGGCACACCGCGCAGCTTCGTGGCAGAGAACTTCGCCGCCGGTCGCAGCGTCATCAAGGATGTCGACGTGCAGGGCGCGATCCAGATCCGCCGTTCATTTCCGACCGCGGTCCAGGTGTTCGTCGTCCCACCCAGCCGGGAAGAGATCGAACGCCGTCTGCGCACCCGCGCCACCGAAGGAGAGGAGGCCATCCGGCGTCGCCTGTCGGAAGCCCAGCTCGAGCTGATGCAGTGGGCCGAGTACGACTACCTGGTCTACAATGGCGACCTCGAGGTCGCGGTCGACGATGTCGCCGCGGTGGTCCGCGCCGAACAGCTCAAGGCGCCGGGACGGGGAACGCACCGGGTGTAGGGCGACGGTCGGTGGTGCGGACGCCCGCTGGCCACACCGTCCCTCCGACCTCACTTGAATCCGTCTTCCTTCGGTTCGGCTGGAGGTTGCGCCGCCGGCTTGGAGTCGGGCTCGACCATGGGCGTCGCGATCGACCAGGTGTGGCCGGCCGGGTCGGTGATCATGGCGAAGCGGTGGCCCCAGGGCATGTCCGCAGGAGCTCGCACTTCCTTGGCGCCCGCTGCGATCGCGCGCGCGAACACCGCGTCGACGTCGCCGACATAGAGGTGGATCGCGGACGGGCCCAGCGGCTTGTTGGCGCTTCCCGGGGGCTCGGGACGCTCGTCGGCGATCATCACCGAGCCATTGCCGATCTGGATCTCAGCATGCTCGATCTTCCCATCCGGACCGGGCAGCACCATCAGCGGCTTCGCTGCGAAGGCCTTGGCGTAGAACAGGATCGCGGCCTTGGTGTCTTTCACATACAGGTACGGCGTGACCGTATGGAAACCCTTCGGTGGGCTCATGTCCGCGTCCGCACCATCGACCGGGGCGGTGTCCGCAGCAGACAGTGGGGCGATGAGTGCAGCGAGACACGCGACGGTGCGGAACAGATGCATGGAGCCTCCGGGGTCCCTGCGTACCGATCAGCCCGATCCGGTCAACGCTGCCGATTCGCTGGCGTCAGCTGTCCGTGACCAGTTACGGATACGGACCCGTCCCCCTTCTCAATGCGGCGTGGCCGCTTCCGCCGCATCCGTGCCGCATGGCCCGCCTCCGACTGCGGCGGATCGCTCCACCACGGTGCCGTCGAAGTCGAGCAGCGGTCGATACCATTCGCTGCACTCGGTCGCGCTCGCCGGCTGATAGTGGCAGATGAAGGCGCGCCGGAAGCGGTCCGTGCTGGTGTTCGGATACGAGCCGTGGATGACCGATCCGCCGAAGAACAGCACGTCGCCGGCTTCCAGGTCGATCGGCTGCTCGCTCATGCCCGCGGGTGTGCGGACGAAGTCGTTGGTGAACGAGATCGTGGGGTCCGCCTGCTCGGGACAGGCGATGGGCAGGCGATGCGAGCCGGGCACGGCGATCATGCCGCCGTTCTCGCGGTCCGCATCGTCCAGGGCCATCCACGCGGCGATGCAGCTGTGCGGCCGCACGCGCAGGTAGAAGTTGTCCTGATGCAGCGCCTGGCCACGGGCGCCGGGCGGCTTGAAGTAGAACATGCTCTGCGCCGCGATCGGCTGTTCGCCGAGCAGTCCGCCGAGCACGGTCTCGATGCGCTCGTCGAGCATGTAGCGATGGGATATCTCACCGACTTCCAGCTGGCGCTGGCGATGGGGATGCATCATGCGCGGATAGCGAGCGAGCGGATCGCTCGCCGCCGCATCCGGCCGGCCGTCGAACATGCCCGGCACCGGACCCAGGGCCGCCTGCGCCATGAACGCATCACGCATCAACTGGACCTCGTCCCGACGCAGCAATCCGCGGACGACCAGGAAGCCATCGCGGGCGAAGCTGTCCAGCTGTAAGGAGGTGATCGGTCGGGTGCTGGTGGCGGTGCTGGTCATCGGTGCCTCGTTGGCGCCAGGATATGGGCGGACGTCAGATCCGGGAATCGATGTACCTCCTCGAAACCTAGAATATCTTCCTGCATGGTGCGCGAAGAAACCGGCGCGGTGCCGATGGTGCGGCTGGTATCGGGCCATTTCCGCTCGGGGCCGGGCTACAGCGCCTGGCGCAGCCGCGGCACCCCGGATTGGATCCTCACCTACACCATCGCCGGTCTCGGCCGCTACGGACACGCGCTCGGCGAGATCATCTGCGAACCCGGCCAACTCGTGCTGCTGCGTCCCGGGACCCTGCACGATTACGGGGTCGAACCCAAGCGGCAGTCGTGGGAATTCCTGTGGGTGCATTTCCATCCCCGCGCCGATTGGATCGAGTGGCTGGCCTGGCCCGAGGAGGCGCCGGGCCTGATGCGCCTGGACGTCAAGCGATCGGCCTATCGCTCGCGCATCCTCGCGCGTTTCCGCAGCGCTCACGCCCTGGCGATCGGCTCGGAGCGTCGTCGCGATGACCTAGCGATGAACGCGCTCGAGGAGGTGCTGCTGTGGTGCGATCGCGCGAACCACGCCGAACGGACGCCGCTCGATCCGCGGCTGAAGCTGGCGATGGATCACTGCTGCCGCAACCTCGCCGAGAAGATCACCCTCGGCACGCTCGCACGCGTCTCGGGCCTGTCGCCGTCGCGCCTGTCCTTCCTGTTCCACAGCCAGGCCGGAGACGCACCGATCCGTTACCTCGAGAGGCAGCGTCTCGCGCGCGCCAAGGACCTGCTCGAGGTCACCGCCGAGCCCGTGCAGGACATCGCAGCGCACGTCGGCTTCGATGATCCCTTCTATTTTTCCGTGCGCTTCCGCCGCCACACCGGCATGAGCCCGCGCGCATTCCGCAAGCGCGCCCAGGGACGGAGGTAGGGAGGCACCGGGCGCCGAGCGACGTCAGAAGGCACGGATGCGGCTGACCGAGATCGCGCCGCCGAAGCAGACCGAGACATCGCTGCCCGGAACGCGCGCGCGTTGGTGGTAGTTCCCGGAATAGGTGAACGCGTCGCCATCGCGCCGGAAGGCCAGGGGCAGCGGCGACGGATCCGGCTCGCAGCGCACCACCGGCGGCATCGCGTCGTCATCGGTATGCGGGAGATTCACATTCCAGAGACATCCGGGGCCCGGGGGTTCGCGCACCAGGTCGGCGATCACCGCGCCGGCGAAACGCGCCGCGCGCGGCCAATCGATGGTCGCCCCGCGGCGGATGTAATGCGAGACCGCGATCGACGATCTGCCGTGGAGAGCAGCTTCGCGCGCGGCGGCGATGGTGCCCGAATGCACGATGTCCGCTCCGAGGTTCCCGCCGGCGTTGATGCCCGACAGCACCCATCCGGCATCGCGGACGATCTCGTGCAGCGCCACGCGTATGCAGTCGCCCGGCGTCCCGTCGACCGCGTACGCGTCGCCGCGGCGTTCGCAGCGGATCGGCGCGTGGGTGGTGACCTTGTGGCCGCAGCCCGACCACTCGGACATCGGAGCGACGACGACGGTCTCGCCCATCTGGCCGACCGCGCTGATCAGGGCGGCCAGACCGGGAGCGTCGATGCCGTCGTCGTTGGTGAGGACGATGCGCGGCGTCACAGCGGCAGCCACGCCGGCTCGGGATCGTAGACCACGCGCTCGAGCACAAGGCCCTTCGCGGGTGCGATGTTGCCGATGCGTTCGGCGGATCGCCCGGCGTCGATCGCGGCTGTGAACGCCGACAGCGGCTTGCGCCCCTTGGCGACATGGATCATCGCCCCGACCATGCCGCGCACCTGCTTGTAGAGGAAGCCGTCGCCGCTGATGTGGAAGGTGAGGTAGGTCCCGAGCGGTCGCGGTTCGATGGTCCACGATGCCGCGTGGATGGTGCGCACCGGATCATCGCCGTCGCTGTCATCGCGGCGCAGGCACGCGAAACCGGACAGATCGCGCCTGCCGACCAGCAGCGGCGCCATCTCGTGCAGCAGTTCGGGATGGTCGAGCTGGCGCACCCACGTCGCGTGCAGGTCGAGCACCGGACGCGATCCGCGCTGGACCAGGACATACCGGTAGCGCTTCGAGAGCGCATCGTGCTGCGCGTGCCAGCGGTCGTGCACCGCGGCGACGCGCGTCACCGACACGTCGGCCGGAAGCCGGCTGGTCAGCGCCGCGGCCAGCTCCAGCGGCTGCCAATCACGCGCGAACAGCGCGTCGCACGGCAGGTGCTCGGCGCAGACCTCGGCATCGAGCCGGCTCGCGGGCCGGACCTGCACGGTCTCGCCGTTGAGTTCGGTCATCGCCTGCGCGAGCAGGGTCTGGAGCGTGCGCAGGCCGGTCTGCGCCTGGCTGCCATTGAAGGCGCGGCCATCGTATTCCAGATCGAAGGCGAAGCGTGGCATCGTGTCCGAGTGTGGGCGCTATGGCCACTGCTCAATGGGGGCAGCAATCCGCGTCAATCCACCGCAACAATGGTCATTGACCTCAGGTGGGGGTCGGGTCCACCATGCGCGCATGCCAGACGACGACTTCCCCTGGCCCGACGGCAAGCGCTGTGCGCTGAGCATCAGCTTCGACGATGCGCGACCATCGAACGTGGCGAATGGCCTGCCGCTCCTGCAGGCTCGCGGCGTCCACGCCACGTTCTATGTGCTTCCCTCGGTGATGCTCGCCCAGGGCGACGGCTGGAAGCGCATATCCGCCGCGGGCCACGAGCTGGGCAACCACACCCAGCTCCATCCGTGCAGCGGCAACTTCCCCTGGTCGCGCCACAAGGCGCTCGAGGATTACTCGCTGGAGCGCATCGAAGCCGAACTGCTGTCCGCCAACGAGGAGATCGAACGCTTCTGCGGCACACGTCCTACGACCTTCGCCTACTGCTGCGGCCAGAAATTCGTTGGCCGTGGGCGCGGCGCGCGCAGCTATGTGCCGGTGGTGGCCGAGCATTTCGTCGTCGGCCGCGGCTTCCGTGACGAGATCGCGAACGATGCCGGCTATTGCGACCTGGCGCAGATCGCCGGCGTCGATTTCGATGGCATGGATGCGGCCGGGATGGTGGCGCGCGTGGAGCAGGCGGCCACGGCTGGCGGCTGGCTGGTGTTCGCCGGTCACGACATCGGGGCCGATTGCCGCCAGAGCGTCAGCGCCTCAGCTTTGGATGCGCTGTGCCGGTACGCGATGGATCCGCAAAACGGCGTGTGGATCGACACCGTCGCAGTGATCGGCGGCCACGTGGCGCGCTCGCTGCGACGCGGTGCCACTGCCTGACTATGCCAACAGTCCGCTCCGCGTGGGTGCACCGCGGCATTTCGACCTGCCGAGAAGCGTGCGGGAGCGGGAATGCGGATGGACGGCCTTCCTGCTAGAACCCTTCGGCTTCCATCGCCGATGCGCCAGCGCCTTCGCCGGCATCGTCGTCGTTGTGGCCGCGTCCGCGACCCTGACCGCCACGACCCTGACCGCCGCGTCCACCACGACCACCGCGGCCCTGACCGCCGCCGCCGCCTCCACCGCCGTCGCCATGGCCGTCATGCCGGCCGCCGCCGGTCTTGCCGCGGAAGCTGAAGATGTCGCGCTTGTCCGGGCTCTCGTCGTGGCCGCCGATCGGTTTGCGGATCGCGCGCCGGGCCTGCATCCAGACCTCGCGCACGGGAGCGAGCTCCTCCATACGTCCGAAGGCGAGCTGGTGGACCTGCCACACCGGATCGAACCAGTCGCTGTCGACGAAGCGCTGCACGCGCTTCTGCATGTGGTGGAAGAACAGCAGGTAGAGCTGTCCGCGCAGCATCTCGATCACGCCGTTGATCAGCCGCTTCGGCAGGTCCATCTGCATGCCCAGCGAGCGGATGTCCGCGGTCACACGGGCCGCGACCTTGTTGTAGTGGTCCTTCGACAGGTCGACGCTGTCCAGGAGCGGGATGAACAACCCGGTAGCGAGGATCTCGAGCGGGAAGAAGCGCTCTTCCGCCGCCGCGACATCGACGGCGGCGAAGTAGTCGCACACCTGCGCGAAGCCCTCGTCGCCGATCGCGGCGAGCCAGTCCGGATACAGCACGCCAAGGAAACCGTAGTCGGCGAGCATGCGCAGGCCGGCCTCGCGGTTGGCCTGGGTGAGGATGCGGAAGATCTCTTCGGTGACCCGGAAGCGGCTGGCCTTGAGCAGCTCGGCCTGCAGGTCGTGGATGGCGGTATCGGTCTCGGCCTCGATCTTGTAGCCGAAGCGCGCGGCGAACTTGATCGCCCGCAGCATGCGCACCGGGTCCTCCTGGAAGCGCACCTGGGGATCGCCGATGCAGCGCACCAG
This sequence comes from Planctomycetota bacterium, assembly GCA_013696105.1. Taxonomy (GTDB): domain Bacteria; phylum Planctomycetota; class UBA11346; order UBA11346; family UBA11346; genus JACCZE01. The sequence continues at coordinate 11,239 of JACCZE010000333.1, read as the reverse complement.
GTGATCGTGCAGGTCGGCGACGCCGCCGGTGTAGTCGATGACCGCGAAGTCGCGGATGTCGTAGAACAGCGCATTGCAGGTGAAGTCCCGGCGGAAGGCGTCGCTCTCGAGATCGCCCCACTGGTTGTCGTCCTCGACATACAGGTCGCTGTCGCCGTCGGTCGGCACCACGGCGCTGCGCAGGGTGGCGACCTCGACGTTCTTGTGGCCGAAGAACACGTGCACCAGGCGGAAGCGCCGCCCGACGATGCGGCTGTTGCGGAACAGCCGGCGCAGTTCGTTCGGTCGGGCATCGGTGGCGATGTCGAAGTCCTTGGGCTTGCGTCCCATCAGCAGGTCGCGCACCGCGCCACCCACCAGGTAGGACTGGAAGCCGGCTTCCTTGAGCTTGTAGAGCACGCGCAGGGTATCGGGGTCGATATCCTTGCGGCTGATGGCGTGGTCGGAGCGGGCGATGATGCGGGGGTCAGGGCTGGTGGTCATCGTGACGGAGCCGGTGGGCTCCCGAAAATGCCGTGCGTAGGGGCCAAGAGCGAGGCGTGACGGTGGCGTCGCGGCTGCGCAAGGCCGCGCTGCGCGCGGCTGGTGGGCTCGTCGGCCTCACCGGGCGAACCGGGCGGCCACCATCCCGGCGGGATGATCGGCAACGCCGCGGAAACCGCGGTGGGCGGGCAAGTTATGCTTGTACCCGCGGGCTGCCCCGCGGCAACGGATTTGGTGGGGCAGCCCCATCCGACCACCGCTACCGGCCTCACCGCGAGCCACGCTCCGCGAAGCGGGTGGCCAGCGTCCCCAGGGTGCGCAGCTTTGGCTCCAACGGCTGCGACCACCCCGCCGCGTTCAGGCGGATGAAGTGCCGGTAGCGCTGCTTCGCCGAGAACAGCGGCCCCGGCGTCAGCGACACCTGGGCGTCGAGCGCCGCGTCGTACAGCCGGTGGGCATCCACGGTGCGCGGCAGCTCGACCCACAGCACGAAGCCCCCGGTGGGACGGGTGACGCGGGTGTCGCGCGGAAAGTACCGGGCGACGGCCTCGGCCATCGCCACGCACCGCGCGCCGTAGGCCGGTCGGACGCGGCGCAGGAAGCGGTCGTAGCCGCCGCTCGCGAGAAACTCGGCCATCACCACCTGCGACAAGGTCGAGGTCGCGACCGAGCTGGTGAACTTCATGTGCTCGACCGCGGCTTGGAACTTGCCGGCGGCGATCCAGCCCACGCGCAGGCCGGGGGCGGCGGTCTTGGAGAACGACGAGCACCAAAGCACCAGCCCGCGGCGATCGAACGCCTTCGCGGGCGACGGCCGGGTCCCGTCGTGCGCGAGATCGCCGAGCACGTCGTCCTCGATCAGCGGGATGCGCCGCGAACCGAGCAGTTCGACCAGCTCGCGCTTGGCGTCGTCGCTCGAGCGGCTGCCGAGCGGATTGTTGAAGTTGGGCATCGCCACCACCGCGGCGATGGGATGCTCGTCGAGCGCTTCGCGCAGTGCCTCGAGCACGATGCCGTCGCGTGGATGGGTGGGGATCTCGACCACGCGCAGTGCCAGCGACTCGATCGACTGCAGCAGGCCGTAATACATCGGCGATTCGATCGCGACCGTATCGCCGGCCTTGCAGGTCGCGCGCAGCGCCAGGGTCAGCGCTTCGAGCGCCCCCGCGGTGGTGACGATGCGGTCGGGACCCAGGTCGCAGCCGATCGCCGCGGCGCGGCGGGCGATGCGCACACGCAGCTCGCGATGGCCGGGCGGGACGTCGTAGCGCTGGGTTCCGGCTTCGCCGCGTCGGGCGAGGCCGGCGATGATGCGTTCGAGCTCGACGCTGGGCGCGAGCGCCTGGTCCGGCAGCGCGGGTCCGAACTGCGACCGCTGCGAATCGAGGGAGTCCCGCATCACCATCAGCGCGAGTTCGCCCAGGCCGACCTCGGTGGGGCGGGGGTGCGGCTGCGATACGCCGGGCTCCTGGGCTTCGAGTGGCGCAGCCCGCACGAAATGGCCGCTCTGCGGCCGGGGTTCGACCAGGCCGCGGCGCTCGAGCAGGCGGTACGCCGCCGCGATGGTGGTGATGCTGGCGTCGTACTGGCGGCACAGATCGCGCACCGAGGGCATGCGGCTGCCGATGCCGTAGGTTCCGTCCGAAATGCTGGCCGCGATGCGGCCGGCCAACTCGACGTAGCGGCTCGTGGTCGCGGCCATCTGTATCATCGTCAGCAGTTTTTGAGGAAAGGAAGATACAGTGCGGAACCAGCCCCCGGCTCGGCGCCGCTGGCCTGTATCTCCACACCCCGAGAGAAAGGGAGCGAAAGGATACAGTTGTGGTGCTGCTTCGCCAGACAGACCGGGTCTTAAGCGACCGTATCCGTCATCAGAGACCGGGCTGGATCTACCAGAACCGGGTCCGGCGGTATCCTGCCCCGCATGATCCCCATCGACCTCTCCGGCACCGTCGCCCTCGTCACCGGCGCCAGCCAAGGCCTGGGTGAGGCCACTGCTCTGATGCTTCATCGCGCCGGCGCATCGGTGGCGGTGAACTTCTGGGACGATCCCGCCGGCGCCAACCGCCTGCGCGCGGAGGCGGTGGTGGCGCGCATGGATGCGCAAGACCTCTCCGCCCGACGCGCGGTCGCCATCCCCGCCGACGTCCGCCGCCCGGCGGAGGTCGCGGCGATGGTCGCCGCCGCCATCGCGCGCTTCGGCCGTCTGGACATCGTGGTGAACAACGCCGGCATCCTGCGCGATCGCACGCTGAAGAACATGTCCGACGACGAATGGCAGGCGGTGATCGACACCAACCTCACGGGCGTCTTCAACGTCTGCAAAGCCGCAGCGCCCGTCCTCGCCGACGGCGGACGCATCGTCAACCTGGCCTCGATCGCGGCCAGCCTGGGCTTCTTCGGCCAGGCGAATTACGCCGCCGCCAAGGCCGGCGTCGGTGGCCTGACGCGGGTCCTGGCGCGCGAGCTGGCCAAGCGCGCGATCACGGTCAACGCCGTCGCGCCCGGCGTGGTCCTCACCGACATGGGCGCCACGATACCCGAGGCGGAACGCGCGCGCATGCTCGCGCAGGTACCGCTCGCCCGCTTCGGCGAGCCCGACGACATCGCTGGCGTGATCCTCTTCCTGTGCAGCCGGCTCAGCGGATACATCACCGGCCAGACCATCCACGTCAGCGGCGGATGGTACCCCACATGATCGGCGCCAGCATCCCGATCGCCGGCACGCGCGACCGCCTGCGTGCGAAGCTCTGCACTGCCGACGAGGCCGTGGCGCTGATCGGCAGCGGTAGGACGGTGGCCTGCGGCGGATTCGTCGGCGCCGGGCATCCCGAAGCGCTGAGCGCTGCGCTGGAGCAGCGCTTCCTGCGCGAGCACGCGCCAACCGATCTGACCTTGGTCTACGCCGCCGGCCAGGGCGATGGCGCACATCGCGGTCTCAACCACCTCGCGCACCCGCAGCTGGTGCGGCGGGTCATCGGCGGCCACTGGGGACTCGCGCCCAAGCTCGGCGCCATGGCGATCGCCGGCGCGTGCGAAGCCTACAACCTGCCGCAGGGGGTGGTCTGCCAGCTGCTGCGCGACATCGCAGCGGGCCGCCCGGGGTGCATCACCCATATCGGCCTGGGCACCTTCGTGGATCCGCTCCACGGCGGTGGACGCATCAACGCGCGCACCACCGAGCCGATCGTCGAGCGCATCGAGCTCGGCGGAAGGACCTGGCTGTGGTACCACGCCTTTCCCGTGCACGTCGGTCTGATCCGCGCCGCGGCGGCCGACCCGCTCGGCAACCTGATCATGGACGACGAGGCGATGGTCGGCGACGTGCTGGCCATCGCCCAGGCCGCGCACAATTGCGGCGGCATCGTCCTCGCTCAGGTCGGACGGCTGCTCGAGGCTCCGGCGGATCCGCACCTGGTCCGTGTGCCCGGCATCCTGGTCGATCGCGTGGTGCTGGCGGACGCGACCGATCACGCGATCACCTTTGCCGAACAGACGAACGCATCGTACCATCACGCAGCGCCCCCGGGCGGCATTCCCCGTCCGGCCGCGCTGCCGTTGGATGAGCGGCGCATCATCGCCGCGCGCGCCTGCGACGAGCTCACCCCGGGGGCGATCGCCAACATCGGTATCGGCATACCCGAGGGCATCGCGTGCATCGCCTGCGAGCGCGGCCTGCTCGACGACGTCACGCTGACGCTCGAGAGCGGGCCGATTGGCGGCGTTCCCGCCGGCGGCCTGTCGTTCGGCGCCTCGGCATTTCCCCACGCGATCGTCGACCAGCCGGCCCAGTTCGACTTCTACGACGGCGGCGGCCTGGATTTCGCCGCGCTCGGAGCGGCGCAGATCGACCGCAACGGCGACGTCAACGTCTCGCGCTTCGGCGATCGGCTGGCCGGGGTCGGCGGCTTCATCAACATCACCCAGACCGCCAAGCGCCTGGTCTTCTGCGGAACGTTCACCGCTGGCGGCCTCGCGGTCGAGGTCAGCGGCGGCCACCTGCGCATCGCCAGCGAAGGGCGCACCCGCAAGTTCGTCGAGCGCGTCGACCAGGTGTCGTTCAGCGCCGCGCGCGCGCGCGAGCTCGGTCAAGCGGTGATGTACGTCACCGAGCGCGCGGTCTTCCGCCTCGGAGCCCAGGGGCTGGAAGTGGTCGAGGTCGCTCCCGGGATCGATCTGCAGACGCAGGTGCTGGACCTGCTCCCATTCCCGGTGGTCGTCCATGCGCAGAAGGCGATGCCCGCGCACGTGTTCGCATCGTGACCGGCTCCATGACCGGCATCGTCATCGTCGCCGCCCGGCGCACGCCTCAGGGCCGCTTCCTGGGCGCACTGTCCAAGCGCAGCGCGGTCGATCTCGCGGTCGCCGCGGGGCGGGCGGCGCTGTCTGGGATTCCAGCCGATGCCATCGATCAGGTGATCCTCGGCAACGTGCTCTCGGCCGGCAGCGGCATGAACATCGCGCGGCAAGTCGCGCTGACGCTGGGACTGCCGCAACGCACGCCCGCGTTCACCGTCAACATGATGTGCGCCTCCGGCATGCAGGCGGTGATCCTCGCCGCGCAGGCGATCCGCGCCGGCGAAGCGGACGTCGTGCTCTGCGGCGGCAGCGAATCGATGTCGCAGGCTCCGCACGTCCTGACCCGCGCGCGCACCGGCTACCGCCTGGGCGACGGTCAGGTGGTCGACACCCTGCTGCGCGATGGCCTGGTGGATCCGCAGAGCGGCGAGCACATGGGGCTCACCGCCGAGCGCGTGGCCACGCTCCACGGCGTGAGCCGAGCCGATCAGGACGCCTTCGCCGCGCGCAGCCAGGCGGCCTATGCCGAAGCGGCAGCTGCTGGTCGCTTCGCCGCCGAACTCGCGCCGATCGATGGCCTGACCGTCGACGAGCATCCTCGAGCCGATGCGACCTCAGCCCAGCTGGCATCGTTGAAGCCGGCCTTCGCGGCCGATGGCACCGTCACGGCCGGCAACGCCGCGGGTATCAACGATGGCGCGGCCATGCTGGTCGTCTGCAGCGACGTAGCTGCATCCAGGTATGGCTGGCCGATCCTCGCGCGCGCGCGCGTGTGGGCCGCCGTGGGTTGCGATCCCGCGGTGATGGGCCTGGGTCCCGTGCACGCGGTGGCGCGGCTGCAGGAACGCCACGGACTGGACCTCGCGAGCTGCGATACCGTCGAGATCAACGAGGCCTTCGCCGCGCAGGCGCTGGCCTGCGCGCGACTGCTCGATCTGAAGCCGGAGCGGATCAACCGCGATGGCGGCGCGATCGCGCTCGGCCACCCCATCGGTGCGAGCGGAGCCCGCCTGATCGTGCATCTTGCCCAGCGCACCGCCGCGGGGAACAGCGAACGCTCGCTCGCCGCGCTGTGCGTCGGCGGCGGCATGGGGGTGGCGATGCTGATCGAGTCGGCGGCCGGTTCGCGTTCACGGTAGCCACCGCCGACCGCGCGGTATGGTCCTGGTATGGCGAGGCGGCGACAGGTGATCCCGACGATGGCGGCCTCGCTGCTCGTTCTCGTGCTCGTCCTCGTGCACGCAGGATGCGCAGGGTCCCGCGACGTCGCGGTCGCTGCGCCGGAGGTGGCGTCGCCAACCGGTTTCACCGCTGACGATTACGCCGCATGGAAGCAGGCGCGCCCCTGGACCTCGCGCGAGGAGCTGTTCCAGCTGTTCTCGCACCTGATCGCCCAGGAACCGCAGCGCACGGTGCGCGTCGAGCGCGAGACCCTCGCGCGCATCGCTCCGCAGATGGCCAGCCTGTTCCCGCTCGCCGCCTGCGAGGAGATCGACTACCGCGAGGGTCGGCTGCGCGTGCGCTTCGCGGCCGACCAGACCGTGTCCGTGCCCAGGGCATTTGGACAGGCGGCGCTGGCCATGAGCCGCGAACTGGTCTTCGCGGTGGTGCCGCTCGCCGACGCCACCCCTGGATCGCTGGCCTTCACCCTCCAGGAAGGCTGGCTGCGGGTCGAGTTCTCGTGGCTGGCGAAGCTGATGGGTCCGGTGTACGTGCGCGATTTCCCCATCGTGCGGCTGGACTACCGGCTCGATGCCGACCAGCGCGCGTCCTCGCTCACCGCCGGCAACGAGGCCGCCATTCCGCGGACCAAGCTCGCGATCTCGAGCGAAGCGGATGCGGTGACGGTCGACCTGCTGGATGCCGGGCATCCGCGCGACCGCGACCTGGTGATCACCAGACAGGGCATCGATTTCCGCTGCCTGGGCTGGAAGGCGACGCTGAACCGCGACCGGGTCGAGATCAACGGCGATGCGGTCGACAAGCCGCAGCTGCGCGCAGCGTTGGCGTGGGTGGCCGAACAGGCGTTCAGCGACCTCGAGGGATTGTTCGCCAACGGCTTCCACCTCGACGAGCGCTACCGCTACGACCTCGAGGCGCGTGCGATCATGGGCATGAATTTCACCTGGGATTTCAAGCCCGCGCGCGATTGATCACGGGACCTGGCTTGTATTCGCAGCCTCGCGCCAAGCATGGAGACCGATGCGCGTCGACATCATCACCATCTTCCCTGACGCCTGCCACGGCTATCTCGACGCGTCGATCGTCGGCCGCGCGCGCCGGCGCGGGCTGATCGAGATCGCGCTGCACGATCCGCGCGCGTGGGCGGGCGGGCGTCACCGCACGGTCGATGACCGCCCGTACGGCGGCGGCCCTGGCATGGTGCTGATGGCTCCGCCGATCGCCGGGTGCATCGACCACGTGAAGACGCTCAGCCCGACTCCGCGCCTGCTGATGACCAGCCCGCAAGGGCGGCGCCTCGATCAGCCGTGGGTGCGCGAGCTCGCACGCGATGCGCACCTGATCATCCTCTGCGGCCACTACGAAGGCATCGACGAGCGCATCGTCGAGCTCTACCAGCCGGAGCTGTTCTCGATCGGTGACCTGGTGATCTCGGGCGGGGAGCTCGCGGCGATGGTCCTGACCGACGCGGTCACCCGCTTGCAGCCCGGCGCTCTCGGCAACGAGCAGAGCGCGGCATCCGACAGCTTCTCGCACGAGGGCGGAGCCTTCGATCACCCGTGCTTCGCCCCGCCGCGCGAGTTCCGCGGCGTGGCGGTACCCGAGGCGTTGGTGTCGGGCGACCACGCGCGGATCGCGCGCTGGCGCGAGGATCAGCGCCAGGAACGCACCAACCGCCCGCGCTGAGCACGCTCGAGGCCGGTGGTCAAGCTCGCGGCGAACGCGATGGCCTTCCGATGCGGGGGTCTACCGTCAGGGAATGCGGTCGATCGCCCTGCTGTTCCTCGCCATGATCGCGCTGCCCACTCCACAGCTTCGCGCCGAGGAAGGGCCGCTCGAGCTCTATGTCGCGACCGACGGCGACGACGCTTCCACCGGGCGCTCGCCGGTCCGTGCCGATCACCACGGCCCGTTCCGGACGCTCACGCGCGCCCGCGACACCATCCGGGGGCTGAAGCGGTACGATCCGACCGCGACCGCGCGCGGGTGCGTCGTGCACCTCGCCGCCGGCCGCTGGAGCGAGCGGCTGGAGCTGACCGACGATGACAGCGCGGTGGACGGGACTCGGATCCGCTGGCAGGGGGCCGGCGCCGGAACGACCGTCCTGAGCGGCGGGATCCCGATCACAGGCTGGACGCCGTGGCGCGGCGCGATCCTCTCGGCTCCGCTCGCCGGGCGCCGACCGACCCAGCTGTTCGCAGCGGATCTGCGCCAGATCCGCGCGCGGTACCCCAACCGGGACGCCGACGACCGCCATGGCGGTGCCTGGGCCCACGTCGCTGGGGTCGCGTCGCCCAATGAGCTGCGGTCCTTCCGGCATGGTCGGCACGAACGCCACGACTGGGCCCACCCCACGGACGGATCGGTCGCCGTGTTCTCGGGTTTCGACTGGGCCTTCCGCATCGTGCCGCTCGCGTCCTACGACCCGGCCACCTACACGATCACGCTCGCCGCCAAGACCTGGTGTCCGCTGCGTCCGGGCGACCGCTACATCGTCGAGGGCCTGATGGAGGAACTCGACGTCGCGGGCGAGTGGTGCGTCGACCAGCGCGCTGATTCCGTGCACTGGTGGCCGCCGGCGGGCGTCGACCCCGCCAGCGTCGAGATCGGCGGCGACGGACCGGTGGTGCGTCTCGTGCAGACTGCGGGCATTGCCATCAGCGACCTCACCATCGCCGGCTGCGACGGCGATGCGGTGCGCATCGAGGGAGGCCGCGGCAATATGATCGAGCGCTGCGGGGTGGGCGCGTGCGGCGGTACGGCGATCGTGATCGCGGGCGGGAGCAGCCACGCGGTGAGCGCCTGCGAGGTTTCCGGCGCCGGCGAGAGCGGCATCACCGCGGCGGGCGGAGATCGCACGGCGGTCACCGCCGGATCATCCGCCGGATTCACCGCACCTGGCGGCCATGTCATCGCCGACAACGACGTGCACGATTGCGGCCAGGTCTGGCGCACGTATCGCCCGGGCATCGCCGTCACCGGCGTCGGCAACACCATCGCGCGCAACCACGTCCACGACCTGCCGCACGCCGGAATCACCTTCGCGGGGAACGAACACGTGGTCGAATTCAACCACGTGCACCATCTCAACCGCGAATCCGCGGACACCGGCGGGCTCTATTTCTGCTCGCGCGATTGGACCCAGCGTGGCAACGTCATCCGTTCCAATTCCTTCCACGACTGCGGGGGATACGGGAAGTCCAATACCTGGAAGCCGGTCACCGACGGCGCGGTGGAGTTCCGCTACCCTGGATACACCTGGGGCGTCTACCTCGATGATCCCTCGTGCGGCACCCAGGTGATCGGCAACGTCTTCGATCGCGTGCCGGTGTGCGCGATGCACAACCACGGCGGCAGCGACAACGTCTGGTCCAACAACATCGTCATCGACTGCCCGGCGATCGCCGTGGGCACGCTCGCCAAGGATTGGGAACACTGGCCGAAGATCATCGAAACGTGGAGGACCGCGGTGCGCACCGCCCCCGATCTGCTAGAGCGCTATCCCGCGCTCGCAGGCATCGATGCGCTGCAGCCCGAGCGCGTGTCCGGCGTGCGCTTCGAACGCAACATCGTGGTCATGACCGTCGCGGGCACGGCCTGGCTGCGCGAACAGCACCCGGAATGGAATGGCGCCATGCCGCTCTACCACGTGAGCCTGCGCGACGACGACCTGGCCGCCAACCGCTGGGACGCCAACTGCCTATGGATCGAAGCCGGCCTGGACGCGCGCGTGCAGCTGCGGCATGTGATCGGCGGCAAGCCGGGGACTCCTGAGATGCTCACCTGGCAGGCGTGGCTCGCGCTCGGTCAGGACCGCGGATCGCAGCTCGCCGATCCGGGTTTCACCGATCTCGCAGGCCGCGACCTGTCGCTGCGCCCCGATGCGGCCGCGCGCGCGCTCGGATTCGAGCCGATCCCATTCGAACGCATCGGCCCACGCCATCGGCCCTCGTGGCGCAGCGCCGCCCCACCGGAGCCGCCGGTCCGTCAGCGCTTCGTGCTCGATGAGCCGCATCCCTGATTCGGGGACAGCTGGAACCGCCAAGGCGCGGAGAGAAAAACCGTCCGCTCAGCCGATGCGCGGGTAGAGGCTGCCGCTCTCATTGAGCGAGGCGATGCGCGCACGCGCGCTGTTCTGGTCGAAGAACTGCGACTCGTCGTAGAGGTGCCGGTAGCGTCCGCCGCGGTCGTAGCCGTGGTCGCGACAATGGCGCAGCATCACGCGCCAATCGTCCTCGCTCCACGACGGCCAGAGGATGCCGCGCTGGCAGTAGCTGGTGTCGGTGAAGTATCGGGGCCCTGCGCCGGGTTTCGCGCGCCGGCAGTGCAGGAGCCCGGTATGCGCGACCACCACCGAGCCCGGCGGCAGGCGGTCGATCACGACCTCGCCCGGCATCGTCTCGGTGCCGAAGCAGCTCAGCTGATACCAGTCGCTGACGATGCCCTGCGTGCCTGGGACGACGGCGAGGTCCCCGACCGCGCCGGACAATCCCTGCGGGTAGATCAGGGCGATGACGTTCAGATGCGAGCGGTTGGTCTGGGGCACCTGCTCGTAGTCGTTGTGCCAGTTCACGCCCGGTGCGCCGGTGTCGTGGCGGTAGGTGTGGATGTGGTGGAAGAGGAAGTCCGCACCCAGGATCGCCTCCATCACCGCCATCAGGTCGGGATGGCTGGTGAGCATGCCGTGCGTCGGCAGGGCGTAGATCGGGGTGGCGCGACCGCCGGCTTCGAGTTCGTCGATCTCGCGCACGAGGTCGCGCATCAGGTCCTGCGCGAAGAAGTCCGGCAGCACCACGAATCCATCGCGATGGAAGGCCTCGAGCTGTGCTGTCGGGAGGTGATCGTGCCGTGCTGCCGCAACCGCGCCGGTGGTCATGGGGTGGCTCCACCTGCAGATTAGCTCATGGCGCGGATGGTGGGAGATCGCCGTTGGGCGTCCGCTTATCCCAGGTGGTCGCGCCTGGCCCGCTGCGGCAGCACGCTCGCTCGCTCATCGCCCGCGGAATCGGCCCGGGGGATTGCCGACGAGCGCGCGGAACTGGGCGGTGAAGCTGGTCACGCTGGCGTAACCGAGGTCCGCCGCGATCGCGGCGACGCTCAGGTCGCTGTGCAGGAGCAGTTCGCGCGCGCGATCGATGCGGCAGCGCACGCGGTAGGCTCCTGGGCTGCAGCCGACGCGCCGCGCGAACACCTTGCGGAAGCGTTCCCAGCCCAGGCCGTGCGCGCGCGCGATGCGTTCGAGCCGCTCGCGCGGCGCGCTCGCATGGGCGAGCTC
>JACCZE010000330.1 GCA_013696105.1 Planctomycetota bacterium | reverse complement strand
GCGGTACGCCGAAGCGTCGGAGGTCCGTACGCTGGCCGAGACCGACCCCGAGGTCGGAAAGATCATGAAGACGGCCCGAGGCCTGGAAGGTCTGGTCCGAAACGCCGGCGTCCACGCCTGCGCGGTGATCCTGTCCTCGCAGCCGCTGCTGGACGTCATTCCGCTGTGGAAGCGCGATGACGGTTCGGTCATCACCGGCTGGGACTTCCCGTCGTGTGAGGACATCGGCCTGCTGAAGATGGATTTCCTCGGGCTGCGCACGCTCACCGTGGTCGATGACGCAGTGAAGGCCGTCGCGGCAAACCATCAGGTCGACATCGACGTCTCCGCGCTCGGGCTGGAGGACAAGAAGACCTACGAGCTGCTCGCTCGCGGGGAGACCCTGGGGGTGTTCCAGCTCGACGGCGCCGCGATGCGGTCGCTGCTCAAGGCGATGAATCCCAGCCACTTCGGCGACATCGCCGCGGTCATCGCGCTGTACCGGCCGGGGCCGATGGCGGCGAATGCCCATCTCGACTACGCGGAGCGTTCCAACGGCCGCCAGAAGATCACTCCCATCCACCCCGAGCTCAAGGAGGCACTCGACCCGATCCTCGGCGAGACCTATCACCTGCTGGTCTATCAGGAGCAGGTGATGGCGATCGCGCAGCAGCTCGCCGGGTACAGCCTCGGGCAGGCGGACCTGCTGCGCCGCGCGATGGGCAAGAAGAAGAAAGAGATCATCGAGAAGGAGTTCGAAAGGTTCCGGTCCGGCATGACCGGGAAGGGCTTCTCGGAGCAGGCCTGCCAAACCCTTTGGGACGTCATGCTGCCCTTCGCGGGGTACGCCTTCAACAAGTCTCACACAGCCGGGTATGGATTGGTGTCCTACTGGACGGCTTATCTGAAGGCGAACTATCCCACCGAGTTCATGGCGGCGCAGCTCACCTCCATCGGCGACAACAAGGACAAGTCCGCCGTCTACCTCGCAGAGTGCCGCCGGATGGGAATCAAGGTTTTGCCCCCGGATGTGAACGAGTCGGATCTGTGGTTCTCAGCCGTGGGCACCAACATCAGATTCGGCCTCGGCGCGATCCGCAATGTCGGCGCCAACGTGGTGGAGTCGATTATTGCGACTCGGAAGGCCAAGGGTAGGTTCACCTCGTTCACCGATTTCCTGGAGAAGGTCGAACTGGTGTGCTGCAACAAGCGCACCATCGAGTCCCTGATCAAGGCGGGCTCGTTCGACTCGTTCGGGCAGCCACGTCAAGCGTTGCTGATGGTGCACGAGGTGGCGGTCGACGCGGTCACCAACCTCAAGCGCCACGAGGCTGTCGGCCAGTTCGATCTCTTCGGCGGGATGGATGACGGCCCCGCTCCTCCTGAAACGTCCCCGCTGGCTCATCTGAAGATCGGCGACGGCGAGTGGCCCCGGAAACAGCTCCTTGAGTTCGAGCGAGAAATGCTTGGACTCTATGTCTCCGCGCACCCATTGGACGGGACCGAAAGGATATTGCGCAAGCACGCGCCCAGGACGATTGCCGCGGTGATCGACGACGCACCGAAGGAAGGCGAGGTCGTCATCGCTGGGATGATCTCGGCCATTGACAGGCGGGTCAACAAGAAGGGAGAGTCCTGGGCAATCGTGACAATCGAGGACCTCGACGCCTCGATGGAGGTGCTGTTCTTCGCTCAGTCGTACATGGCGATGCAGGAAGATCTGACCCCAGACTCGGCGGTCGCGGTAAAGGGCCGCGTGAACTGGCGTGAAGATCGCATGTCAATCTTCGCTTCCGGAGTCGCGCCGCTCGATATTGCCGACGCGCAAGCAAACCCAGGAACCACCCCACCACTGGTGCTGAAGGCGGATGCGCTTCGGCTCGACACGGCCGCGGTGACTGAACTGAAGTCGGCGTTGGTCGCCCACGCCGGGGACACGCCACTGACGTTGGTTCTCTGTTATCTGGACAGAGAAACGCCGTTGGCAATCGAGGGATTCTCAGTCAAGGTCTCCTCAGCTTTGTTGGGTGAGCTGAAAGGAATTCCTGGAATTGCGGTGGCGTCATAGCAGCGGGTACTCGCGGCACGGGGCTGTGTCTCTCATGTGATCGTGCCGACCCGGACGACCGAACGCGAGAACATCCGCGAGGCCACCCTCGAAGGCCTGGATGCCGCAGCCCG
>JACCZE010000267.1 GCA_013696105.1 Planctomycetota bacterium | reverse complement strand
CAGCTCGGTTCGATCCGGCGACAGATCGACGCTGGTTACGGTCCAGCGCAGGAGGCGCGCGCATCCGTGGAATGGCGCACCGACCTCGCCCCTTCCGAACCACGGCCAACAGATGGGGATTCCTCCGCGGAACATGCCCTTCGGGTCGTAGGATGTCGCACCGCTTGACCAGAGGGCATCCTGGTGCCCGGCAGGAATGAACGATGCGACCTGCGCGCCGATCAGGCATACCCGTGCGGTCGCGTGCGGATGGGCGATGTGCATACAGGGCTGTCCGGCCGCATCGACGTAGAACCAGACGGTGTCAGGAATGGCATAACGCTCAGTCAGAGCGGCGAGTCCGTCCCCGCTCACGGCGCGGCGCGGGCACGAAGCAGCACCGAGCGGGTCTTCTCCACCCAGCGCCGCGTCTTGGGGAAATCCTCGAAGCTCTTGAGCGGGCGCAGGAGCTTGCCAGCGGCCTCGACGCCGACGGTCTGCATCAGCGCGTAATCCTGCATCGATTCGGCGAAGACCTCCCAGCGGATCGAATCGATCGGCCCGTTCGGACCAGGATACACGCAGAAGGTGTCGCCGTACGCCCAATTCGGCCAACCCAGGCCGTCGCTGACCGTGAACGGGTCGATGAGCTGCCGGGTCTGCGACTTGTGCCAGTAATTGTAGCCCCAGTGCAGGAACAGCTGCGCCTGGAAGCGATAGAACAGGAATCCGTTCATGCGGATTTTCGGCAGCGGCGTCTCCATCAGACGGTTGAGGAAACGTCCGCGAGGGAAGCAGCAGTAGTACGTGCCGCAGGCGATGCCTTCGGCAATGAACTGCAGCGTGGTGTGGATCGAGGGGATGGGCAGGTCGACCAGACCCAGGCGCCCGAAGGCGATGTCAGACAGGGCGTCCATGGTCTTCATCCACGGAGCGAGTTCGCGCAGCACCTGGCGCGAATTGCGGTAACTGTCGACGTGCTTCTCACCGTGCGGCTCGTCGGAGACATGGAAGAACGACCGTTCGATCAGGCCTTCGCGGTCGAGGAAGCTCTTGAGTTCGGGCAGGAATTGCGCGAGGAAGTTCCGGTACGTATCCGACGTCGAGGAGGTGTCGGCGGGCCAGAGCAGGCGTTCGTCGTGACCCTGGCCTTCGTAGATGCGGATCGCGTTGAACGCTCCCCATTGGGTGAAGAAATGCGTCCACTCGAAGCGTTCGATGCCGGCCTCGCGTGACGTGTCGATCCAGCGTTTGACGTCGCTCCAATCGAAGACGTACCGACTCTCGCCTTGCCGAGCCACTTTGAGCAACTGCGTGGGGCGCTTGACCCCATCGAGCGGCGGCGTGAACACGGGAACGTAGATGGTGTCCTGGAAATGCTCCACCAGGTTGCGCATGTAGGGACGGACGATGGTCCAGAATCCCTCATCGAACGGAGCGACGCGGTAGAAGTCGCACAGCGCATCGGCATAGAACCATTGGACGATCGGGAAGCCGCGACGCGCCCGGATCGCGAGCTTGTGGACCTTCACCGCGACGCGCAGGCGCGCGATGGTCTGCTCGCCCGCAGTGACGGTCGCAGTGATGCGGTAGGTGCCCGGTTTGCACCCAGCCGGGATGGTGACGTTGCACCAGAAGGAGTGGGATTCGTTGCCCCCGAGGATCACGGTCTGCTCATCGAACAACGGATCGGGCACATAGCCCGGGATCGCGTCGACCCCGTCGATCTCGTCCAGCGGGACATTGGTGTTCACGTGTGGTATGGGGACATATCCGACGCGCCGGATGCGCGTGCTGAGCGCATCGGGGCACGCCAATGCCAGCGACGCAGTCTGCCGTGCGATGGAGGCGTTGCGCACCGCGACCTGGAAGGAGATGCGTTCTCCGCGCGCCGCTTCGAGCGACAAGGGCTTCGCTGCACGCGCTGGAGACTTCAGGAACGTCCGTTCGAGCGTCGTGGTCAGCCACGCCTTGATGGGAACGCGCATAGTGTCTCCGCGTGTCGGTGGTCAGCCCGCCGTCGTCGGCGAGAGGAATGGCCGCATGTACTTGATGAGCGTCGCGTAGTCCTCGAAGCGAGACGGTTTCGACCAGCACGAGAAGCCGAGCTCCTGGCAGCGGGCGAGATCACGCGGTGACTGCGAGGTGGAGAGGACGAAAGATGGGACCCGGCTCAGGATCTCGTGTCCGCGCAGGTAGGCGAGGACCTCCCAGCCCGTCACCTTCGGCATGTTCAGATCGACCAGGATGAGATTCGGCAGCCGCTGGAGCGAATCGGCGGCCAAGGCGCCGAGTTGAGCGATGGCGATGCCTCCATCGTGAGCATTGCGCAGGTTGGCGCGGATCCCCGCATCCTCGAGGGCGAGGTGAACCAGGGCGATATCGCCAGGGTTGTCATCCACCATGAAGATCGACGGTGTCGTTTCCACGGTACCTCTGTGCGGATGGTCTTAATCCACCTTCCGGCGAACGGAAGGTGGATCCGCCTCTTGATCGGATCCGCAACGGTCGGCTGACACCACGTCGGTTCATCAGCCGGATTCCACCGAAGTCACTGCCCAAAGTCATCACCGTGCATTCGAATGCTCATCGATGGTATTGGCCAGGTGGCCGATTAGGTATGATCCACCCACCGACGAGAGTGAGCTTGGAGCCAAATTGACCAGTTCTCGACGCATCGTCTTTTTTGGATTATTTTTGGCCGGTGCCCTGCTGGCTGGATTTGTGCTCGTTGGCCATCGGGCCAAGACTCAGTCCACGCCAGGAAGCGAGATGCCCAGAGCGGTTGCACATACGCCAACACCAATTCCCAGCTCTGAACACGAGTCATCGTCCAAGGATGATCCCAGCTCACGGACTTCTGTGGTGCCCGATCCGCTCCAGGAGGGTGTGAGGCATCTCGAATCACATCGGGAGGAGCTGGACAAGACGGTGTGGGCCAACGAGCGGCTCGCCCAGGAACATGAAGTGCCATTCATCGATCTGTGGGATTCCATCCGAGGGGCCGCTGACAATTCGATCCCGATGAAGCGATTCGGCTTCCGCGAACTACGGCTGGGTCTTCCCAAATCCCCAGAGACTTTGAAGAATGAGGTCATCGTTACGCGATTCTCCTCCGGGGGTGATATCCTCGATCATGCTTCCTGGGGAAAATGGTTGGACGATCTGCGAAACCAGGGTTACCGCCTGAGCCAATGCGAATTCCACCATTCTCAGTTCACTCCCCGTAAAGAGGGGAGCACGTCGACGATGCAGTCGGTCTTCCATGTGGTGAACGATCGCACCGGTGGCAGGTGGATCCTCAAAGGCCCCCTCCAGGTCCAATGGGCAGCGCCTGCAGGTCCAGGATCTCGCCTCGAGATCGTGTCCATGGACGCCTCCGGCATGGTCATGTACTTCCGGGGTGGCCAACCCGCATTCTCGGAGACGCCTCTCAATCCAGTGCTGAAGAGAGGAGGTGCTAGTCGCCTCCTGGTCTATGATGTCGATAGGGATGGGGACTCCGATCTGGCGATGTTGTCCGACAACCGTTTTCTTCGTAATCGCGGAGATGGGACATTCGATGCCAGCCCGTTGCTATCGCGACCTGGCCAGGATGTCACGACTGGGATCATCGCGGATGTCACTGGGGAAGGGATCGCCGATCTCGTTCAATCCGAAGGAAAGTTCCTGGTTCTCCATAGAGGTATGCCGAACGGCACGTTCAGCGACGGCCAGCCGATAGCAGGACCAAGTCCAGATCTGTCCGGATGCGCATTCACCGCTGGCGATGTGAACGCGGATGGATCTCTCGACCTGTTTATCGCGCGATACCGGAATCCCTATTTCGGAGGTCAATTGCCCACCCCGTACTTCGATGCCGATGACGGGTATGCCGCACACCTGCTCATCAATGACGGCTTTGGCGGGTTTTCCGACGGCACTGAGCTCTCTGGATTGTCAGGAAAGAAGATTCATCGCAGGACCTACGGTGCCTCGCTGATCGACCTCGACGACGACGGCGATCTCGATCTGCTGGTAGTGAGCGATTTCTCCGGAATCGATATCTATGCGAATGACGGCAAAGGTCGATTCACCGATGTAACCGCTACGGCCGTGGATGAACGCTCATTGTTCGGCATGTCCCACTGCTTCGCAGACCTCGATAAGGACGGTCGTTCGGATATATTTGTCACTGGAATGAGCTCAACCACTGCCCGCCGGCTAGAGGGTCTCGGGCTGGGGCGAAAGGAATTCCCACAGCATGATGAGATGCGTGCGAAGATGAGTTACGGCAATCGGGTCTACTGCAAGGGAGACGGCTTCTCGTACAAGCAGCCTCAATTCAAGGACGACGTGGCACGGACCGGATGGTCATGGGGGGTGGTCCCCATCGATTTCGACTGCGATGGGGATATCGATCTCTACATTGCCAATGGCCATAGCAGCAGGAAGACGGCGAAGGATTATTGCACCACGTACTGGTGCCACGATATCTACAGCGGTACATCCCAGTACGACCCCGTGCTGAATCTGGGTTTCCAGAAGAACTTCTCGAAGGGTATCTCCTGGAATGGATTCGAGCATAACGTCTTGTTCATGAATAGCGGAGGTACGAGCTTCCATAACGTCAGCTTCCTCATGGACACATCGCTCGAGGAAGATTGCCGTTCAGTCATTACAGACGATCTGGATGGCGATGGACGGATGGACCTCATCATCGAAGAGGACTTGGCGATCCCCGAGGCCAACAATGGCCATTATCGGATTCTCATGAATCGTTGGAAAGGACAGAACCATTGGCTCGGAATCCGATTGCGGGAGGAAGGCAAAGGGATTTCACCAATGGGGGCCACGATCACCGTCGATACGGCTGCTGGTAGATTGGTGCACAAGGTGACCTCGGGAGACACGTTCCGCTCTCAACACGCGCCGAACGCCCATTTCGGACTCGGTTCCACCGATCAGGTGCGATTGATCACCGTGCGTTGGCTCAACGGCCACGAGCGGACGATCACCGACCCCGCCATCGATCGCTACCACGACATCAGGCCGTGAAGCACGGCAAGTAGTCCGCCAACAAGAAACCCCGCAAAGCAATGCTTTGCGGGGTCTTGTTTTTGGCGCGCCGGGAGGGATTTGAACCCCCAACCTCCAGATCCGTAGTCTGATGCTCTATCCAATTGAGCTACCAGCGCAGGTCCGAGGAGCATAAATCACGGTCGAAGGGGTCAAGGCCTTTGACTCGGCGACGAGCGTGACTTTTTGAGAGGCCAAGCGATGAGCTGCCAGGACGTCGTGCTGCGAGCGCCAGAGTGGATGGGTTGCCTGGTCGGTGCCGCCGGTACGCTGGCCATCTCAATGGTCATCGTGATCGACAACTACGACAGCTTCACCTACAATCTGGTGCAATACCTGTGGGAATTGGGCGCGGAAGTGACGGTGTACCGCAATGATGAGCGCACCGCCGAGCAGGTGATCGCCGAGCGTCCGGATCGCATTGTGATCTCTCCTGGCCCATGCACGCCGAACGAGGCCGGGATCAGCCTGGCTGTCATCGCGGCGGCCGCCGCCGCGCGGACGCCGCTGCTGGGCGTGTGCCTAGGGCACCAATCGATCGGGCAGGCTTTTGGCGGGGTGGTCGAACGGGCCGCGCGCTTGATGCACGGCAAGACCTCGAGCATCCGTCATGACGGCAAAGGGGTGTTCGCCGGGGTGCCGAGTCCGTTCACCGCCACACGCTACCATAGTCTGGTGGTCAATGACCGACTGCCCGCGTGCCTGGAAGCCACCGCGTGGACCACGGATGCTGGCGAGTTGATGGGTGTGCGGCACAAGGAGCTGCCGATCGAGGGGGTGCAGTTCCATCCCGAGAGCTTCCTGACCGAGCACGGGCATCGCCTGCTCGAGAATTTCCTCGCATTCGGTGGCGGTTCGCGCGCCAGCGGCGTCCAGCGCAGCACGGAGAGCAGATGACCAACGCCCACGATGCTCCCTCCGATCCGGTCGATGCCGAGCAGCACGCCGATCCCGAGGTCGATGACCGGACCTCCGAACCGCTGGTCGAAACCCTGGACGCCGACCAGGTCGCCGAGCTGAAGGCCGAGCTCGATGGTGGAGGTGCTGCATCGGTCGATGAACCGCTGGTGATCCCCGATGTCGCCGATCTGCCGCCATCCGAGCTGCGGGCGGTGGTCGAAAGCCTGCTGTTCGTCGCGACCCGGCCGTTATCGGTCGAGCGGCTCGCCGGATGCCTGCCTGGGACCAGCGAGGTCTATCTCGCGAGCTTCCTCGAAGGCCTCGCCGCGCGCTATGACCACGAGAACCGCGGGTGGGAGCTCAGGCGCATCGCTAACGGATGGCAACTGCTCACGCGTCGCGCGCACCACGCATGGGTACGTCAACTGGAGCGCAAGGAACTGCCGACGCGGCTCTCCAAGAGCGCGCTCGAGACCCTGGCGATCGTCGCCTACAAGCAGCCGGTGACCCGCGGCGCCGTCGAGGACATCCGCGGCGTGCAGTGCGGTCCGGTGCTGCGCCAACTCATGGATCTCAAGCTCGTCGCCGTCGTCGGTCGCAACGACGACCAGCTCGGGCGGCCGCTGCTCTACGGCACCACCGAGTCGTTCCTCACCCGTTTCGGCCTGGGAGCGATCGCGGATCTGCCCAAGAAGCACGAGTTCGGGGCCTGATGCGCGGGTTTCGCGCTGACCGGACTCCGGGCGACTGCATGCGTGGAAGCCGATGAGCCGGACCGCCTATGCCGTGCTGATCGCGCTGCTGGTCGTCGGCAGCGCCTACGTCTTCTGGCCTCAGCCCGTCGCGAATGACGCCATCGCGGTCTACGGCGGGGACGTGCCCGAGGAGTTCGTGGTGCGGGCGGGTGGGCTCGAGCAGCGGGTCAGCCCGACCTCGGTCTCCATCGCGGGGCTGCAGCGGCCGCCCGACTCCGAGCGTATCGCGCAGGTGTGGGAGATCCTGCGGGGCACCAAGGTTCCGAAGGAGAAGATCGCTACCGTTCCCGCCGCTGAACTCGCCGCTTATGGCATCGACGGGGCACGCGAGGTGTCGGCGCCGGGCGTGAGCATACGCTGGGTCCCGTCGGGCGATCACGGATTGGTGTGGGACGGTACACGGCAGCGGCTCTCCACGGTCCCGCGCTTCACGGTCGATCGGCTGGATGCGGTCGCAAACCGCCTCGACGACACGGCGATCGTTCCCGCGCCACACCAGGTCACGCGTATCGTCTCGGGAACCAGTCGGCTGATGAAAACCGCCATCGGCTGGTCCGACCAGGCGCACCCCGGCCGACCGACCTGCAACGTGCGCGCCGAGCGCGTGATCGACCTGGTGAGGTCCCTGCGGCTCGAACGGCTCGACGCTGCGGCGATCGATGGACTACCCATCCGCGCAGCGTGCACGATCGGCGGCGTCGATGGATCCGGGGACGGTCTCGTGCTGAGCATCCGCAGTGCCGGAGCGGACGGCTGGATCACCGCCGGCGCCCTGCCACCGCAACCGCTGTCAGCCGGTGCGCTCGACGCGTGGTGCCGCGCGCTCGCCGATCTGGCGACCGACCGGCTGATCGATGTCGACATCGCGCGCGCGCGCAGCGCCTTCGTGGGCGTGGCGGTCGAGCGCGGCGGCGCCACCTGGTTTTCCGCATCGCGCCGTGGCATCGCCTATCGTCCCGAGGGCAATGCCTGGGAGGTTGCCTGGGACGGCGGCCGCGAGCGCGCCTCCGAATCCGCGATCGTCGCTCTCGCCCAGGCGGTGACGCGGCTCGAGGTCGACCAGGTCCAGACCAGGTCCGCTGAGCAGGGCCCATCGCTGCTGGCGACCACGATCAGGCTGAAAATGCACAACGGGTCCGAGATCGTGCTGATCATCGACGGTGGACGCGCGATGACCGCGACGCATGTGGGCGTCGTGACATCACTGCCCGCCGAGCTTGCGGCGTTGGGACCGGATGCCCTGCTCGATCCGCATCTCATCGTGGAAGCTCCCGAGCGCATCAGCAAGATCCAGCGTCAGGATCATCTGACCGAGGGCGCGGTCCGCGAGGTGCTCGCGAAGGGCGACGACGGCGGCTGGAGGCGTTCGTGGCCCGAACGTGCAACGGTGGATGGCGCGGCCGTATCGCGTCTGGTCCGCGCCCTGTGCGTGGCGACCACGGGACCGGTGCGCCTGGCATCCGCTGCCGACCGCGCGGCTCTCGAGCACCCCGAAGTCGAGATCGATCTGCACCTGTCCCCACGTGCGGACACGGGCCTGACCTCGGACATCGCCGACATCGAAGACACCATGTCGCGCGATCGCGGTTTCGCCTTCAAGCGCATCGACGGGAGCTGGCGCGCGGTCGACAAGGAGAGCGGCGCCAGCTACGTCGTGCACGACGAGTTCGTCCAGCTGCTGCGCTCGCCGCTCGCCGACGATGTGGTCTACCCGGTGGTACCAAGCCTGGTGCGATCGATCTCGATCGTGCGCGGGTCCTCCGGCTTCGTCATCGCTGCGACCGCTGACGGGTGGCGGATCAGCTCGGGCGACCAACCCGCGGCTTCGCAGGTGGCCGACGACACCGAGGTCCGCCGACTGCTGCGCACGCTCTCCGACATCAGATCGAACCGCCGCGAGCCGCTCGCCAAGCCGGTCCTTCCAGGCGAGGCCGTGCTGACCATCGCCTGCGAGATGCCCGCGTACGGGAACGGCAGCGAGGTGCTGACGCTGCGCATCGCGCACGCCGTTGGCGCCAGCGCTGCCGCGTCCGTCGACGGCACCCGTTCGATCGTGGCTCTGCCCAAAGGCCGGTTCCTCGTCGATCAGGCGATGCTGATGGTCCTGGACGCAGACGCAGAACGATTCCTGGCCGCTCCGACGCGATGAGCGGTCTGCGCGAACGCCTGGCCGCCGACCTGGCTTCCGAGGGCCTGGCTCCGCTCCACCGTCTCGGCCAGAATTTCATGATCGATGAACGCGCGCTCGACGCGATCTGCGATGCGCTCGACGTGCGCGCGGGAACGCGCGTGGTCGAGGTCGGTCCGGGCACCGGGCTGCTGACCGCGCGCATGATCGATCGCGGAGCCGACGTCCTCGCGGTGGAGCTCGATCACGGTCTGTGTCGCCTGCTGACGCGCACCCTGGTCCCGCGCGGTCTGGTCCTGGTGCACGCCGATTGCCTGGAATCGAAATCCCGCCTGCATCCTGCCATCGTCTCCTTCGCCGAGAACGCGAGCGCCTCGTGGCGAATGGGGGCGAACCTGCCATACGACGTCGCTCTGCCGGTGATCCTCAACGCCGCCGCCCTCACGGTACAGCCGGAGCGCATCGTGGTCACGGTCCAGCTCGAAGCGGCGCAACGGCTGTGCAGCAAGCCGACGGATGACGCGTGGGGCGCGAGCGCCGCCGTGCTGCAGGCCGCGGGGACGCCACGCTTGGTCCGGCGCTTGTCCCCGGAGTCGTTCTATCCGCGTCCGCGCGTCGACAGCGCGATCCTCGCGTGGGAGCCGCGCCAGCGACTGCCGAACGGTTTCGGCGCTTGGTGCCGATCGGTCTTCTCCGCCCGGCGCAAGGTGCTGCCGGGAGCCCTGCGTGACGCCGGTATGACGCGCGCAGCCGCCGAGGATGCCTGCCGGTCTTGCGGCATCGACCCGGCCCGCAGGTTGGAGAACCTCGACGCGAGCGAACTCCTGGCGCTGTTCGGCGCCGTTCTCGCTCTCGCGGGCCCCGTCCAGGAGAGGCCGACATGACCACTTCCCTTCATCGGCGAGCCATCTGCCGAGCGATCCTCCCAGCCGGCGTCCGCATGCTCCTGTCCCTGGTCCTGGTCCAGATGGCAGCCGCTGCCGAGCCATCTGCCGAGGCTCCGCTCGATCCGGCCAAGGCGCCGGTCGCGGTCGTCAACGGCACGGCGGTGCCGCTGCGCGCGATCGAAGATGCGATGCTCAAGAAGGAGGGGGTCGAGAAGGTCGAGGAGTGGGTGCATCAGCAATTGGAGCACGTCGACTGGACCAAGCTGAACGATGCCGATCCGGTACTCTCGATCGGCGGAATCGTGCTCACGCGCAAGCAGCTGGCGGTGGCGCTTCTCAAGTCGGGGACAGGCAAGGTGCGCGATGAACTGATCTCGATCACGATGGTCGAGCAGGCTCTCGCCAAGGCCGGGATCCCGATCGACCAGAAGGCCATCGACTCCACGTATACCGCGATGGAGCGTCAGTTCGACCATGACTTGGCGGCGAAGGGGAAGGAGCGTATCGATTTCGCTTCATTCCTGCGTGCGAAGGAGCAGCAGACCCCGGATGAATTCAAGAAGCAGGCCGGATTCCGCCTCCTCGCAGGCATGCGCGCACTCGTTCTCAAGCAGGCGCGCGAGCAGATCGTCGATACCGAGCTCAAGGCCTGGTTCGACGGCCATCGCGCTTCCTACGACGTGCCCGAAGCGGTGCGGCTGTCCGCCATCTACATCGGCTACCGCACATCCAAGGGGCCGGATGGCAAGGAGCGCATGGATCAGGACGAGCGCGATCGCCTCTTGGCCGAGGTCATGCTCCCCCTGCACCGGAGCCTCAAGAACGGTCAGCAATCGTTCGAGCAGACCTGGTTCGCGTACGGCAAGCCCTACGACCGCGAGGCCGGTGACGGAGGAGCGCTCGGCTGGGTGACCAGGGATGGGATACGAGAGAAGGCTGGGGCGCGGCCGATCCCCTCGGCATTGATGCAGAAGGCGCTGGCGGTGAGCGAGTTCCCAACGCTGCTCGAGCCGTTCGCGGGTCCGACCGGAGTCGAGATCGTGCGCGTCGAGGCGCATCGGCCGGCCAAGGCGGCGGATTTCGCCGAAGTCCGGGAACGGGTCTTCACCGATCTCGTCGAGTCGCAGATGGAGGCGCGCTCGACCCGCCTGCTGGCGGATCTGCGTCGGACCTCCGACGTGCGGTACGAGAGTCTGCCCGAGATCATCGAGAAGCGCTCCAAGTAGCGGGCGTCGGCCACAGATCGCGTCGAACGTTCCATCAGGAGGTCGCTCGTCCGCGCATGAGTTGCTGGCCAGCCTGGTAAGCGCGGAGCGGGAACCATGAATCCGCAGGCGCCCGCGTGCCATCCGAGGGCATGGGAGCTGGTCCCGATCACACACCGAAAAAACGCCGAAGGCCGGGCGCCGTTGCCGCAAGCCACTGCCAGCCATACTGATCGAG
The DNA here is from genome assembly GCA_013696105.1 of Planctomycetota bacterium. Classification (GTDB taxonomy): domain Bacteria; phylum Planctomycetota; class UBA11346; order UBA11346; family UBA11346; genus JACCZE01. Next base: position 4,562 of record JACCZE010000267.1, on the reverse strand, counting down.
CACCGATCAGCTCCCGCGGCGTGCGCTCGGCTGGCCAACGGCCGGCCGTTCGCGCCGTACCATCCAGCAAGGACCAGCGGCGATGGCCTACGACATGAATCAGCTGTTGGAGATCTGCCTGCAGCAGAATGCCTCCGACATCCATATCACGGTCGGCCGCCCGCCCACCTTCCGTATCCACGGCAGCGTCAAGAGCCTGAAGGCGAATCCGCTGACCGCCGACGACACCGCGCAGCTGATGAAGCAGATCACCAGCGAACGGGGGCAGACGGAACTGTCCGAGATCGGCTCCACCGACTTCGCCATCGGCTACCTCGACAAGGCCCGCTTCCGCGTCAACGCCTTCAAGCAGAAGGGCCGCATCGCGATGGTGCTGCGCCTGATCCCGTCGAAGATCCTCACGTTCGAAGAGATCGGCCTGCCGCCGCTGATCAAGGACATCTGCACCCGCCCGCGCGGCCTGGTGCTGGTCACCGGACCGACCGGATCGGGCAAGTCCACGACCCTCGCGACGATGATCGATTTCATCAACGAAGAGGAAGAGGGTCACATCATCACCCTCGAGGACCCGATCGAGTTCTATCACACGCACAAGAAATGCGTGGTGAACCAGCGAGAGATCCACATCGATTGCCCGTCGTTCGAAGAAGGCCTGCGCCGTTCCCTGCGCGAGGATCCGGATGTCATCCTGGTGGGTGAAATGCGCGATCTGGCGACGATCAGCGCCGCGATTTCGGCGGCCGAGACCGGCCACTTGGTGTTCGGCACACTGCACACCACCGGCGCGTCGCGCACCGTCGATCGCATCATCGACGTCTTCCCGACCAATCAGCAGGAGATGGTGCGCACGCAGCTCGCCGGCAACCTGGTCGCCGTCATCTCGCAGGCGCTGGTGCCCAAGGCGAGCGGCAAGGGACGCGCGGCAGCGTTCGAGATCATGCTGATGAACCCCGCCATCTCCAACCTCATCCGCGAGAACAAGAGCTTCCGCATCGACTCGACGATCCAGACCAGCGGCAACCAGGGCATGGTGCTGCTCGACGATTGGCTCTATCGGCTGTATTCGCAGGGCGTCATCGATTTCGAGAACATGATGATGTTCGCCAAGGACCAGGGATTCCTCCAGCGCAAGGTGCAGGAAGCCGGCGGGGCGAAAGCGTGATCAAATCCGGAGGCGTCGATCCGAAGGCACTGCTGAAGCTCCTCTACGAATGGGAGGAGGTCGATCAGGCCGCGGCCCAGAAGATCTTCACCGCGAACAAGAAGCAGGGCGTCGACATCGTCACCGCATGCATCGACGGCGGGATCCGCAGCGACGCGGTGCTCGGCGCGATCGCCAGGCTCAAGGGCATGGAAATGGTCCAGCTCGCGGGGATCGTCCTGCCGCAGACGTTGATCGCCAAGGTTCCATCGAACGTCGCCAACAGCTACCGCATCATCCCGGTGCGCATGGAAGAGAATGTCCTGGTCGTGGCCACCTCCGATCCGGACAACCTCGCCGCCCTCGATGACCTCAAGTTCATGCTCAACGTGGCGCAGGTGCGTGCGGCGTTGACCACCGAGGAGGCGATCGAGGAAGCCCTCACCCAGTACTACTTCGTCGACAAGGTCGATGAGAACAAGGCCACCGTCGACGAGCTCATGGCGTCGATGGGCGAACAATCGATCGACGGGGATGCCGGCGGCGATTCCTTCATCATCGATCCTGGAGCGCTGGCGAATATCGACTCCACCGATGTCGGAGCTGCGGCCGAATCCGCCCCGGTGCGCAAGCTGCTCAACCTCATCCTGCTGACCGCGGTCAAGGCGCAGGCTTCGGACGTCCATTTCGAGCCCTTCGAGGATCTCTTCCGGGTTCGCAACCGTATCGACGGCGTGCTCTACGAGATGCTTCCGGTGCCCAAGAACCTCGCGGCGGCGCTGGTCGCTCGAATCAAGGTCATGTCGCATCTGGATATCGCCGAACGCCGCCTGCCGCAGGATGGCAAGATCCCGGTGAAGATCGGCGATCGCGAGGTCGATCTGCGTGTGTCCTGCCTGCCGACGATGTTCGGCGAGTCCGTGGTCATACGTATTCTCGATCGCAAGGTCATGGGCCTTGATCTCGAGAAGGTCGGGTTCCCCGATGATCAGCTGGCCTACTTCCGTCAGGTGATCGAACGGCCGAACGGCATCGTCATCGTCACCGGGCCCACGGGATCCGGGAAGACCACGACCCTGTATTCCGCATTGAGCGCGATCAACGAAGACTCGGTGAAGATCATCACCACCGAGGATCCCGTCGAGTACGAGATCGATGGCCTGATCCAGGTGCCGGTCGACGACCAGGTCGGACGGTCGTTCGCCCAGTGCCTCCGCTCGATCCTGCGCCAGGATCCGGACATCCTCCTGGTCGGCGAGGTGCGAGACAAGGAGACGGCGACGATCGCCATCCAGGCGTCGCTCACTGGCCACTTGGTGTTCACGACCCTGCACACGAACGACGCCCCGACCGCGGTCACGCGCCTGATCGACATGGGCGTGGAGCCGTTCCTGCTCTCCGCGACCCTTGAGACGATCTGCGCACAGCGCCTGGTGCGGACGATCTGCATCAAGTGCAAGGCTCCCTACGAGCCGACCGAGGACGAGCTGCTGCAACTGCAGATCAAACGCCGCGACGTGCAGCATCAGCGGTTCTACTACGGCAAAGGCTGCGAGAACTGCAAGAACACCGGGTATCGCGGCCGTACGGCATTGTTCGAGATGATGGACGTCGACGATGCGATCCGCGAGATGATCCTGACCAAGGCGTCGGCCACCCAGATCCGCATCGGGGCGCAGCGCGCAGGCATGCGCACGCTGCGCGATTCAGGCATCCAGAAGATCTTCGCAGGCCTCACCACCATCGAGGAAGTGGTCCGCGAGACCCTGGCCGTCGATGACTGATCCCACCACCGACTCGCACGCGTCGCGCGGCCCACGCCGCGGCCCGACGACCTGATCACCGGAGCAGCCCATGCCCATGTTCGCCTTCAAAGCCCACGACAAGCGCTCCAACAAGGAGATCTCCGATTCCGTCGATGCGCCCAACCAGATGGAGGCGATCGCGGCGATCAAGCGTCTGGGCTACCTGCCGATCGAGGTGAAGGAGTCCAAGGGACGCACCGGCGGAAGACCCGGCGGGCCGACGGGCGACAAGAAGGGATTCTCGATGCCGTTCGGCGGCGGCATCAAGCCAGCCGTGGTGACCCTGTTCACGCGCCAGCTCTCGACCTTGCAGGATGCGGGCCTGCCGATCGTGCAGAGTCTGCAGATCCTGACGAACATGCAGCGGCCCGGCCTGTTCAAGGCCGCCCTCGGCAAGGTGACCGACGAGGTCCAGAGCGGCACCATGCTGTCGGAAGCCCTGAGCCGCTTCCCCAAGATCTGGGACCGTCTCTACACCAACCTGGTGAAAGCCGGCGAGACCGCCGGCGCGCTCGACGTCATCCTGCGCCGCCTAGCGGAATTCCGAGAGAAGTCGCAGCGCTTGAAGAAGAAGGTCATCGGCGCCCTGATCTATCCCGTGGCCGTGCTCACCATCGCATCGAGCATCCTGACGTTCATCATGGTGTTCATCGTGCCGAAATTTGAGCAGATCTTCAAGGAATTGGGCATCACGCTTCCTGGTCTCACGCTCTTCCTCATCGATTTCAGCCGCTTCATGTCCAGCTGGTGGTGGGCCCTGATCATCGCGCTCGTCGGCTTCATCGTCTTCGTGAAGATATTCCGCCAGACCGAGAAGGGCGGCAACATCGTCGATCGCATCTTGCTGCGCCTGCCGGTTCTCGGCGGCATCATCAAGAAGAGCTCGGTCGCTCGCTTCACCCGCACGCTCGGCACCCTGGTGACGTCGGGCGTCAGCTTCCTCGACGCGCTCGAGATCACCAAGTCGGCGACGCCGAACATCGTCGTGCGCAATGCCATCTCGGACGTCCGCGAATCGGTGAAGGAAGGTGAAACCATCAACGAACCGCTGCGCCGTTCCGGTGTGTTCGACGACATCGTCGTGAACATGATCAAGGTGGGTGAAGAGACTGGTGAGCTCGACAAGATGCTGATCAAGATCGCCGATACCTACGACGAAGAGGTCGACTCCGCGGTCGCGGCGATGATGGCCTTGCTCGAACCTGCGCTGATCGTGTTCATGGGTGGCGCCGTCGGATTCATCGTCATCGCGCTGTTCATGCCGCTGATCAAGATCATCGAGGAGCTCGGCAAGCAGACTGGCTGAAAGTCGGGGGCTTTCGCCCCCAAACCCCCGCGACCTTTGTCGCCGTTCTTCCTGGCTGGGAACCAGCCAGGAAGTCGCGTGATGGGCTGCGCCCATCGTATCACGCGACCACGGCTCGGCGGTCGTGCTGATAGTTGGGGGCGATGCCCCCAAACCCCCGCGATCTTTGTCGCCGTTCGAATCTGGCTGGGGCAGCCAGATTCGTCGCGTGATGGGCTGCGCCCATCGTATCACGCGACCACGGCTCGGCGCTCGCTGCGCGGGGCTCGGCGGTCGCTGAGCCAGCTCCCGCTCGTAAGCGCTTGCGGGC
>JACCZE010000261.1 GCA_013696105.1 Planctomycetota bacterium | reverse complement strand
CCTGGTAGCCGTCATCGACCTGGACGAACTTCACCATCGGGAAGTGTGTACGCAGGATCGGCAGCTGCTTCAGAACCTCGGTCTCGTCGATCTTCGCGTAGTAGCCGAAGTTCCAGCTGCACCAGATGCGGCTCTTCGCGAGGGGGTTGTGGCGCAGGCGGTCGAATAGGCCATCTGCCCGCAGGGCGGCGTAGTACGATGCGGTCGCCTGCTGGGGATCCGCGGTCGTGGCGAAGTAGTCGCCGCGGAAGTTCTCCGTCGAGAAATAGGACGGCTCGAGCGACTTCGGGAAGCGCAGGGTGGGCGGTGGATACAGCGCCGATATGTCGCTGACCCAGCGGATCATCCGCAGGGAGAGCGGCTCGGTGCCGGTGTTGGTGATCTCGCACTGCGCCATGAGCCCCGAACCCGACCTCGACGTCCGCAGGCGGACGCGGCAGAACGCGTAGTCTTCCGGACCGTCCTCCAGCACCGCCCGCGGTGTCAGCCCCCGCCAGCCAATGGGAGCGGAGTCGTGCAGATGCGTGACCGCACCATCGCGCACCGTCTTCCAACGGGATGCGCGCGTCGATGGCCGACGTTTCCCAGCGGAAGTGCTCATGGCCGGATTCCCCGCGTTGCATGTCCGGCGTCCAGCCGGAGCGCAGGGCGGAGGCCTCGAATGGTGGGCAACGAGAAGCCGCAGATTGATGGCATCATTATGTCATGAATTTATCCACTGTCTCATAGTTAAAATATGAATAATGTGCGAAAGTGGTAATTTTGTGCTCAGGTGAAAGTGGTGATCGCGCCGTTGCCGACCGGATCGGAAGCGAGCGGGGTCACGGCTCACCAGCGGGAGGTCCAAGCATCCGTTGCGGCAGACCTCCGGCTCCGGCTCCGGCTGAGGATCATATCGCGCGATCACCATGCGCGATCGACCGCAACACGGATGCGCTCTCCAGCACCGATCGGCGTGAACATATTCCTCGCCCCGTCGCCATCGGTCGCAAGATTGGGATGTTCGTCACTTCGGATAGCGGAGCCTGGGCAGCGACCAATCTCTCATCTTCGAGCGCCCATCCCGAGCAGGTTCTGCTCGCGCCCAGAGCGGTCTGTCAGCCCGGGCACCATCATGACTCCTCTTGCCAAGGCCGGACAAGCCCTGCTCACCCAGATGGGGATTCCGTCGCCATGATCCGCGAACGCGCCGCAACATCGTCATCGATGCCGATGTCACGCCGCTGGTCTTCCAGGACATGGATCGGCTCGGCGGTCCGGCGACTCTGGAGCGATTCGAGCCAGACGGGTCGGTTCCTCGCGGAGAGGCGTCGTGCCCGCAGAACGCTGAGCGTAGGTGACCAGGGTTTGAGCCAGGTCGCGGTATCGCTGTTTCGCCCACGGTTTCGCCATGACCACCGCCACACCGTGGCGGACAGCCTCTTCGATATCCGCCGTGCTCATCGAGTCGAAGAGGGCGATGACAGGGACCATGGGCAGATCGGATACTCGGTAGCGGATCAACACCTCGTGAATGAGTTCAGAGCCGTCCAATCCCGGCATGCGCAGATCCGTGATCAAGACATCGAATGGTTCGGTTGCCAAGAGGTTGAGCGCGGCATCCCCGCTCGACGCGGTCTTGATATCCCATTATATCCCATTCTGCGCATCGGGACCGTAGGACGCGCAACATCCCGCAGAGCACGTTGGGGTCATCATCGACGAACAGGATTTTCACTATGGTGGTCACGTACTAAGTTTACGCGACTATGACAGTAGCGGGGGCCGTGTACTTGTCCCTCCGCGACGTGCGTAGTAGCTCTCACCGCGCCTACTGGCCTGCCTTTGGGGTGGTTCCGAACGCGGAGCCGACATCGGTGTCTGGCCTGAGTGAACGTGCGCAACAGTCCGCGTACTTCGTCTGATTTTTCAGTAATATATGAAAAAATCAGGTAGGAACTCGTTACAATGTCCTTCATGATTATGAAACGAAGCCTCAAGCCGACGATCATCTACGTGGAGGACAATCACGGGGATGCCCTGCTATTGCAGGAGGCGTTGACCGAACGACACCACGACGATATCGCGCTCGTGGTCATCGACCACGGAGCGAAGGCGATGCACTATTTCGAGGTCAAGGCGAAGGTGAAAGATATTCCCCCGCCACATTGCATTCTGCTCGATACCCATGTCCCCATCGTGACCGGAATCCAGCTGATCACCTTCATCCGTTCCTCGCCCAGCTATACCGGCACGCCGGTCTACGTCTTTGCTTCGGAGTCGGATTACCGGCTGCTGCGAGCCAGCACTGAGGTATCCAAAGAAAGCTTCCTGATCAAGCCGAGCGCTTGGGAGGGCTTCCTGGACCTGGCGGATCTGCTCATGGCAAGCGCCTCGGCCAAGGCAGACGATACGAAAGCGTCGCCAGCGGATTCGCAACCCGAGGTGCATGCGACCGGAACCCTGCGGCTCCATCCGTCATCAGCAGAGAATGGGACTAAACCATGAAGCCCACACCAGAGAAGCTCACCATCATCTTTGTGGAAGACAAAGCTGGAGATGCCCTCTTGCTCGAGGAAGTCCTGGCAGAGCGCCATCCCGATGCCGTGCTCGTGGTCATCGATAACGGAGCCAAGGCGCTCCACTACTTCGAAGTGAAGGCGAAGGTGCGAGACGTTCCGCCACCCCACTGCATCCTGCTCGACACCGACGTACCGATCGTCACTGGATTACAGTTGATCGATTTTCTGCGCGGAGCAGAGGCGTATAATGACACGGCGGTGTATGTGTTCGCCTCGGAGCAGGAGTATGTCTCGATCAACGCTGTCACCAAGGTATCGAGCGAGAGCTTTTTGAAGAAGCCCACGGATTGGGAAGGCTTTGCCGCTCTGTCCGATCTGCTGATGAAAAGCGCGGATGCCAAATCAAACGACACACAGGCATCAACAAGCGACTCGAAGCCGGAAGCCCACGCCAAAGGTGAACTACGCCTTCATCGAAAATGAGGATGACCCACTGGACGGCGCCCCACCCCCGACACCCGCTGAGAACGATGACGTCATGTCGTTAGGAACCGGGATACCCCTCGGCTACCGACATGCCAAGTTGGTGTCAGGGAACCGACCCGCCAAACGAGTCAGAACTGGATCGGCAGTCATCGAGCCGCTTGGTCAGAACGCCGCGTACTGCTCGGCAGCCCGCTGTTGAACCGCGTGGCTCCAATACGTCTCGCAGATCGTCGAGCGTGAGCCCGGCTTCCTGGTCCAATCGCATGAAGCGGACACGGTCTGCTGCAACAGGGCTATAGAGCCGGCACGCTCCCCCACCAGGGGTCACGACATCACCGCGATCGAGAATCATCGGGCCCGCCGGAAGCCGCCGGCGGCAAAGCTTGGAGCAGCGCCTGGTAGGTCGCGAGCGGAGTGTCGGTCGGCATCTCGCCGAGGCCGCAGCGCGAGCGGGCATGGATCAGATTGGTCGGCAGGTCGCAGCAGATGCTGTCGCCGATGCCCTGGCTCCAGCCGCGGAGCAGCTCGTCCAGGATCGTCCCCACGACGGGCGTATCCTGCATCGCCACCACACGCAGGTACTGCTCCGGCGTCGCTTGCTGGGCGAGGCGCTTCTGGGGTCCCGCGCCGTAGCCGATCACGCGCAGTCCGCGCGCTCGAACGTGCGCGCGCAGCTCAGCGGCGAGCGCGAGCAGCCGGTGGACGTCGCTGCGCATATCCGCTGCGGTGCGATCGGCGATTGATGGGTCGTCGACGTGCGCGGGATCGAGCGGCCTGCCGAAGGTCAGACGGACGGCCAACGCATCGGCGTGCATGCCGGCATCCCGCCACGACAGGCGGCGCTCGAGATCCTCGCCTGAGGCGTTATCGACATTGAGAACGCGCACCAGGCGCGGATCATCGCCGAAGACTCCGCGCCAGGTCGCGAACACCTCGAGCGCACGGTCTACGTAACCGCGTTCGAGCGCGACATCGCTCGCGTGACCCCGCGCGACGGCATGCTTGGCCACCCAGAGATTATTCGAGTCGCCGTCCCGCCAGACGTCATGGCCGTACTCGACGTAGACGCGATGGCCGTCGCCCAGACGCCGATGGACGAGTTCGGCAAGACCCTCGACGTAGCTGTCGTCTGCCTCGACCGGGATGGTCAGCCATAGATCGGCGTCGAGTTCGTCGCTGAGCGTGAGCAGGTGCTCCGCCGGGACCGCGACCTGGCGCGGGCCCGCGTCGAGCGTCACGCGGTCGCTCCACGACAAAGCCTGATCCGGTGCGCCGTGATCCTCCCAGTTCTCGGCGCGCAGCAGCCCGCAGCCGCGCCAGCGCTGGATGAACGCGGCTTGGAAGGGTTGCTCGCGCGCGATGTCGGCCGAACCATGTGCGAACAGATGGATGTCGCGTGGCGGGTCGGCAGGATCGAGGTCGATGATCTGGAGGTAGACTCCCCCCGCTCCGCTCGGTTGCACCGCGACCTCGATGCGCCCAGGATTGCGCTTGGTCACCTTCGCGTCGCCAGCGAAATCGATCGTGCCCGTTCCTACGTAGGTGCAGATGTAGGTTCCGGCCGGGAAGCGGCCATTCAAACCAAGACACATGGCGGTGGCCGCACGACGGCCCGGCAGCAGGGACGCGACCCAGCCGTCGGAACGCAGCGCGAGTCCTGGATCGCGATCGGTCAGACCGTCGATCTGCACCGGCATGAACGGTGTCGCCTGCTTCATCAGATCGACGAACATCAGCTCGCGCCCCAAGTACTGCAGCTCGAGCCCCATGCCCTGGACCGGCGAGAGCTCGATGCCGATCCGGGGCGATGCGGGACGCTCTCCAGCGGAGGCGGAACGCACCGGTGCCGTTTCGGGGCCGGCGATCGCGCGCTGGCCTGAGAGCACTTCGCGATGCTCGCCGCTGCGCAGTTCGGCGAACTCCACCGAGCCCTCGCTCACCTCGAGCGTCGTGAGGCCGTCGATGTCGGCGATGGCGAAGGCGGTGCCGACGACCGCGACGCGCGCGCTCGAAGTCTCGATCACCAAGGGGCTGCCGGGCGGCTGCTTCGCTGCGCGTACCGTGGCGAGGCCGCGGCGCAACGCGATCTGCTTGCCGTCGGCACCGCCGAGGACGAGCACGCCACTGCGAAGAGAAAGACGCGTGCCGTCGACATAGGCGATGCCGACGCGCGCATCGCCCACGGCTTTGATGGTGTCGCCGGTCGCGAGCGCAACGCCGGCAGTGGGAGAGGCCAGGAGCGCACCGTCGCGCACGACCTCGACCTGGCCGCTCGCCTCGACGAGAACCAGGGATGCAACCCCGGTTGCGCGGCTGGTGTCGTGCCAGACGTACCAGCCGGCCGACACCAGCATCAGCACCAACGCCGCGGCTACCATCGCACCGCTCCACCACCGCGAGGGACCGCGCAGCACGCGCGGTCGGCGCGCATGCGCGGATTCCAGGCGCGTGCTGGGATAGCCGTGCTCGCGTCGCGTATCGCGCGCGCGCACCAGCTCGGTCAGATCCTGCTCGAAACGCACGGCGCGCAGGTATTCGCGCTGGTGCTCGCGGTCCTCCAGCAACCAGGCGCGCAAGCGCAGGCGCTGATCGTCGTCGATCCGGCCCTGCAGATGGGCATCGATGAGTTCGTCGGCGTCGCTCACGCGCCTCCACCGACCAGGCGACGCTCGACGCATTGGCGCAGCGCCGAGCGCACGCGATTGAGCAGCACGCGCACATGCCCCGCCTCGATCCCGAGCGTGCTGGCGATATCGCGCGGTTGGTGCCCGTGCACGTAGTGCCGCTGCAGCAGGTCCCAGGAGCGGCCCTCGACCTGACGCAGGCACTCCTGCAGGGCGCTGCGCTGTTCATCGAGTTCGTCGGCCATCTCGGCGCTGATCTGGGTCAGGGCCTCCAGCAGCTCGGGGTCGTGCGCCACCTGACGCGACCGCGCGACCGCGCGCCAACGATCGTGGACCTTGTTCTTCGCGATCCCCAGCGCCCAGGCGACGAAGGGGCGTGACGGGTCGTAATCGGCGAAAGCGCTATAGAGCGCAAGCGCGACCTCTTGCATGATGTCGTCGACGGTCGACAGCTCGGAGATCATCCCGCGCACGAAGCCGGAGACCGTCGGCTGCGCCTCGGACCACAGCTTGGTGAAGCGCAGGGCCGATTCGCGCTCGTTCATCGAGGGTTCTTCGCTCATAGGGGCCCATCGTTACAGGTCTTCCTCCCCTGCCAGCCCTTCCAGCCCACGTGACCACCACCTGGGCGCTACAGCGCTGGGGCACGGTCGATACGGACCCGTCCGCAGGCCCTGCGGCGGCTGGGGTGTGCCTCGCGATCCGCGAGGCGGCCCAGGTTGCCTGTAACGACGCCCATCTCGGCGCGAAGGACCCTCATGCGCGAGCACATCCTCGCCCTCACCCGCCCCGGCACCGAAGCGACCGCGGACAGCGACCGCCTGCGCTGTCCGGCGTTCCTCATCTCCCAACACAATGACGACGCCGAGGTCACGCTCGGGGCGAACGCCTGCGACCATGCCGTGCTGGGGCGTTCGAGCAGCTGGACCTGGGTCAGCGAAGTGCGCGGGCGCATCGTGCTCGACGCATCGCGGGTACCGCGGATGACCGCGACCCTCGGCATGTGGATCGCACGTGTAGCGCGAGGAGCCCCGCGCCGCGTGGCGATCCACGGCACGTGCGAAGGGCTCCGCGAGGCCGTGCTCGCGCTGCGTGTCGATGCCGTCGTCAATCCGAGCCGCTGATCGCCTGCCTCAGCAGGGCCGCTCACGCCGCCCACTCGGCCAAACCACATCCCATACAGGAGCACCCACCATGGTCAGGAACACGTTCTCTGCAGCGCTGAGGTCACTGCTGATCGCCGTCCTCGCGTTCTCCTGCTACGGAGCCCAGGATGTGGAGGACGCTTTCTGCCTGGATCAATTCTACGGCAACGTCGGTCCCACCGACTATCGCGAAACCGGCAGGGACGCCCGGCTCTCAGGCGAGATCCAGCAGGTCATGGCGATGAGCCCCGACGGCCGCAGGGGATGCGGCTACTACCTCAAGGGCGCGGAGATCGGCTCGAGGGTGCAGCGCAACTACACCCTGGTGTTCGGCAAGAACGAGCCCGCCACCCTCGCGACCGGGACGCGCGTCGCCCTCCATGGCAAGCTCAATGGCGGAGTGCTCTCGCTCAGGTCGGGCAGCGACCCGTCGAGCCTGGAGGTGATCGCGGCTGCGCCGGTGGTGGCGGCGCCCAGCAACGTCAACGTGACCGTGATCCTGGTGAACTTCCTGGATTCGACCCTGGACGCCACGCCAGCGCAGATCGATGGCATGATCAATACCAACATCTCCTCGCTCGCGAAGTACTACGCTGACACCTCGTATGGGAAGATGACGGTCACGGGCACCATCAAGGGGCCCTACACGATCAATTACAACGGGATCGGCAGCTGCAATTACGGATCGTGGGCGACGGCGGCGGATCAGGCAGCGGGTGTCAGCAACGGATACCGCATGTACGTCCTCGCGCCCAGCGGATGCGGCTGGGGTGGCCTGGCGTACGCACCGGGCAATCAGAGCTGGATCAATGGTTCCTACTGGACCTGGGAAGACGTCTATCCCCACGAGTTCGGCCACAACATCGGCATGCATCATGCGACGGCTGGAGGCGACGAGTACGGCGACCACAGCGACTGCATGGGCAATCCCGGCAGCCCGCCGCACACCAACGCCCCGCACACCATCCAGATGGGCTGGATGCCGACGAGCAACGTCACCACCATCTCCTCGATCGGCACCTACAATTACACCATCAATGCCTTGGAATCGAGCGTGACGGGGACGCAGGTCATCAAGCTTCCCAAGGCCGACACCGGCGACAATTATTACATCTCCTATCGTGCGCCGATCGCCTTGGACGGGAGGAATCTCGGCGGCGGCTACCAATACGGCACCAGCGTGCACCGCTACAGTTCCGGGACCACGTGGACGTATCTCGAGGGCGTTGCGCTCGATGGCCAGACCTATGCCGATTCCATCAACAAGGTGTTCGTCACGCAGACCAGCCATACCGCGACCACCACGACCATTTCCGTGCGCTATGGCGTGATCAGCCAGGCACCCACGGTAGCGGCTGCCGCCAGTGCTTCGCCCAATCCCGTCACCTCCACGACCACCGCCGTATCGATCCTCGGCGCCGACGACAGCGGCGAAGCCGGCCTCACCTACACCTGGGTCGCCTCTTCTGGTCCGGGAACCGTGTCCTTCAGCGCCAACGGCACCAACGCCGCGAAGAACAGCACTGCCACCTTCAGCACGGCCGGCAGCTATGTCCTGCAGGCCACCATCCGCGACGTCGACGCCCAATCCGTGACCAGCAGCACCACGGTCACCGTGAACCAGACGACGACCGCGGTCGGCGTCGCGCCGGCGAGCGCCACCGTGGCCCCCAGCACCACGCTGCAGTTCACCGCCACGCTGAATGACCAGTTCGGCCGGCCGGTCGGCAGCCAACCGTCGTTCTCATGGACGGTCAGTGGCGGCGGAACGATCAGCGGCACCGGCCTCTTCAGCGCCGGATCGGTCGAGTCGGGGCCCTTTACCGTGACCGCCAGCGGCGGCGGCATGACCGGCACCGCCAGCGTCCTGGTCTCGAACATCGACCCCAGCCTGGTAGCCTTCTGGAAACTCGACGAGGCGTCGGGCACGTCGGCCAGCGATGCGTCTGGCCATGGCAACACGGGCACGTTGACCAACGGACCGCAGTGGGCGGCAGGCCGGATCAATGGCGGGTTGGCCTGCGATGGCGTCAACGATTACACGGTCAGCGATGGGGATCTGGCCAGCAACTTCTCTGCCGGGAACGTGACCCTCGCCCTGTGGTTCAAGCCCTCGGCGGCGGGTGTGGTGGTGGACGAGCTCGGGCAATCCGCGCTGAATGCGGCTTGGCACGACAGTCAGATCGAAGTGCTGGGCACCGGTGAGGTGAAGGTGCGCGTCTGGAGCTTGAACAGCGTCTCGCTGGGCACCGTCGCCTTCGGTCAATGGAACCACGTCGCCCTGCGCTATGATTCCGCCGCGCAGCGGCTCGATGGATGTCTCAATGGCGTCGCGTCGGCTGCATCGGTCAGCGGCAGCAAGCAGTGGCCGACCGCCCTGTATTACGCGTTGGGCGCGACCGATAGCACGAATCTCGGTTCCGGCGCCTACTTCGCGGGCACGCTGGATGACTTCCGGGTCTACAACCGGGTCTTGAGCAATGCCGAGATCTCGGCGCTGGCGAATCCCGATGGCACGACCAACCGTGCTCCGGTGATCACCACGGCTGCGAATGCCTCGCCCAATCCTGTGACGGCTGGCCAGTCGGTGACGTTCACGGTCACCGCAAGCGATGCGGATGGCGATGGCTTGTCATACGCCTGGAATTTCGGCGACTCCACCAACGGCTCGGGCGCATCTGCCGGCCATGTCTATGCCACGGCTGGAACCTACACCGCCTCGACGACCGTCTCGGATGGCCGTGGGGGAACCGTCAGCAGTTCGGTGAGCGTGACCGTCAACCCTGCCTCGGTCGCGCCGACGATCACCAGCCAACCCGGCAACCAGACGGTGACCGCCGGACAGACCGCGACCTTCAGCGTCGTCGCTTCGGGAACAGCGCCGCTGAGCTATCAGTGGCAGAAGAACGGCGTGGACATTACTGGCGCCACCACTGCTTCGCATACCACGTCCGCGACCGCCACCGCAGATTCCGGCTCGACCTTCCGGGCTATCGTCACCAACGGCATCGGCAGCGCCACCAGCGCCAGTGCGACCCTGACCGTCACCTCCGTGAGCGGCGACACCACACCGCCGGTGATCTCTGCGGTAGCCGCGTCCAGGGTCACCTCGAGAACCGCGACCATCACCTGGCTCACCGACGAACCGGCCGACAGCCAGGTGCAGTATGGCGCGACCACCGCCTACGGAAAATCGTCGCCGCTGGATACGGCCCTGGTGACCTCGCACACCGTGCCGCTGACCGGCCTCAACCGCAGGACCACCTACTATTACCGCGTGCTCAGCCGCGACGCCGCCGGCAACCTCGCGACCTACTCCTCGGGCACGGTGTTCCTCGAGGGCGGCCCCATCGCGCCGGGCGGAGACCTCGCCTTCACCACTGCAGACGAGGATGATCTCGGAGGACAGAAGGGCTGCGGCCTCGGCGCCGGCATCGCGCTGCTGGGCCTGATGTCGATGCTCCTGGGACGTCGCGCGACGACGTCCCGGCGCATGGCCGTCCGGGTGATCGATTCGAGACGCTGAGCAGCCGAGCGCCCTTCCCACGGTCGATCGGTGGTTGCGAGCTTCACCGCATCGCGCTCCGGTGCATCGCCCGCTGCGAGCAGCCGGGATGATCATTCGTCACGGATTCGCTGGGGCCGAAGCCAGGACCATGACTGGGCAGCCTCGAGCGCGCGGAGGTCGAAGGCTATCCCCGGAATTGGAACTCATCAGGAAACCGATGCGAAAATATCCGCTCCGACGAAATGGACGGTGAAGGGAGCAG
Source organism: Planctomycetota bacterium (assembly GCA_013696105.1). GTDB lineage: Bacteria > Planctomycetota > UBA11346 > UBA11346 > UBA11346 > JACCZE01. The sequence continues at coordinate 427 of JACCZE010000261.1, read as the reverse complement.
CCCAATCAACGCAGCGCTGTCGTTCCCTTCGGAATTTCGGAGCTTCCAAGCTTTCAAGCTTAGAAACTTCCCCGCTCCTCTCTGTCATTGACTTCAGACAACCGGAGAAGGTTTAGAAGCATGGAAGTGCATGGAAGCTTAGAAGCATCGCAGGCGGTGTGCGGGCTATGACCGGTCGCCTCGGCGGACAAGAGCGCATCGGGGTCCATTGCGACCACGCCGGGCGTTCCCAGATCATCGATGACGTACGCCGAGACGTCGGTCGCCACAGAACCATGGGCTGCCGCGCGATTCCATCACCGTTTTTCCTGGAAAACACAGCGATGGATCGCCTCGTATACCGCTCCGCCCATGCCCCTGCGAATTCTCGTTCTCCTCATCGGCTTCCTGATCGTTGCCCGCGCTCTGGACGACCTCGGCACGTACC
>JACCZE010000244.1 GCA_013696105.1 Planctomycetota bacterium | reverse complement strand
GACATGCTCAGCGTGATGGTCGCGGTCGACCGCGCCGGCCGCGACAACGGCTGCCTGCAGGTCCTCAAGGGCAGCCACCGCATGGGCCGGGTCGAGCACGGCCGCTTCGGCGACCAGGTCGGCGCCGATCCCGCGCGCGTCGTCGAGGCGCGCAAGGTGTGCGAGCTCGTCCACGTCGAGAGCGATCCCGGCGACACCCTGTTCTTCCACAGCAACCTGCTGCACGCGTCGGCGGCGAACCTCTCCGACCGCCCGCGCTGGTCGCTGATCATGGCCTACAACAGCCGCCACAACGATCCGTACTGCGAGTCGCACCATCCGCGCTACACGCCGCTGGCGAAGGTCCCGGACACGGCGATCAAGGCCTGGGCCGCGGATCCGCAGCGCGATGCGCGCGCCAAGAGCGGCAACGCGCAGATCGCGCGGACGGCGATCCCGTCGTGACGGGAGGGGGCAGGGGCGACAGGACGGACTGCGCCGTTTCTACGCTACAGCTTCCTAGCTTCCGAGCTTTACTTCGGCGTTTTGGCGTGCATTCCGTCGGTGAGATCATGTTGAGCACCTCCAAGGAGCGGACCGGATTCCAACCCGCTTCCGTGATCCGCGTGACCGGGCCGCGATTTATCCGACTGGCCTGGTCTATCGGCATGTTCCTGTTCCTCCGGCATTCCGCTGCAGCAGAGAGCCCGGTCGAACCGGTCCAGAATTCGGAGCGGACCGGGATCGCCGCGGCAGGTGGCATCCGTTTTGCGACCCTCACCATGGACGGTATCGGCATCCCCCATGTGGAAGGTCGGTTGGCGGATGGCAGCTTCATCATCCTCGGAAGCAGGCCGATGACCAAAAAGGGCGATGACGGCATCCAGTGGCGGAGCGTCGTGTCCGTTCGCAGCGTGGATGGCGGGCAGACCTGGAGCTCTGGTGGAGTGATCCTCCCGCCGCAGGACATGGGCATCGACATGGGGGACGGCGCCATGCTCTTCGACGCCGCTACCCAGGTCTTCTTCTATGTCTATCGCTTCAACGATCCCTCTCGGCCGTATTACTCGATCCGCGTCAAACAAAGCCGCACCGCCGGTGAAACCTGGTCCGACCATTCGATCGTGCATGAGGTCACGCCACCGAAGGGACGGAAAACCGGATTATGGACCCCTCGTCTGATGTTCACGCCGTCTGGTCGGCTGCAGTGCTATTACGATGATGGAGATCTGCCAGAAGAGGTCCTCGGGGGGACCAATTCCGGACAATGGGCGGTCATGCGTACCTGGGATGGCCAATCCAGGAAATGGGTGGATCAGGTTGTCGTCTGTCGGCCACCCGAAGGCGAGAAGGGCCCGCTGCGGATCGCCGCCGACGGAGCCAGGACCCCCATGACATTCGGTGATGGGTTCATCTGGTCACCCGCGGAGAGCCCGATCATGAATCCCAACCAAGAGGCACCCGGCGGACCCCGATCGCTGAGCCTGCGATTCGCGCTCAGCACCGATGATGGGCGGACATGGAGCTGGTCGCGCGGCTCATGGCCGGCATTGAGTTCGCCGCCTCTGCTGCATGAAAATGGTTCCTACTTCAATTGGTCCTGGCCATTGGGAGCGAAACTCGGCGACGGGAGCGTGCTGGTGCTGTTCCGGTCGGATGAGCCGCTCGCCGGCGAAATGACCCGCAATGCCGATGGCACCGTGAAATCGGCGAAGGTCCCGTCGCGTGGAACCTCGCATCAGGTGGACAAGCGGCTCCATTACCTTTTCACGACGGCAGACGAGGCCACCTGGCGCTCGAAAATGGGGGAGGTCGAGTGGGCGAAGGGCATGGTCTCGTCAGAGTTCATCATCGACCATGATATCGTTCCGCTCCACGATGGAGCAGCGCTGATCGGCTTTAACACCCGGCAGGATCCCAAGCGTCACATCATCATGCGGGCAACGCGATCGCCCTGACGGGATCAACGGTCATCGATGGCCGGTCTTCATGGTCGACTCTTGGGGGTCAGATGCCCCCTGAATCTCCAGCTCCCGGCCATCAGCCGCTGGTTGCGCTGCGCGCCCGGCTGTCGCCGAAGGTCGCGCGCACCGCTTCCAGGTACGCGTTGCCGTGGTGGTTGTCCGGCAGCAGGTAGCTGCCTTCGGTCCACTCGTTCCACGCATTCAAGGTCACCAGCGTGTGCTGGTCGGGACCCGCGCCGATGAAGTCGCGCGCTTTTTCGAGCGCCGAGCGGAATGCCGCCGGCGTATTCCCCTCGAGGATCCCGGTGAACGGGTAGCCGCGATTCTCATAGGTGTCGGATTGGATAGTGCGCGGGCTGGGATCCCAGCCCATCGAGACGTTGGGATGGTAGGGCATCGGGAATTCCGTGCGGTAGCGCGACCACGCTGCAACGTTGGCCTCCATCGCGGCGGCGTAGCTGCTTTTCGGGAATCCGCTGCCCGAAGGATTGAAGTGGTGGACCCAGGCATAGGTGGTCACGCTCGCGAAACCGAGGCGGTCGATCACCTCGCGGCGACTTTCGCCCGGCAGCTTCGACTCGCTCGGCAGCACGTTCACGCCCCACACCACGCCATTGAGGTGCAGGTCGCGAAAGCCCGCCGCGCGTACCTTGGCGCGGAAGGACTCGATCGCCTGCGCCGCGCCATCGACCCCGCCCATGCCGCGGATGAAGGTACCGAGCTCGTAGATCGAGAAGTACGGGCAGCCGTCGATGGTCAGGTAGTTCGGCTGGGACAGGTACGTCGCGACGATGTGGTCGGTCATGCGCTCGAACGCCGCGCGCGAGAGCGCGCCCGGCGCGAGGGTCTCTGGCTTGTTGGTGAACGAGGCGGGATGGATGTTCGTCCAGTCGTGGTTGGCCCACATCAGCGCGAAGCGCATGCGCTCGCGGTTGGGCGCGCGCAGGAAGCCGCGCTCGAGGGCATCCTGCAGGTACGGGCCGTCCTCGTACCAGTACCAGTCGTAGATGAAGGTGCTCACGCCATGATCGGCGGCGAGATCGATCTCGCGCGCCGCCCACTGCGGGTCGCTCTCGTCGAAGCAGCCCCACGCCGGCACGATCGGCTGGCGGTGCCCCTCGTAGCGCGGTCGCGCCGCCTTCACCAGTTCCCACTCGGTCCAGCCGCGTCCATGCCACGCCTCGTTGCGTGCATCGCGGTGATAGTTTGGGAAATAATACGCGGCAACATCGATGCGGGCCATGGCGTCCTCCGTGCGGCGTTCCGGCGCGGACCGCTTCATGACAATAGGACGCGGTGCGGAGTCGGACCATAGGAGGAATGGCCCGGGGGATGAGCACAAAAGTGACGCGAGCGGCGAAGGAGACCGGCGATCACCTCGTCGAGCGTACCCCGGTATCTCCCGCCGAAAACAATCACGGAAAACAATCTTGAACAATCATGGACGACAAAACTACAACTCATGTAAACTCACAAAAACTCATCGACACGTCATTACTCCGCCTGCGACAACGCCGAGGCTGAAACCGAAGCCACAGATCACCTCGTCGTCGTTCTCCGCCGCGAAGCGGTGTGTGCAGAGCCGAGGAGGGACTCGGCTCCGCCGTTTCCGGACTTGCAGGCATCATGAATCCTTCCACCGATCATCTCTGCTGCGACTCGCGTCGCTGTCTCCAGGCATCCTGCAGACAGGTCGGATCGGGCGCACCGCCAAGGGTGATGACAGCCCGCATCGCGATATATGTTTGCATATGTTAATTTATTAACTATAAGCCCTGTGACCGGCGAAAGGGAACCTGAGAGGACCGAGATGAACGCCATGAAACCAGGAGGCATCCAGCGGATCGTCGGCCCCTCGCGGTCCGAGGCTGCCGCCTCCCTGCGCATCGTTCTGCTCAGTCCCAAGGGCCCGCTCTACCGGCATCGCGGAGGAATCTTCGGCAAGGGCCTGCGTTACATGCCGCTGACGCTACCTACGCTCGCTGCGTTGATACCGGAGGACCTTCCGCACTCATTGGCCTGCTATGACGAAGGCATCGAAGATTTTCCTGATGACCTGGATGCCGATCTCGTGGGGATCACCGTCATCACCGGCACCGCACCGCGGGCCTATGCGATCGCAGCCAAGCTGCGGGAGCGCGGCATCGCCGTGGTCCTCGGTGGACCGCATCCCACCCTGGTGCCCGACGATGCCCAGCCCCACGCAGACGCGGTGGTGGTCGGGTACGCCGAGGACGAGTGGCCGCGACTGCTCCACGACTTCGCGGCCGGACGTCTGCTGCCGCGCTACGTGTCCAAGCCCGGACTCCAGATCGGTGGGCGGCCGCTGCCGCGTCGAGAGGTGCTTCCCGCCCGGAGGTACATCACCAAGGACGTGTTCGAGGCGACACGCGGATGCGTGCACACCTGCGAGTTCTGCGTGGTGCCAGCCGCATGGCCGGGTCGCCCCCTGCAGAAGCCGCCCGAGGAGATCGTGGCGGACATCCGGCGCAACCGCGCCCGCCGCGCGCTTTTCGTCGACCTCAACCTCATAGCCGATCGTTCCTATGCGCTGCGCCTGTTCGCCGCGCTCGAGCCGCTGCGCATCCAATGGTTCGGCCTCTCGACCACGCTGCTCGCCGAGGATCAGGAGCTTCTCGATGCCGCATCCCGCAGCGGCTGCCGCGGTCTGCTGATGGGGCTCGAGTCGATCGAGCCGACGGCCCTCAAGGGCATGCGCAAGGGATTCAACGATCCGGAAAAATATGCCACGGTGGTCGAGCGTCTGCACAGCCGTGGCATCGCCCTGCAGGGATGCTTCGTCTTCGGCAACGATCATGATCGGCCTGATGTTTTCATGCGCACGGCCCGCTTCGCCGTCGAGATCGGCATCGATCTGCCGCGCTTCGCCATCCTGACGCCATTTCCTGGGACGCGTCTCCATCGGCGGATCGAGGCGGAAGGCAGGATCCTCCATCGCGATTGGGAGAAATATGACGGGCAGCACGTGGTCTTCCGTCCCACGGGCATGTCGATCGATGAACTGCAGCTCGGAACCGAGACCGCCTGGAAGCACGCCTATTCGTGGCGGTCCATCGCCAGCCGTCTGCGCCGGACGGCCGCCCCATTGCATGTCTCGCTGGTCACGAACCTCGGTTACCGCTTCTACGCGCGCCGCCTCCACCGCTTCTACACCTGCGATATGATGAGCTGGGAGGTTCCATCGGGGACCGCCGCGTCGTCGCCCGAAATAGGCAGCGTCGCATGAAGCGCCGTCCATTCCGTCTCACCATCGTCCATCCATGCGTCGGAAGGCGGCGCGGCCAGCGTTCCTACGTGCGCACCTGGAAGATGGAGCCGCTGCCGGCGGCGTGCATCGCCGCCCTCACGCCGCCCGATGTCGAGAAGGTCTTCTACGATGACCGTCTCGAAGCCATCCCGTTCGATCAACCGACCGACCTGGTCGCGATCAGCGTCGAAACATACACCGCCCGCCGCGCCTATGAGATCGCCAGCGAATTCCGTCAACGTGGAGTGAAGGTGGTGATGGGCGGCTTCCATGCTGCGCTGTGCGCGGACGAGGTATCCCGCTACGCGGATTCGGTGGTGGTGGGTGAAGCCGAGGAGCTTTTCCCGCGTGTGCTCGACGATTGGCGGCACGGCCAGGGCGAGCGGGTGTACCGCGCCGAGCGTCGGCCGAGACGGCTCGATATCGGCCCCGATCGTTCGATCTTCCGCGGCAAGCGGTACCTGCCGATCAGCCTGATCGAATCCGCCCGCGGCTGCCGCTTCGCCTGCGAATTCTGCGCGATCACCGCTGCCTTCAAAGGGACCCAGAACCGCGCGCCCATAGACCGCATCCTGCGCGAGGTGCGCACGCTCAAGCGACCCGGACGTCTGTTCTTCTTCATCGACGACAACATCGTCTCGGACCTCGCCGGCGCCAAGGAGCTGTTCCGCGCGCTCGCTGGCGAAGGTATCCGTTGGGTCGGGCAGGCCTCCAGCAATGTCGCCTTCGATGAGGAGGCGCTCATCCTGATGGCGGCGAGCGGCTGCCAGGGCATCCTCATCGGCTTCGAGTCCCTCGATGGATCGCAGCTCAGGCAGATGAACAAGGCGTGGAACCTGGCAAAGGGTGGACCGGTGGCTGCGCTGGCGAATCTGCGCCGTCATAACATCCGCGTCTATGGCACCTTCATCTTCGGATACGACCAGGATGATGAGGAGTCCTTCGGCCGAGCGGTCCGATTCGCACGCGACGAGGGCATGTTCATCGCCGCCTTCAATCATCTGACACCGTTCCCGGGAACGCCGCTCTACGCCCGGCTGGAACGTGAAGGCCGGCTGCGTTTCCCAGCCTGGTGGCTCGATCCAGGATACCGCTATGGCATGGTTCCGTTCATTCCAGCGCTCCTGTCGCCAGACGAACTCGAGCGGCGGTGCATCGCTGCGCGCCGATCGTTCTACGGCTGGCCCAGCATCCTGTCGCGCGCGAGCCAACGGGTGAATCGCCGCGATCCGTGGATGCTGGTGAATTTTCTCGCGATCAATGCCATGCACCGCGCCGACGTCGTCGGACGCAATCATATGCCATTGGGAGACGAATCGTGGACGGGCAAGCTGCTGCCGGCGGGATGACTGGCGGCCGGCCGCGTGCACCGCGGATCGACTGGGCCCATGCGTCGGATGCGCCGGCTATTTCCGATCTGCTTGCCCAGCCGCTGCCGGGATCCGTGCGGATGGTACTGGGTGACCATGTCGATGGCTGCGTTCCCCGGGATGAGCCGCGGCTTCGTCACCATGCGATCGTTGTGCGTGATGATGCCGGCCGGGTGCTCGCGCATGGCGCACGAACGGTTCGTCCTCTCCGCATCGGTGACGGGGTGGGCTGGGTGGGATACCTGCACGGCCTGCGCCGCGACCCCGCCCTCGCGGGCGATGGCTTGCGTCTTGTACGTGCGCTTGCCCGGCTGCGCGAGACCCGCCGCACGGATGAGGCCGCGCACGACCTCACCGCCATCCTCAGCTCCAACTCGGTCGCCCGCCGGGTGCTGGAAGGCGGGCTTCCCGGAGCTCCGGCCTATCATCATCTCTCTGACTACCGCACCGTGGTCCTCTCCACCGCGGCCGCGGCGCGGTGGACGGACGTCGCCGTCCGCATTTGCTTCAGTCCGGCGTGGGCAATCGATGCGGTGCAGCGCATGGTCGATCGCCACGCAGCCGACTACGCTCCGAGCGATGCCGTCACCACATCGTGGCTCACGGCATGGCGTGGCGATCGCCTGGTCGGCGCGATGCGGGTCGTCGACCGCAGGAACGAGCGGCGCGAAATCCTGGCGGGATACGCGCCATGGCTTTCGGCCGTGAGGCCTGCCCTGAACCCATGGTTGCGCTTGTCAGGTCGTCCGACGCTGCCTGCCCCAGGACGTCCGCTGTCGCTCGCCTATGCGTCCCAGCTGACGGTGCCGGATGCCGACCCCATTGTGGTGAAAGCGTTGCTCGCGGCAGGGTCCGGCACCGCGCAGGCGCAGAGGCTGGCGGTCGGCTTGACCGCGCGGCATCCGTTGAGCCCATGCATCGACCGCCTGCCGGCCTGGCGCATCGACAGCCGCATCTACGCAGTGGGGGCCTGTCCGGCCCCGTCTCTCCGGCTCCTCTCCCCGGAGGCGGCATGGCTGTGAGCGTCCGGTTCGATGAACTCACCGGTTTGGGTGCGGCGGAACGCGCTCAGATGTTCGAACTCCTCCAACGCCATTTCCACGGCGTCGATCCCCAGGTCTTCGCGGCCGACTTGCGGGAAAAGTCCCATGTGCTGCGCCTGTTCTCGGCAGGTGGCGACCTGAGCGGCTTCTCGACCCTGGATTATCGCATGACCGAGGTCGCAGGCGCGCCGGCGGCGCTGCTGTATTCAGGTGACACCATCGTCGATCCCGCGGCGTGGGCCCAGACGAGTCTCGGTCCCGCCTGGGTCGCGGCAGTGTTCGACCTGCACGCGTCGGTCTCTCCAGGCATGCCGCTGTGGTGGCTGCTGCTGAGCTCCGGGGTGCGCACGTACCGCTACCTCACGGTGTGCCTGCGTTCCTACGCTCCGGCCGACGCTGAACGTTTCGACCCGGTCGCGGCTGCGCTGCTTCCCGGCCTGGCATGCGACCGCTTCGGGGCCGCTTTCGATCGTACGGCGGGGGTGGTGCGCTTCGTACGACCACAGCGGCTGCGCGCGCACCTCTGCGAAATCCCGGCCCATGTTGCGAACGATGCGGCCGTACGGGTCTTCCTGCAGCGCAATCCTGGCCATGTCGATGGGGACGAGCTGGTCAGCTTGTGCCGCCTGTGCCCCGAGAATCTGACCGGAGCGGGACGTCTGGCGCTCAGACGCGGACGTGCGGCTCTGGCGGTGTCGTCGTGAATTGGCGAGACGCATCCTCAGGGCACCGAGAGGCATCCGCATCGATCCCCTGTCCGCGCCAACGGTACTGAGGTGCTCGCGCTGCATGCATGGTGGGCTGCCTGCCGTCCAGCATATCGAGGCTTCACGTGTGCGCTCGCAGACCCGGCAACGATCCAGGCCAGGCTGCTGAGGCGTCGGGTTAGGGAGGGGGCCGAGACGGTTCTGGGTCGGCGTTTGGGATTGGCACGGATTTCATGTCCTGAGGAATTCCGTCGTCACGTGCCGCTCACCTGCTGGGGGGATTACGCCGATGCTGTAGAGCGCGTGCGCCAGGGAGAGCCAGATGTGATGTCCGTTGGTCCCGTGCGGCGCCTGGTGCCGACCAGCGGCACCGGCTCAGCGCGCAAGCTGATCCCCTGGACCGACGCGCTCGGGGAGGAATTCTCTGCCGCGCTCGCGGCCTGGGTGGGCGGTCTGTTCTCGCGTCTGCCGCAACTGCGATGCGGTCGCGCGTACTGGGCGATCTCCCCGCTCGAGGAAGCGGCGGATCATCAGCGGTCTGCTCCGTCCGGAAACGCAGCGGTACCGGTCGGATGTGAAGAGGACTCGGCGTACCTCGGTCCTCTGCTGCGGCGGTTCGCTGGTTCGGCGATGGCTGTGCCGGCGGAAGTCCGCTGCATCCGAGATCCTGGCGCATTCGCCTACGCCACCGTGCTCGCACTGCTGCGGGCCCGCGATCTACGCTTGATCTCGGTTTGGCACCCGACGTACCTGGACCTGCTCCTCGATGCGGCGCTCACCCATCGTGAGCGTCTGCTGGCGGACGTCGCCAAGGGCACGTCCGATCTCCCGGCCGAGCTGCCCGACGTGGTCCGGGCGCGCCTGCGGGCAGGCCCTCAGCCGGCACGCGCTCGCGAGCTTTCGCTGGTGGACTGGAACCACCCGCGCTCGCTCTGGCCGGATCTCGCGCTGGTCAGCTGCTGGGGTGACGCGTCGGCAGCCGCGCCCCGGAAAGCGCTCGAGCGACGGCTCGGCGGGACCGAGATCGAGTCCAAGGGGCTGCTCGCCACCGAAGGGGCGATCACCATACCTTTCGCTGGAACCCATCCGTTGGCGATAAATGCGCACGTCTATGAATTCCTCGGCGATGACGGACGTTGCCGTTGGCCGCACGAGACCAGCGTCGGAGACGAGTACGAGGTGGTCATCAGCACCGGAGGTGGTCTGACGCGTTATCGTCTCGGGGATCGCGTGCGCGTCGTCGGTCGCCTGGGCGCGACACCATGCCTGCGTTTCCTCGGCCGCAGCGGCGGAGCGAGCGACCTCACGGGCGAGAAGCTCGACGAGGCTCTGGTGTGCGAGGCCATCGCGCACGCGCGCATCGAGGCATCGTTCGCGGCGCTGCAGCCGATGGCGGATGCCCGGCCGATGCGATACCGGCTTGTCGTCGATCGCGATGCCCGCCTCGATGGCCAGGATGCAGCGCGTGTGGATGAAGCCCTCCGGCGCTGCGTCCATTACGACCTCTCCCGGAGGCTCGGTCAGCTGTCGCAGGTGGAGGTGGTGATCTCACGGCGCAGCGCGCCCGAGCTGCTGATCGATGTGGCGGGATTTCGCGGGCAGCGGCTCGGTGAGGTGAAGCCGCCTGCCCTGCTACCCGCGGATTTCCCGGTCACGTCCTGACCATGGCCAGCGACCCGCCAGCAACCAGGCAGCGACTCCCAGGGCCACACCTGCTGCTACATCCAGCACGACATGTTGACGGGTCAGCACGGTCGAGGCGATGATGGATAGTCCCCATGCCCATACCCACCATGGCCAACGCTTCGAAGCGAGCGCCACCGTGACGTAGGCGACATGCAGGCTGGGGAACGAGTTGTGCGGTGGGTCCATCTCCCGGACGGCCGCGAACAGGGAGTGCCACGGTTCGGTTCCAGGGAGTCCTCCACGGTCGACGGCCACCGGCCACACGATGAAGCAGGCATACGACAGGGCCATCGCGGTCAGGGATGCCTGGATGAGACGCCGACAGCTCTTGGCGCTGGACCCCCAGGCTGCGACCAGCAGAAAGGCGCCGAGCGATGCGTACACGAGGATCGCCGGCGGCATGAGCGGCAGGGCGCGGTCGAGGGCGGTCTCCAACAGGCCGGTGGGGTGCGTGCGCGACGAAACGGCCGCCCCGACCGCCCAGTAGCCCAAAGAAGCCAGAGGGCTCAGCACCAGGATGGCAGCGATGCGGCCAGTACGGTGCGATAGGGGTTCGAAAGCTGGGCTGGAACCGCCCGGAGCGATCGTGTGCAGGAGGTCCGCGAATTCCGACCGCGCGCTCAGGGCGCGCGCCGTGCGTGGATGGCGTTCGAGATCCGCGATGTCGCAATCAGGCGCGGCTCGGCGTCCTTGCAGCGTGCAGCGCAGCAGCTGCTTCCTGCGCGGGGCAAGATCGGGGAATTCGTGGATGAGGTGCGAGATCACCCGTCGCGCTGCGCGCTTCGGGGTCGCGATATCGCGCAGCACCGCGACGAACAGGCGGGCCAGGAGCCGACGCAGCCAGAGTGGCTGGCGGTCGAAGGAGCGCTGGATCAGCAGTTCGTCGAGGGGCAGGTGTCGGACTTCGTCGAGCAGGTGTCGGCGGTGGACCTCCACGAAATCGGTGTCGAGGACACCCAATCCGCCAGAGACGGGTACAAGCATCGCCTTCGACAGCGTCACCGAATGTTCCTCGATGACCAACGCCAGCCACATGAGGACCAGGTTTCCCGGCGGTGTGCGGGCGCACACCGCGCACACCAATCGCTCCAGCGGGCGCAGACGCGTGAAGTGCCGGTCGCGATGGGCATAGATCGATGGCATGGCCGATCGCAGCAGGCCGAGGAACATGCGCGCATGCTCCCGCTCTTCGACCATCATCCTTCCGATGCGCCACATGAAGTCATGGTCTTGGGAGTGCGCCGCGTTTCGGCGGAGGTGTGCGACCGCTGGGTAGATGACCTCCTCCTCGAATGCCAGGAACTGCTCAGCAGCCATGGCTCCGACCAATTGGTTGTAGCGCAAGCGTCGGACCCCATCCATGCCGTCGTATTCAACGCTTCCGTACAGGTGCGTAAAATGTTCGGGGATGAAGGGGCGAGACCGCATCATCCATGGACGAGAGGGTGCGACGGGCGGTGCTGGCACGATGCCAACTTGGTCGCCGGGAGCCGACGTTCAATAATCATCGATCGAATACTTACTACTGGATCTCATGCTCCAACCACAGCATGCTCCGATCCACGGAGATCCCGATGCGTCATCTGATACCGCTCGCTCTGGCCATAGCCTTGGCCGCATGCCTGACCACGCCCGAGACGCGCGCGGGTGAGTCCTCCATCGCTGGTGATCGCGAGGCGGATCACCAGCAGCTGCGATCGCTGCTGGTCGAAATGACTACCGCATTGAATAGCGCCGACATCGCCAAGCTCGAAGGCTGCCTCGCATCGAAATTCGACATCACTTTCGCAGATCAGAGCCACCTGACCGATGTGACGGCGCTGAAGGCTTATGACGCACGCATCAGACAGGAGAAACGCGTCAATGCGATGGTGTTCGCCCCGGTCGCTGATGCGCCGACGCGCTTTCTCGGAGCCGATGCCGGTGTGTGTACCGGCACCTCGACCGATACCTTCACCGGAGATGATGGGTCGACGTTCATCCTGACTTCGCGGTGGACGGCGACAGTCGTGCGCGAACAGGGCGCCTGGAAGTTGAGCGCAGTCCACGCCGGCGTGAATCTGCTCGACAATCCCGTGCTTGCTGCTGTCACCTCGATGATCCCCAAGATCGCGATCGCCAGCGCTGCGGTCGCCATCCTGTCACTGGTGATCGGGTACCTGGTCGGTCGACGCCGCCGCGCGGCGTGAACGATCGTGCAGGTGCCCGACTCATGGTACCCGGTTTGCCCGTCGGCGGCGCTGCCGCGCGGGCGTGCGCTCGCAGTGCAGGCCTTTGGACGACGACTGGCTGTCTTCCGCTGCGATGACGGGTCGTGTGGCGTGCTCGATGCACGCTGCCGACATTTCGGCGCCGACCTGTCACGTGGAATGGTGATCGGCAAGGCTCTGCGTTGCCCGCTGCACGGACGCGCGTTCGATGGTAAGGGGGCGAGCGCTGATGCGGGCCGCGCGCACGACAGCGGTCAACCCGCCTTTCCCTGCATCGAGCGGTTCGGCCTGGTCTTCGCCTTCCATGGCGGGGTTCCCAGCTTTCCGCTGCCGTTTCCTGTCGGCATTCCACCCGATGTCCATACCTCCGCTCATGTCACCACTATGATGCTGCCCATGGTCTGCGTCGGAGCGAACGCCTTCGACACCGCGCATCTCTCCCTCGTGCATGGCCGCGAACTGATCGGGCGGCCAGAGGTTGAGGTGCTCTCCCAGCACACCATCAGCATTGGTTTCACGGCACGCGTCAGCGGCGACAGCCTCAAGGATCGCCTGCTGCGGTGGCTCGGCCATGGCGAGGTGCGTGTCGAAACCACCTGCTGGGGCGGCAACCTCCTGATCTTCCATCATCGCCGCGTGGGCACCTTCACGGTACATGCGGCGCTGCCGGTCGATGCGTCGAGCACGACCGTGTTCACGGTCAGTGGCAGAGCATCTCCCCGAAGAGGCCTGGCCCGCGCGCGGGAGCGGCTGCGCCTCGCGGTCCATCACCGGGCGGTGATGTCCATTGTGCGTCAGGACGAGACCGCGTTGGCCGGACTCTCGCTCTCACCATCCGTGTCCGGGGGGTCTGCGACCGGTGCGGGCACGCTCGATCCGCTGGGCGATCACGCCCTGACGGCATGGCTCGAGCATTTTCACGCGCTGCCCCGCAGCGGGACGGCAGCATGACCTGGATGTTCGATGGTCCGCACCTCGACGAGGTAGCGGTGATCGAGCGGGCCGACGCCGTTCTGCGCTCGCGGCCTACGGGCTATCTGTCCAGTCCAGAGCTCCGCGAGGCGACGATGGTGCACGGGGTGGACCTCGCCACGGCGATGGCGTACCGCGCATTCCTCAGCGATGGACGCAATGCGGAGTTCCTGGCCCGATTCGAGCGTCTGCCGGTGTCCGCAGCGCAGGCCCGGACCGGAGCGCCGCGTATCGCCATCGTCCCATCAATGTATTACCGTGAGCGGCTCGAGCTCGGAGGCGACGGACAGCTGATCGCCTCGATCGCACGACGCTTCGGAGCGCAGGTCGACATCATTCCCGTCGGGAGCCTGGCGGGCATCGAAGCCAATGCCGATATCATCGCTTCTTTCCTCCGTCAGTGGAACGAACCCGGCTGGATCGTCACCCTGAGCAAAGGCAGCGCGGATCTCAAGCGAGCCCTCATCAGGCAGCCGTTACTGGCTGAACATCTCCGCGGCTGGGTGAACGTGGGGGGGATGCCCGGCGGCACGCCGCTGGCCGACCCTCGTCCAGGTCGCCCCATCGCCCATGCGCTGCTGCAGGGCTGGCTGCTGCTGCGCGGGGCGGACGCGAGCATGCTCGGTGAGATGGGTCGTGAGCACGCCTTCAGCCGCGATGCCCTGGCCCTGCCCGACCGCTTCGAGGTCATCAATCTGGTGCCGATGCCGTTGAGCTTCCATCTGCGCAAGCCGGTGGACAAGTCCGCACGCTACCTGGCCACCTTCGGACCGAACGACGGTTATGTACTGCTCGAGGACGCGGTCGTTCCGGGACGCGTCGTGCCGATATGGGGTGCCGACCATTACCTGCGGACGCCTGCGCTCTGCGATACCCTCTATCGCGCCGTCCGCCACATGCTGCTGGACGATCCATGAGCGACGATGCCCGCGACATCCCCAGCGGATTGAATACCGCGCTCGTCCTCGGAGTGGTATCCTGCCAGTGTTTGCTGCTCTGGACGGCATCCCACTGCGACGGTGGGTGGATGCTGGCTGTGGTAGCGGTCATGTTCTCGCTGCTGTTCCTGACCAGCTACGCGCTCATGCATGAGGCATCGCACGGCGCCCTGCATCGGCTTTCGGCATTCAATTGGGCCCTGGGTGCGCTGGCAGGAGCCACCTTCCCCACATCGGCGACCATGATGCGTGTCACCCATGCCGTCCATCACCGATGCAACCGGACGGATCATGAGATGTTCGATTGCTATTACCTGGGTGATCGGGTGTGGCTCAAACGGGCGCAATGGTATTCGATCCTCACGGGCATGTTCTATCTCATCATCCCGGTGGGTGCCGTGCTGGTGGGATTCCTGCGCCCGCTGCTGCTCACGCGGGTCTTCAAGCGCACGCGCAGCTCCTCGGTGCTGTATGACGATTTCGATGGGCGCACGCTGTGGCTGGTGCGACTAGAGTGCCTGGTGGTTGCATCGGCCTTTGTCCTGCTGTTCTCAAACGATGTATTAGAGCCCGGACCCACCGTGCTCCTGTTTGCGCTCGGTGGTCTCCACTGGTCGACGCGGCAATACGTCACCCATGCCTGGAGCCGTCGCGACGTGATCCATGGCGCGCACAATCTTACCGCGGGACCGCTCATGCGCGTGGTGCTGCTTTATGGACATTGGGATCTCGTCCACCACCAGCATCCGACATCCTCGTGGATCGAGCTTCCGCGATTGGGAACGACCAGCGTCGCGCCTATCGTTTTTTGGCGACAATACCTCAGCCTGTGGCGCGGTCCGCGACCCGCTACCGAGCCTTCTCCGAAGGTGCTGCCGGATCTCTCTGTCGCGCGGTGATCCGTCGCGGAATGCCACGACCTGGCCGGCGAATTGACTGATCGACCGTAGACCTGTGCCCCGAGATCTAGTCCATGATAGCTGGAATTTCCGGGCGATAAAACCGAAGAAAATTTAAATAATGACGTGAACCTGATCCCGTGAGCTTTTCCCCGCTTCTTCACCCCGAAATGCGGTAGACATCGGATTTCCGATGCCGTATCAGCCAAATTCGTTTTCACCTGCCAGGTGAAGAGGCAAGGAGGCGAGCGTGTTCGGATTCGAGGTTCGTGCCGGCGATGAACTGCTGACGAGCAGCAGCGGTCTAGCGTTACTTGGTTTGCAACTGCGTCGCAGCGGCTTGTCGCGACTGATGGACGGGCTGGAAGCGATCGGTCGTCCTGAGCGGACCTCCGGCGGCACCATCGCCATCTCGCTAGACATGGACACGACGGTGCTGGAGGAATTGTACGGAAAGAAGGAGGGCGTTGGCTGCACCTACCAGAAGGTACTGGGCTATACGCCCATGCTGACCTACATCGGTCGCGAGGGCTACATCCTCGATGGCGAACTGCGCCCTGGGGTCCAGCACTCGCAGAAGGGAACTCCGGGTGCGATCCGTCGCGCCCGAGAGATGTCGGAAGGATTCGTCGCGCCTGGAACCCGTCTGCTCTGGCGTCTCGACGGCGGCTGTGATTCGGCTGACACGGTGGCCGCCATCGAAGAGCGCGAATCCGACGGCTATATCATCGTCCATAATCGTCACCGGGAGAGCCAGGATCTCTGGCTGCGCATCGCCTATGGGCGAGGCGTCAAGAGCGAACCCCGGCCCGGCAAGACCGTGTGGATCGGCGAGACCCAGCGCCTGTGCGGCGACCGTGGCCGCAGGCGCTGCGTCTTCCGGGTCACCAAACGCACCTGCGATCCCACGGGTCAGCAATTCCTTGAGCCGAAGATCGAAATCCGCCTCTTCTGGACCAACCTCCCCGAGTCGCCCGAGGACATCATCAGCCTCTACGCCGATGATTATCCCAGACCCCCACCGAGCCGCTGCACACGACGACCAAGAAGTAGACCTACTTCCAGACCGCGTAGCGGCGTGAAGGGACGGTGCGGTCATGAGCAGCAGGAGGACGAGGAAGGGCCAAGCCGCGCGGTTCCGATGACATGCCTCGCGGCCGATTCCAGCCGCATCCACGGTCACAGGGCGCGATCCTGCTCCCGGATCGCCCGCACCTGCTCCAGCAGCTTGGGCAGATGAACGGTGGCGACCTGATAGACCGTCGGCAGGTCCACGCGCCCGTACTCGTGCATGAGGATGTTCCGCATGCCCCAGATCATCGGCCATGGGATCAGCGGCCAGCGCGCCTGCTGCTCGGGCGTGACGCGGTGAGAGGCTTCGGCGACCGTGGCGATGGCGTACATCGTCGCGCGGTTGGTCTTGTGGTCGGCCACGAACTGGTCGAACGTCAAGCCTCGCGCGTACTCCACGGCATCGGAGCCGAACCGGATCATGTCGTCGAGCGCGAGACGCTCGCGCTCGTTAAGCGGCATACAACGGTTCGACGGCCGAGAGCACGTTGCTGCGGAACACGTCCGACGGCTCGTGCTCCAAGGTCCAGCGGGTGATGAGGTCCACCTTGCGGCCGAGCAGTTCACCTAGCTCGACGTACAGGCCGCCGAGTTCCCAGCCGGGGATGTACCCCGCCTCGAACGACACCAGCAGGTCCACGTCACTGTCTGGCCGTGCCGTGCCTTTCGCGCGCGAGCCGAACAGCTCCAACGTGGCGACGCGGTAGCGGCGGCAGAGGTCAGCGAGGCGCTTCTGGTCGATGGTCACACCCAGGGGCATGGGTTGATCCTAGCCCGCCCGTCAGCTAAGTGAATCCCTCGTTTCCATGGATTCTACCCAGCATTTACCGCGATCGGCGGCATCGCCTTGTCGTAGTCCTCCCGCAGATGCCCCGGCACCAACCTCAAGTACACCTTCGTGGTGTCCAACTGGGCATGGCCGAGGATCACCTGGATGACCCTGACATCGACCTTGTTGCGCAGGAGATGCACCGCCAGCGAATGGCGGAGCAGGTGCGGATGGACGCGAGCCCCGAGGAAGTTCCCCA
>JACCZE010000177.1 GCA_013696105.1 Planctomycetota bacterium | reverse complement strand
CTTCAAGATCATCCTCAAGGACCCGTCGGTCGAGGCGATCCTGGTCAACATCTTCGGCGGCATCATGAAGTGCGACACCATCGCCACTGGCGTGCTCACCGCGGTGAAGGAGGTCGGACTCGACCGTCCGCTGGTCGTGCGCCTCGAAGGCACCAACGTCCAGCAGGGCAAGGACCTGATCGCGAAATCCGGACTCAAGGTCATCGCCGCGGATGACCTCAAGGACGGCTGCACCAAGGCCGCGCAGGCAGCCGCCGAATTCAGAGCCAGCCGCGGAGCCAAAACATGAGCGTGCTCGTCGACAAGAACACCCGCCTGATCTGCCAGGGCATCACCGGCAAGGTCGGGACGTTCCACTCCAACGGCGCGGTCAGCTACGGCACCAACTTCGCCGGCGGCGTGACGCCCGGTAAGGGCGGCCAGACCTGGATATCGGATACCGACAAGAAGTTCCCGGTGTGGAACACCGTCGCCGAGGCGGTCCGCGAGGGCGGCGCCACCGCGAGCATGATCTTCGTCCCGCCGCCCGGCGCGGCGGATGCGATCATGGAAGCGATCGAAGCCGGTGTGCCGCTGATCGTCGCCATCACCGAGGGCATCCCGGTCCGTGACATGTACGCGGTGAAGAAGAAGCTCGAAGGATCCAAGTCCCGCCTGATCGGCCCGAACTGCCCCGGCATCATCACCCCGGGCGAGTGCAAGATCGGCATCATGCCCGGCTATATCCACAAACGCGGATCGACCGCGATCGTCAGCCGTTCCGGGACGCTGACCTACGAGGCGGTCTTCCAGAGCACGGGCTGCGGCCTCGGCCAATCCACCGTCATCGGCATCGGCGGCGATCCGATCAAAGGCACCGACTTCATCGACGCGCTGACCTTGTTCCAAGTTGACGCGGAAACCAAGCAGATCGTCATGATCGGCGAAATCGGTGGCGACAGCGAGGAGAAGGCCTGCGCGTTCATCAGGCAGCGCGTGACCAAGCCGGTCATCGGATTCATCGCCGGCTCGCGCGCACCCAAGGGCAAGCGCATGGGCCACGCCGGCGCGATCGTCAGCGGCAACACCGGCACCGCCGAGGCGAAGTTCGCCGCGATGCGCGAGGCCGGCGTGCACATCGCCGAAAGCCCGGCGACCCTGGGCGAGACCCTGATGAAGGCGGTCGGCAAGCGCTGACCGTTCGTGCCGGCACGCACCCGCTGCCGGCACGCCGCCCCGCCCAAGCGCGGAGCGTTTTCGCTCTCCTGGGAGCACGCGCGCCCATAGTGCCGCCATGACCAACGCACTGGCGAACGAAAGCTCCCCCTACCTGCGCCAGCACCAGGACAACCCGGTGGCATGGCTGCCCTGGGGCGATGCCGCGTTCGCCGAGGCGAAACGTCGGAACGTGCCCGTGCTGGTGTCGATCGGCTACAGCACCTGCCACTGGTGCCATGTCATGGCCCACGAGTGCTTCGAGGACGCCGACACCGCGCGCGTGATGAACGACCACCTGGTCTGCATCAAGGTCGATCGCGAAGAACACCCGGAGGTCGACGCCATCTACATGGATGCGGTGCAGGCGCTCTCCGGCCACGGCGGCTGGCCGCTCAACGCCTTCGTCGACCACCAGGGGCGGCCGTTCTATGCCTGCACCTACCTGCCGATCGAGCAGTGGCGCAAGCTGATCCACCATCTGGCCCAGTTGTGGTCGACCGACCGCGCGCGCATCGACAAGGCCGCGGCCGAGATCACCGCCCACCTCTCCGAAGACGAGACGCTGCAGAGCTCGCTCGGCGACAACATCTGGCAGCTGCTCGATCGGTCGCTCGCGGCGACCTACGACGCGCGCAACCCGGGCTACGGCTGGAACGCGGAGAAGGCGCCGAAGTTCCCCTCGAGCCAGCTGCTGCCGCTGCTGCTGGCCTCCGGACGCACAGAATGGGTGAAGCAGGCCGAAGCCGTGCTCGAGGCGATGCAGGACGCCGGCATCCACGATCGCGTGGGCGGAGGATTCCACCGCTACAGCGTCGACAAGCACTGGCGCATGCCGCATTTCGAGAAGATGCTCTACGACAATGCGCAGCTGATGGTCGCGTACGCGCGCGCCGGTGAGCAGCTGGCCCGTCCGGATTTCCTGCGCACCGCGGTCAACACCGGCGATTACCTGCTGCGCGACCTGCGCGTGACCATCGATGGCGCATTCGCGGGCTATGCCAGCGCCGAGGACGCCGACGATCCGGGCGGCGAGGGCAGCTTCTATGCCTGGAGCCCGGCGCAGCTGCGCGAGGCGCTCGGCGAGGTCGACGGCGCGCGACTGGCCCGCGAGTGGGACATCATGACCGGGCACCCCGAGCGCGGCCACAGCGGCCATCTCGAGCCGGTGATCACCCACATCCCGCATCCGCGCGGCGAGACCATGGCCACCCATGCGCCGGGCGGCGACGTGCAGGCGCTGCGCACCAGCTGGGAACGCTTCCTGCCCATCCTGCGCGGGATCCGCGCCAAGCGCCCACGCCCCGGGCGGGACGACAAGGTGCTGACCGACCAGAACGCCCTGGCGCTCGAGGGCTTCGCCGCACTCGGCCGCTACAGCGGCGAGCAGCGGTTCATCGACGCCTGCCGTGAACTCGCCGCGGTGCTCGTCCGTCGGCTCAGCCCCGCTGGCCTCATGCGCCTGCCCAACCGTCCCGCCTACATCACCGACTACGGCTCGCTGGTGTCGGGGCTGACGGCCGCGTTCGACCTGCTCGGGGACCCGGACCTGGTGCACGCCGCCAAACGCGTCGCGGCCG
>JACCZE010000213.1 GCA_013696105.1 Planctomycetota bacterium | reverse complement strand
CCTCAGTCCTCAGTCCTCAGTCCTCAGTCCTCAGTCCTCAGTCCTCGGTCCTAAGTCTTCAGATCCACAGATCCTCATCGCTGGATGCGCGGGGCTGACGGCACCGTTCCGACGCGGCATTCAGAGCGTCCCTCAACACCGCTTCCTGCGTCCGCGACGTCCGAACTCCAATAGTTCCACGCGTCTGCGACGCAGGACCGGGAACGATCGACCGGGATATCCTGTCCGTGCTTGACGCCGCACTGGTCAACTGTATGTGTGTACCCATACAGCCATAGATGCTACACTTCCAAGTCGATCCACACAGCGGCGTGCCCGTCTATCGCCAGGTCATGGACCAGCTCATGTATTACATCGCCTCGGGTACCTTGCGCGCCGGCGACCAGCTGCCGTCGATCCGCGAGCTGTCGAAGAACCTGCGCGTCAATCCCACCACGGTGGTGAAGGCGTACAGCGAGCTCGAGCATCAGGGGGCGATCGCCATGCAGCATGGCAAGGGAGCCTTCGTCGCCGAGAAGGCCAAGGGCCTGAGCGCGCACGAGCGCGAGGAACTGCTGCGCGCGTCGGCGCGCACGCTCGCGGTCGAGGCGCGGCAGCTCGGCGCGACGCCGGCCCAGGCTGCAAAGATCCTACGTGAAGAGATGGAACGACTGCAATCAGGAGGCACCGATGAACGGAACGGCTGAACCCGCGGCGATCAGCGTCGAGGGACTGCACAAATCCTTCCGGGGCGTGCGCGCCGTCGATGGCCTCGATCTGCGCGTCGCCAGCGGCGGCGTGTATGGGCTGGTCGGGCGCAACGGCGCCGGAAAGACCACGGCGCTGCGCACGATCATGGGACTGCTGCGGCCAGACCGCGGTCGCGCGCAGGTGTTCGGCGTCGATCTCATCCGCGGTCGGCCCGCGAGCCGCGAGCGCGTGGCCTACGTCTCGCAGGACCTGCACCTGCCGGGATGGATGTCGACCGCGGAACTCAGCCGCTACTGCTCTCATTTTTACTGTCGCTGGGATGCCGCGCTGGCCACCGACCTCATACGGCGGTGGGCGATCGACGCGAAGCGGCAGGTGGCGCTCCTGTCGGGGGGACAGCGCAGGCGCGTCGCCGTCCTGCTCGCTCTGGCGTCGCGCGCCGAGGTGCTGGTGCTCGACGAGCCTGCCGCCGGGCTCGACCCCATCGCTCGACGGGCGTTGATCGAGGAGCTGATCGAAGCACTCGCGCGGCAGGATGGTTGCACGGTGATCTTCAGCACGCACATCATCGCCGATCTCGAACGCCTCGCCGATACCATCGGCCTGATGGACCGCGGACGGCTGACTTCGGAGCACCGCACCGAGGACCTGCGCACCACGACCAAACGCGTCCAAGTGGTGTTCCCGGGCGATGTACCACCGGCGGGCTTCTCGATTCCCGGTGCGATCCGCTCGACCACCGCAGGCGCCGTCGTCACGGCGATCGCCCGCCTGCCGGATGAGCAGGCGCTCGCCCAGGCGCGCGCCATCCCTGGAGCCCGGGTGCAGGTCTTCTCGCTGAGCCTCGAGGACATCATGATCGAACTGATCGGACCCGACGTTCCCCAGGACGCCACGGTTGAAGATGAAGGAGTCGAAGCATGACCGCGATCAGCCTGGACGGCTCCGGCTCCGCTGATCGCTCAGCTGCCGCCACCCATCAGCGCTCCATCATCCGCGGGCTCGCGTGGCGCGAGTGGATCGCGCATCGGAGCCTGATCGGCACCGCCATCACGCTGTGGTTCATCGGCGTCTGGGTGATCGAAGCCATCACGGCGCCTGCGACCGTCGGCGTGCTCGGCGTCGTGCTCGCCGCAGGCGCGGGCATGGCATTCGGCGGCGAGGAAGCACGCGAAGGCAGCGAAGAGTTCGCCTTCTCCCTGCCTGCGACCCGCGCGCAGCGCTACCTCGTGCGCTTTGCGATGGGATGGGCGCTGGTGCTGGCCCTGGTCGGCTCAGCGGCGGCGGCGATCGTCGTGGGCGCGCCGCAATGGTGCTGGGGCTGGATCGTCGAATCGGGCCTCACCGCGACCCCGGCATCGGCTCCTGCGGGGGAATGGAGGGCCGCAGTGATGTTCAGCGCCGCTTCCTTCGCCATCTCGTTCGCCATCGCCGCCTGTGCAGGGTCCGTCAATGGGGTGCGCAACGCCGGAACCGCCGGCGTGCTGCTCGCGATCGCGTTGTGGTACGGTGGCCAGCTGCTCGTGGCGCACGTGCTCATCGATGTCATCCCCATCACGGCCCTGCCGATGGTCCAGGGAGCGACCTCGTTGGCACTGATGGCCGTGGCCACCTACATCGCACTGCATGCCGGATTCCTGATCTACGTGCGCAAGGAGGGAGTATCGCGCCCAGCGGCGGCCGGCGGCGGCGCCTGGACGTTGTGGCTCTGGCTCATCATCCCGCTCGTGCTCCTGATCCTGTTCGGCCTCGTCATGACCGGTTGAGGACACATGTACCCAATTGCTCTCACCATCGTCGCGCTCGCGCTGTGCGGCGCCATCATCACCTACCGACTGACCCGGGCCTCTGCCGGGGCACGCGTCGGCGCGCGCCCACGGGCCATCCGAATCGCCTGCGCGGTGACCGCAGCGGCGATGGTCGTGGTCATGACCGTGTCGACCTTGCGCTGGAGTCCAGGCGACGTGCCTGAACCGATGGCGCGCGTGTCTGCGACCGGTGCTGATCCCACCGCGCCGGTTCCGGGAGAGGACGGCGCCTCGAGCGCCGTGGCATCGGGCCGGATCCTGCTGCGCTTCGCGGTGATGGGCAACGCGGGCACCGCCAGACTGCTGCTCGATTACCGCGATTACGAGGTTCTCTGGCCTCGCGACCAGGGTCGGGTCATCGACGTCGAGCTGGGCGGACGCCTCCGACACGGACGCGGTATCGGTTTGCACCGTCGTTCCGAACCCGTTCGCTGCAAGATGGTCCTGCAAGAGCTGACGGTCGACGGTGCGCTCGTCGGTTCTTTGGAAGTCGTCATCTCACGCGGTCTCAACGGGCACCAGATGGCCCAGAGCATGCGCTGGTCCACCACCGCCACCGGCGACATCTGGACCTATACCCCGGAGATCCCGCTCGGAGCAAGCGACCCGAGCTCGGTGGTGCCGACCCGCTACGACGTGCCCGGCATGCTCGTCACCGCGATCGCGCCCATCGGATCCGACGATCGCCTGGTCGAGGTCCCGGCTGAGCGCGTGATGGCGGATCTCGCTCCCACCGAGCCGTCTTCGTCCCCAATTGGGAAGGTCTCTTCGACCCAGAGTGGAGCGGTGGTGTCGGTCGATGCTCCAGCGGGCGCACTCCTGATCCACATCGGATTCTCGAGCCTGGTGCTCATCGGCATCGCGGCGCTGATCGCGCAACTGTTCGTCTGGCGTACGGTCGGGTTCGGCGCAGCGCTCACCGCGCTGGTCCTGTACTGCGTCGCCTGCGAACGCATCGTGGTCGGATCGCAGCTGCGCTGCGCAGAGGATGCCACCGCCACGGTCGTGCGCCGCATGGACGCATGCGCCCTCGCGCAGCGCTCGTTCTTCTTCCAGACCACGGTCCAGAACCGGCTCGCGGCCGTCCGCGCGCTGCCCCAGACACCCGCCGTCATGAGACAGGTATACGCGACGTCGCCCCTGGGATTCTGATCGCGATCCGGTTCCTTCCGTCGTCTGCCGTCGAAACGTCACTTCCGTCGTGGAGCACCCATGCGCACATCGATCACCCTCTTCGTCTCCTGCTGCTGCCTCGGCTCGCTCGCCGCTGCCGAGTCGACGCCAGACCCCGCGACCGCCATCGCTGCGGACGCTGTCGCGATGGTGCGCTTCAACGACCTGCCACGCTCGGCGATACGCTACCAGCAGACCCCGTACGCGCGGTTGATGGAATCGGCTCTGGGCAAGCGCGCGAGAGAGGAGCTGTCCCTGGCGATGCGCAGCGCCCTTCCCCATGGCATCGATCCCGCAGCGGTCGCGGGATCGGCTCGACGCCTCGCGTTCGGCATCCATCTGCCGACCACCATTCCCCTGTCGCCCTGGCTGCAGGTCGCCACGACGGTGGACGATCCCGCCCCCCTCACCGCTGCGCTCGCACCGCTGTTCCCGAACCAACTCGCAGCGGGCGATCCTGCCGTGGACACGCTCATGGGCGCTGCGGGATCGCTGCAGTGGCGCGATCGCCTCGCTGTCTTCACCAGCATCAATGCACCGGGCATGGCAGATCAGCATGCCCCCGCGATCACCGCTTCCGTGTGGCCGACGATCGATGCTGCTGCCGATGTCGAAGGCACCTATCGTACCGAAGCGGCGTTCACAGCGGTCGAGGCGCACGGCCACCAGGCGCCGCGCGCCCGCTCGCTGCCGACCATGACCTTCAGCCTGCGCTTCGACCGCATCGGGATGCGCGAGCACGCCGACCTGACGTACGCGCCCGCGGACATGGCGCGCCTGGAGGACGTGACCTGGAAGCCAGCGGATACCAGGCTCTTCGCCTCCCTGCCCGCCTCCACCTTGAGCGCGTTGGTCATCCGCTGCGATGGCGACCTCACGCGGCGGTGGATCGAACTCCACGGCGAGGGGATCGACGAGCCCTCCCTCGCCCGCATCGATGCGCTGCTGCAAACGCAGGGACTGCCCGCCTACTGGGACCTGATGACCAGGCTCGATGGGGACATCCTGGTTTACACCGAGGAGTCCGCCCCTTTCCCGGTGGTTTCCGCCGTGATGGCCATCGATCCGGCGATCGGATCCAGGCTCATCGAGGTCATCCGCACGCATCTGCTGGGTCCTCCTGGCGATGCGATGCTGGGCATGATCGGTCCCGTGGCGATCTACGGCGAACAGCGTGGACCTGACCTGATCCTCACCACCAACCCGGCTGGCATCGATGCGGTCGCCATGCGCCAGAAGGGCTTCACCGACCATGCGGAGATCCGCGAGGCGCTCGCCGAGATCAAGGCCGACGCCATCGTCGCCGGCGTCAGCCGGAGCGGCGCGTCATGGGGTACCGTGGCGCAGCTCGCGGCCATTCCGCTCTCGGCGCTGGGCATCCGGCAGCTCATGACCCTTCCCCAGGATGTGCGAAAAGCCGGGCGCTACGGCTTCGTCTCGTGCTCACCCAACGCGTCGGGCTTCAGCCTGGACGCAGGCGGTCTGCTCGGCGGGCCGATCGGATGCTGCATGTTCGGAGCGATGGGTCCGGCGCTCGCCATCCCCAATCTCATGCGCGCAAGTGCGGATCGGGTCGAGACCGAGGGGCCGCGCGAAGTCACGCCGCCGCTGAAGTCGTTCTGAGGTGCTTACGGCAGTCGGGGAAGCGTGGGCGCTGGCGGGATCAGATTCTTCTCGATCAACGTCAGCACTATCGGTGCATAGGTCTCGGCATACGCCGCATCCGCCGTCGCACCCTGCGGCGGCAGGTGCATGAACCCGGTCTTCTCGACCGCCTGGCCGAGCGCGCAGTACAGCATGCTGTTGCACAGATAGGCGCCGGCGTCGTCGCTGGGACCGATCGGCACCGGCGGCTTCGGGAACCAGGCGGTGTCGAACGCGAGTCGAGTCGCCCGCGTCGCCGGGCCCTGGGCATCCAGGGTCGGCGCAGGAGGCTTGGCATGGTCGATGTCCGGATGATCCGCGCGGTTCTTGGCCACGCGCTCGAAGGTGATCACCCCGGGGCGTCCTTCGCCCAATCCCAGGACCAGAACGGGCTTCAGACGCGCGATCTCTTCGGGCAGTCGGCGCTGGGGCTCGCCCCATCGCACCGGCAGGACCAGCGTGGCGATGCGCGCGCCCGCGACCGGCTTGCCTTGGATCGCCGCGGCCACCGTCGCGCTGCCGTTGAGCGAGCGGCCGTCGAACGGCGCGTAGGCGGTGACGAGCACGATCCGCTCGGATTCGGCGGCATCGGCAGCATCGGC
Source organism: Planctomycetota bacterium (assembly GCA_013696105.1). GTDB lineage: Bacteria > Planctomycetota > UBA11346 > UBA11346 > UBA11346 > JACCZE01. The sequence goes on along the minus strand of JACCZE010000213.1, from coordinate 10,320 downwards.
GGCATTGGCGCCCTCGGCACAGGAGCCGACCGCGCTGACGAGGATCAGGATGATGGCAGTGACGCTGCTCATGCGGCGACTCCGATGCGCTGCAGGAGCGGACGGACGCGCGCGTCGTCGATCGCGAGCATGCCTGGGCGGCGACCGCCGAGGAAATGCAGATCGCTGCCGACGCTCATGAACAGACCGCGTTCGTCGCACAGTGCGGCGAACTGGCTGGCGAGCGTCGGATCCAGTCCGGGATGCGCGAGTTCGAGGCCATCGCAGTGGGCGGCCAGCGGCTCGACCGCGGCGCGACTGCCGTAGATGCCCGGATGCGCGAGGATCGCCAGGCCGCCAGCGGCGCGGATGGCGGCGGTGACCAGCGGCAGTTCGGGAAACTGCGGCAGGGTCGGGTCGGCGATGTGCTCGTCGGCCAGGTGATCGGCGAAAGCGCGCTGGAGCGTCGGCACGCTTCCCAGGCGCACCAGCGCGCGCGCGAGGTGGTTGCGGCCCAGCGCTTCGGCCCGGCCGTCGTCGAGATCCGTGATCGCGAGTCCGCGCGATGCGGAGGCCGGCAGGCGCGCGATCAGGGCCACCAGGCGAATGCGCCGCTGCGAGCGGATGCCGGCGAGGAACTCGCCCAGGCCCCGGTCATCGGGGTCGATACCCAGGCCGACCACGTGCACTTCGCGACCCTCGTGGCTGGAGGTGACCTCGACGCCCGGCACGAGTCCGGCCTGGCCGCGCAGCTCGCCGAATGCCGCGAGGCTGTCGTGGTCGGTTACCGCCCACGCATCGACGCGTTCACGACGCACCGCGGCCAGCAGCTCGTGTGGCGAGAGCTGGCCGTCGCTGCGATCGGTGTGCAGATGGAAGTCCAGGCGCATGCGGCGCGACCGTCAGGTCTTGATCAGGACGATGATCAGGGCGACGACCAGGATCACGGCGATGATGATCACCGCGGTTCCCCGCTGACCGAGCCGTTCGACCGCTACCCGCTTCACCACGCGCTTGCGACTGCGCGGCTTCACCGGATCGGCGACCACCGCTTCGAGCTCCTGGATCAGCACCGCGGCGCCCTGCGGCCGATCGGCGGGATTCTTCGACAGCATCGATTGGATGAGATCGGACACCCCCTGCGGAAGGGTGGGGACGCGGGTGATCGCCGGAGCCGCCTCCTCGCGCAGCACCTTGGTCATGACCTCGGTGCCGTTCTTGCCGTCGAACGGAATGACGCCGGTCACGGTCTGGTAGAAGGTGGCGCCCAGAGCGTAGACGTCGGCCAGGTGCGTGGCTTCCTTGGCGTTGCGGATCTGCTCGGGCGGCATGTACGCGGGCGAGCCCATGGCGATGCCCTGCATGGTCAGACCCGCTCCTGATCCCTCCTCGTTGTCCACCTGCTTGGCCAGGCCGAGGTCGGCGAGCTTCGCGACCTTCTGCTCGTCGATCAGGATGTTCGCCGGCTTGATGTCGCGGTGGATGATGCCCTGGCCGTGGACGTGCTCGAGGGCGCGCGCGATCTGGGTGATGTATCCCGCCGCCTCCTTCCATTCGAGCTTGCCCTGCTCCTCGATCAGCGCCGCGAGCGTGAGCCCGTCGATGAAATCCATGGTCAGGAAGTGCACACCGCGGTCGAGGCCGCAATCGTAGACTCCGACGACGTTGGGGTGCTTGATCTTGGCGCAGAGGTTGGCCTCGCGCTGGAAGCGCGCGACCACCTCCTTGTCGGAAGCGGCCTTGCTCGAGAGCATCTTGATCGCGACCCGGCGGCCGATCGACAGCTGCTTGGCCTCGTAGACCACTCCGAGCGCGCCGGCTCCCAGGCGTTTGGCCAGGCGGCAGCCGCCGATCTCCTGATTGACGAGCTTGTCGTTCGGCTGGCCGGCGACCGCGAGGACGGTGAGCTGGCGCTGGCAGTAGGGGCACGGGACCGACTTGCCGACGAGCTTCGCATGGGCGCGGAACTCGTGATTGCACGACTTGCAGATCTGGAGGTAGGCGTTCTGGCTCACGGGAATCCTGCACCTTCGCCGGAATGGAGGCGGCCGTAGGGTGTAAGTGCGCCATCATGGGCCGCATTCCGGATGTTCCAGGAGGGAAACCGGCGCTGGGAAGCCCCCGCACGCCGGACTCCGCTCTTTTTTCTTCTAGCGCCCGATCCTAGGCCCAGAGTCCGACAGCCGCCGATGACGACTCCGCTCCTGAGGAGCCGTCGGCGCGAGGAATGCGCATGTCCGATGGACCCGACCCCGAGGCTCTGCCCTCTCGAACCGATGCGGTGGCCCAGGCGCTGGGCCACGCGCTCGCGGATCAGGCCCTGCTCGCACGTGCGTGCACGCATGCGAGCCGGTGCGGCGCCCAGGCGTCGACGGCCGACAAGCTGCGAGCAGCCAACGAGCGGCTCGAGTTCATCGGCGACGCGCTGCTCGGGGCCGCGCGCGCGCTCCTGGTCTTCGAACGTTTCCCTGAGGCTGACGAGGGCCAGCTCTCGCGCCTGCGTGCCCGCCTCGCCAGTCGCGCCATCCTGGCGCGCGCGATCGAGCGGCTCGACCTCCTGCGGCATTGTCTGGTCGGATCGCAGATGGGTGAACCCTGGCCGGATTCGGTGAAGGCCAACCTGATGGAGAGCCTGTTCGCGGCGGTCTTCCTCGACGGCGGTTGGCCGGCGCTGCGCATCGCGGTCGAGCGCGCGCTCGCGCCTTTCCTGGACGATCCCGAATCGGGTCGCGACGATCCCCGCATGCGCTTGCAGGCGTGGTGCCTGGAACACCACAAACGCCTGCCCGATTACACCTGCGAGCGCAGCGGCGGCACCGACCACGAGCCGCGCTTCACCGCGACCGCCGCCATCGCTGGCATGAGTGCATCGGGATCGGGTTCGAGCCGTCGACGTGCCGAAGCGACGGCGGCGGAGGAATTGCTGAGCACGCTCGCGCCGTCCTGACGCTGTCCCATTCACCCGAAGACGCGGCGTCCCCAATCACCCGCATCGCGGACCGCCGCGCCCGGATCGCGCGCGCTGCGCACCAGCTGGCCGTGCTGGGGGCGCAGGGTCGGTTGGGTCGCGTCCTGGAAGCGCCAGTCGACGCTCCAACGGATGGTGTCGGAGGTGTTGGGCAGGCCCTGGTGGAAGAGCAGGTTGTCGAACATCACCACGTCACCCGGATCGAGTTCGATATCGACCGCGTGATCGAGCACCGGCGCCAGCGCTGAATCGTCGATCTTCAGGTGGATGTCCTGGAACTGGTGGTACGGGACCAGGCCCAGCTTGTGGCTCGCGGGGATGAACTGCATGCAGCCGTTGGCACGTCGCGCCGGAACCAGCGGCGACCACAGGTTGACGGTGCGCAGATCGGTGGTCGCCGCCGCGCCGGTGACCTTGAAATTGTCGGTGTAGGCCGCGTCCTGATGCCAGCAGATGAGCATGCGCTGGTCGTCCGGAAGCTTCGGCCGTGCCATGTAGTTGGGGTAGATGCGGACCTCGCTGCCGAGGAAGCGCTCGGCGATGTCGACCAGCGCCGGGTTCAGCAGGAACGGATGCATGCCCGGGACGTGCAGCTCTTCGCGGAAGAAGTTGGGCACCGCTTCCGCGCATTCCTGGGCGACGGCGATCAGGCGCTTCTCGAAGGGCAGGTCCGCATGCAGGTCGGTGATCTTCCGCTCGACGAGAAATCGCGCGAGGCGCTCATCGCTCAGACGCTTCATGGTTTCGCGCGCCCCGGCGACGGCCGCGGGTGGAATGACCCCCTTCAGGATGACGAAGCCCTCGTCGGCGAAGGCGCGCTGGATGCGCGCCATCTCGGCCTGACTGATCGGGGTGGTGCGGATGGAGATGGGGTCGAGGCACGCGAGGGTCATGGTCGGCTCCTGATGCGTGCGATCATAGCGCGTCGGCATCCGCGTCTTTGGGCGGAGCGGACGGCGGGGTGTGCAGAAACGGACATGGGGAGGCCGAGTGGCGGATGGCGGATGGCGGATAGCGGATAGCGGGAACTGACAGCCGAAGCGGGTCAAAACCCCGACGGATGGGCGCGGAATGCCGCTGGGGTCTGGCCGCTCTCGCGGCGGAACCAGCGCGAGAAGGTATGGATCGAGGGGAAGCCCAGGGCCTCGGCGGCCTGGGTCACGTTCATGCGGCCTTGAGCGAGCAGTTCGCGCGCGCGGGCGAGACGGCGCGCAGTGATGTAGGCATGCGGTGAGCAGCCGCACAACGCCTCGAACCGCCGCGAGAGGTGCCGAGACGACAGACGCACGCGACGCGCGAGTTCGGGCACCGATGGCGGCTGATCGAGGCGCTCGTCGATGATCGCCATGGCCTCGTGGACGCGGCCGTCCGCATCGGCGTCGCCTGCGGCATCGGTGATCGAAGCATCCCTGCCGGATCCGCCACGGGGCCATAGGCACAGCGCTTCGATGACGGTGGCCACCAGCAGCGGCGAGGTCGACCCGGCGACCGCGCCCAGCCGAGCCATGCGACGCAGCGCGCGCGCCAACGGATCCTCGCCGGCGAGCCCCCGCGACACCACCGGGAAGATGCCCGCTCGGACCGCCGGCCATTGGGATCCGACACGCAGTTTGAAGTTGAAGACCACGCCATCGGACCGCATCGGGGTGAGCTCGTAGCCATGATCCACCCCGGGATAGAACACCAGCGCCGTGGTCGCACCGGCGGTGACCGGCGCTCCGGCTATGGTCCACCGTCCACCGCAGCCGATGGCCAGATCGAGCTGCAGCCAGTCTGGATGCCGATGCTCAGGGATTCCGATGCCGCGCCCGATCGCGACGCAGGAGGGCTCGATGATGCGCGCGGGTTCCTTCGCGATGCGCGCGCAGAGATCCAGCAGCGCGAGATCGGCGGCCGCAGCGGCGGAAACGCGTGATGCCATCGGCATCACGGCATGGTCGCGCCTTTCGCTCGACCCGCCAGCAGCCAGGCTCCCAGGCCGAAGGATGGAGCCACGGCCAGGATCGGCAGGCACACCGGCGAGACGAGCGGGAGGATGAGAGCGGCCAAGCCGAGCGCGGTGTGGGCGATCGCCGGCCTCCCGGGCAGGGCGCGTTCGCCCAGCGCGCGCGCGCTGGTGGCGAATCCGAGCGCGCAGGCGATGGCGCAGAGGATGATCAGGAAGTTCTGCCCGAGCTGGATCCCGTTCACCTTCAGGGTCTGGAAGATCCCGACGATCAGCACCAGCACGACCAGGCCGACCGCGAAGCTGATCGCCGGAGCCTGGCGCACGCGCACGACCGCCAGGGAATGCCGTGACGGGAACAGCAGCGACACCAGCAGCGCAAGCCCGGACAGCGCGATCAGATGCGGACCGGCGATCAGCGGCCAGAAGCGCATGACCTGCACGACGCTGCGGGGGCTGACGCCACCAACGGCTTCCGATTGCCCGACCCCTCCATCGGCAGCCAAGAGGCACGAGACGATGTCGATGATCATGAGGCGATCCTGGCACGAGCGGTGGTGACGACCCAGACCAGCGCGACCGCGGCAGCGGCGAGGGCCGATTCGATGACCAGCTGCAGGTCGATCCAATCGCCGACGCTCGCGAGCTCGGCGACGCCCTCGACCGGAGCCGACAGCGCGCAGGCTGCTATGACCGCTGCGGCGAGCCACCATGCGCCCGCATGACGAACGGGGCGCTCGATCCGCACCTTCGCCATGACCGCGGCCGTGAAGAGCGCGTCGGGCCGACGCTCGGGATCCTGCGGCGGATGGTCGATCAGATGCATGGGATCCATGTCAGGCCTCCTGGGGGGAATCGATGCCGAGGTGCTCGGCGAGCGCTTGGCGCAGGCGGTGGACCCGCACCTTGAGCGCGCCTTCGCTGATCTGGAAATGGTGGGCGAGTTCGTTCACCGGACACTCCTGCCGGAAGCGCAGCTCGTAGAGCGCGCGCGCATCCGGCGGCAGTGTCGCGAGCGCGGCGTCGAGCCTGCGCACCAGCTCATCGCGCGCATCGCGATCAGCGAAGGCGGCAGCGGGATCATCGTCGCGACGCGGAGCCGGTTCGGGCATCGATCCACCGGAGGGACGCTCGCGCCTGCGGGCGCCATGGTTGGCGGCGAGCCGGCTGGCGATGACCAGCAGCCAGCCGCGGAACGGATAGGTCTGGTCGAAGCGGTCCAGCGCCTGGAATGCGCGCACGAAGGTGTCCTGGGCGAGATCGTCGGCATCGTCGGGTCCTACGCAGCGCGCGAGGTGGTTGCGGATGCGGCCCTGGTGGCGCTCGACCAGGGCGGCGAAGGCGTCGGTCTCACCGGCGAGCACCCGCGCCACGTCGCGCTGGTCCTCGTCGGCGCTCTGCGTCATCGCGCGACCGCCCGCGCGCCGATGTGCTCGATCAGGCGATCGATTCCTCGCGAGCGGATGTCCGCGGGCACGTGGACGTCGAGGCCGAGCGTGGCGCCGCTGCGCGTGACGGTCGAGGCCGCGAGCACGGCCTTGGCATCCAACGGCCGTGCGAGCCGTCCCTGCGCTCCGACCTCGATCATGTCGCCGATGACACCGAGCCGGCGCTCGAGTTCAACCGCTGCCGCGTCGTCGGCGGCCGCGATCGCGATCGTGGTATGTCCCGACGCGTCGGACTGCAGGTTCCAGGTCGAGACCAGCGTCATGAGCTCGATGCGCGGATGCGGACCCGGCACGCCATGGATGCTGATCGCCGAACCGCTCGCCGCAGGAGCGGCAGGAGGCGACATGGCCTCGGTCCACGCGGACCGGGCGGCGATCAGCGCCTGATCGTCGGCGATCGCGACGAACAGGGCCTGCGGACGCTTCGGCAGGGTGTATCCGGTGAGGCCGCCAGGCAGGGCAACCCCACTGCCAGAGAACGACAGCGCGCTGGCGATGCGCCGGGCCGGCAGGCCGAACAGGCGAACGCTCGGCGATCCGGCGCCCGCGTCGGGGATATGGACGACGACGCGCACGAGGTCACGCCGCGGGTCGAATCCGAACAGCGCGTCCATCGCCTGCAGGCGTGCCTTGGCTTCTGCGCTGAGCACTCCATCCAAGCGCGCGCGCACCTGCGGCGCCTCGGGAAGCGCACGCAGTCGTACGAGGTCCAGGTCGATGGTGGCGGCGGCCGGGGCGACGGTCGCGATCGCAGCGAGCATCAGGGTGCGGATCATGGGGTGCTCCAAGGGGTGGTCGGCTGCCTGGGATACCGGACGGGAGCGCGAGGGTTACGTCCCGCACGTCCGGTCATCCGCCTGGATCGCTCCAACCCCAGCGTTATCGTGGGGATATGGGCGATCCTGCAGAAAATCGGAAGTTCCTGCGCGTGACCACCGAAGTCGAGGTCGACGTCACCGGAGCCGGCGGCAGCGCCTCTGGGACCAGCAGCGATCTGAGCCTCAATGGCATGCTGCTGAAAGCCGATGCCCCCTTCCCCGAAGGCTCGACCTGCCGCGCGACGCTGTTCCTCGACGGTCGATCAGGTGGCGCGCGCGTCGTCGCCGACGGCTATGTCGCGCGCACGCTGCCCGACGGTATGGCCATCGAATTCACCGAACTGCTCGGCCTCGAGAGCTGGCAGCACCTGCGCAACCTGATCCTCTACAATGCCGAGGATCCGGTGCGCGCGCAGGCCGAGTTCGATTCGCATCTGGGTCTCAAGCCCAGGTAGGTCGGGTCAGTGGTCAACGGTGAAGTCGACCCACCAACCTCCAACTCCTACTTATACTTCGACCGATTGACGTCCTTGGCGATCTTCTTGCCGCCTTCCCACACCAGCTTCTGGGTCTTGATCTCGGTCAGCTCGAGGTCGGCGGCGTAGAACTTCTGCCGCTCGCTGCCTTCCTGGTCGTGCTGGACTTCGATCGCTCCCTGCAGCAGGAAGTCGGCGCCGGTCTCTTGGAAGCTCTCCTTCCGCGTCTCGGCCGAGGCGTTCACGTCCTGGTCCTTGCGCTCCTCGCGGCTCTGCTGGTTCTCGCCCGATGATGCGACGACCTCGACCTTGCCGGTCTTGCGCAGCGCCTTGCGGATATCGTTGGTGAAGATGTTGGTGGAGATGTCCTCGTTGGAGCGGTTCACCACCTTGCCGACCTTGATCACCGGATCGCGGCCGTTCTTCTCGCGGAACTTGTCGATCCAGGGGTCGGCGGTGACGTCGGCGATGATCGCATTGGCGACCTGCTGGCTGTCGGCCGCGTTCCAGTTGCCCGAGAGGTCGCGCACGGCGTTGGGGTCGGTGCGGTTGACGGTCTTGCCGCCGCAGCCGGTGACCGCCACGGACGAGCCGAGTGCGAGGGCGGCGGAAGCGACGAGGGCGAGAGCGCGGACGGGGGACATGTGAGCTCCTTGAGGTGCAGAAGAGATGCAGAAGAGATCGGAAGAGATCGGAAGAGATCGGAAGAGATCGGATCGGTTATCGAATAGGTGTAGGAAGGAAGGTCGGCAGGTGTCGGTGCGTCTCAGTCGCGCGGTTCGGTGACGCGTTCAGGGAAGGTACGAGCGGGAACGACCACCAGCTGCCCGACCGGCACGGTGACCGCTCCCAGGGGGATCACACCATACCTGGTGTCCAGATCGAGGGAATACCGGCCAGCCGGCAGGTCGACCAGTGCCGCCTCGATGTGGCCCGGCAGCGTGGTCCAGGCGCGGGTGTCGGCGGACTCGGTCGCCGTCGCGGCGGCGCTGCCGACCAGGTTCACCGCCAGGCCGATCAGGCTGCCCTCGGCACCGCCGCCGGCCGCACGCTTGGCCTGGATCGCGCCCTGGGCGACGGCGATCTGCTTGGCGACGGTGCGCGTGATGGTCTTGGCCAGCACGCGCGGCTGTTCATCCTTGAGCGTCGCGCGCGCGTAGGCGTCGATGTCGCTCACCACCTCGAGGTCGACGTCGGTGGTCACGAACGCGTCGCTCTCGACCGCGGGCCGGATCATCAGGCGCGCCGGTCGCGCCCGCGCGCCCTCATGGGCGTGCACCGGCACTTGCAGCCCCATCACCGCCATGCCGCCAGGCGTCAGGTGACGCATGATCTCGTCGGGCAGCGGCACGACCCACGCACCGACCACGTCAGACCCCGGACCCTTGGCCCAGAAACCGAACGCCCCGAGGCGGAAGGTCGAGGTCGTGGCTCCGCGGCGGCGATCGTCGTCGTTCAGCGCCGGGGCGAAGGTGCCGAAGCCGATCGACAGCACCTGCGGGCGTGCGACGTAACCGACGTGGTCCAAGAGGAGGACCATGCCATGACCGGCGGGCAGCGCGGCGTGCGGATCGACCGCGAGATGGAAACGCTCGACCTGGCGTTCGTAGTCGCCCGGGTCGTAAGCCAACGCGTGGCGCAGGAACAGCCGCTCGACCACACGCGGCCGCCGGGCCACCTCGTAGGCGAAATGCTCGTCTTTCGCCAGCGCCTTGGCCTCGGCGTCGTAGGCCTCCAGCGCGCGCTTGAACATCACCTGGGCGAATTGCTGATCGCCGTCGCGGCGCTCGCCCGGCGGCAGCGCCCAGCACACCGCTCCGGCGAGGAAGCGCGCGAAGGGATCGTCGTTGTAGCGCTTCGATCCCGCGGCGTCCTCGGTCTCCTTGAGCTGCTCGAGGGTCATGCGCCGCGCGCGCACCACCGCGCGCTCGTAATGCGACGTCGCCAGATCGCGCGACGGGGCAGCGTTCGCCGGGCCGATCAGGCCGAGCGCCTGCTGCGCCTCGACCAGCTGGTTGAGGATGCGGTAGTAGTCGACCTGGATGTGCTCGTAGCCGAAGCCGGCGAACGCGCGCACGGTGTCGTTGAGCAGGAAGGTGCCGGTCTCGGCGGCCAGGCTCTCGGTGCGGCGCTCGTCGACCAGCTCCGCTGCCTCGTCCAGGTGCGCGTCGCTCTCGGCGTGCTCGCCCGCGAGGCTGGCGATCATGCCGCGTTCCATGCGCCACAGCAGCTGGTGCTTGTCCGGCAGCTCGGCGCTCGACTCCGCCGACTTGCCGGGCTTCTTCGGCTCGCCCTTCAGGTGGCAGTCGTAGAGATCATTGACCCGAGCCTTGGCGGTCGCGTACTGCCCCTGCTGGACCTCGTACAGCACCCGTTGGCGCTCGCGGTCGAAATCAGACCCGCACCCCACGAGAGCCAACAGGCTCGCGACCGCGCAGGTACCGATCGCAGTGCTCCGAGGCCGGCTCATGCGGGAGGTTCGACCCGGCGCCACCCCACGCAAGACCCGTCGAGCGCTGCTTCTCCAGCGTCTCGTGGCGACGACCCACCCGCACCGCTTGACCCCCCGACCCCCCAACCTAGGTTTTTGCCTCGATTTACACCACACGGACCTTGTAGCTCAGTTGGTTAGAGCGCAAGATTGTGGCTCTTGAGGTCGCGGGTTCGATCCCCGTCAAGGTCCCCA
>JACCZE010000211.1 GCA_013696105.1 Planctomycetota bacterium | reverse complement strand
GAGCAGCGGGATCGCCGTCGAGTGGTGGAAGCAGTGCGGTACGCAGACGTCGGCAGCGTCCGCGATCTTCGCGGCCCCCAGCGCGGCGATGTCGGTGAAGATCTTCGGCGTGCTGCCCTGGAAGGCCGCGATCTGCTCGGCGCGCACCTTGGCGGCCTCGGGATTCAGATCGCAGACCGCAGTGACCTCGAACTCGCGGCAGCCGCGATTCCACAGATCCTTGTAGCCGTTGACGTGGGATTCCGAGATCCAGCCGCAGCCGACCAGGGCGAGGGTGATCTTAGCGGGCATGGGACTTCTCCTGCTTGGCGTTGGCGTTGGTGGCGGCCTTCACGGCGGCGACGCACTTGGCGATGGCGGGACCCGGGTCCTTGACGTCGGCCTCGTACTCGATGACCGAGTAGCCGGAGAAGTCCGCGGCGCGCAGCGCGGCGACCAGCTTGGCGCAGTCGAGGTTGCCGGTGCCCGCGACCACGTCGTCGGGCCTGCGCGCACGGTCGAACGCGAAGTCCTTGATGTGCAGCCCATAGAGGCGCTTGGCGTAGCGGGTGACCAGGGCGACCGGATCCTCGCCGGCGTCCATCGCCCACGCGGTGTCCAGGCACAGGCCGATGCTGTCGGAGGTGTTGGCGAAGACCGCATCGAGCATCTGCGCGTTGCCCAGCCAGTGGCGGCCGCCGTGATTGTGGATGGCGACGCGGATGCCGTATTCCTTCGCGAACTTTTCCGCCGAGCGGAAGCCGGCGAGCGCGAAGTCGGGCTTGAAATCGGCGCTGATCGTCTTCGCGCCTGCACGCTTGGCGAATTCGAAGTACTTCCGCTCCTTCGCCTCGTCCCCGCTGAAGTGCTGCACGCCGATGGAGTCGATGCTGATTCCACCAGCCCGCAGCTCGGCGATGGTGGCGTCGAAGGTGGCCTCGTTGGCGAAATCCGCATGCACTCCGCAGAGCTCCACGCGCGACAGGCCGCAGCCCGTCACCTGGGCGATCAGCTGCTTGCGCTCCTTGAACTCGCGGAAACACCAGGATTGGACACCGATGGCGTCGGCGGAGAATGGCATGCGGGGCACTCCTTCGTGCGGGGTTGTTGGGCGCATGCTACGCGCCGGCATCGGCCCCGGCCATGGCTGAACCAACAGTCGGGATATCTGATTCACCAACGCGAGGGAACGCCGAGGGGCAGGGCCACGGGTGCCATAGCCACGCAAATCCCTGTCAAACCTGCGAAGGCGGCTTGCCGTGGACCTGTTTGAACACCCGTGAAAAGTGGTAGGGGTTCTCGAATCCGAGGTGATTGGATACCTCGGTCACGGTCATCTCGGTACCGGTGAGCAGGGCCAGGGCACGCTCCATCTTGTAACGCCGGAAGGCCTGGGCGGGGGACATCTTGAAGCGCGCGCGGCATCGGGCCGTGAGCGAACTCTGGCTCATGCCCAACCGCGCGGCCATGCGCGGGATCCCCAGCCGGGCATTCTCGTGCGCCAGGAACAGCTGGTTCAGCGCCGAAAGGAAACGCTGATCGTCCGAGCGGTCGAGGAAGCGCGGATCGATCGCCTCGGTCGGCACCAGGCGGACGAGCCGCCAGAAGAATTCGGCGAGCACCGCCTGCTGCAGGTGCGGGGACATCGCATCGGATGCGGTCCCTTCGTGCCGGAGCTTGTCGATCAGCGGCCAGAACTGGTCGCGCGGCGCATCGACGAGCTGTTGGTCGGGACGCGCGTCGGCGCGGAACGGAGATGTCTTTGGAAGCAGCGGGGCACCCTCGATGCGCGCCCGCACGCTGTAGTAGCGCACCGGCGGGGTCAGGAAATCCTCGTGCCAATCACCTGGCTTCACCATCAGGATATGGTTGCGCCGCAGACGCATCTCGACGCCATTGAGGGTGCAGTGATAGCGTCCGTGGTCGACGACGATGATCTCGTAGTTCAGGTGCTGGTGCCGGTGGTAGGTGTGGTCGCCCTTCGCCTCGATCAGCCCCAGCGAGTCGAACACCAATCGCAGGGCGGCGGTCGTCGGATCCGGCGATGCCGGGAATTCCTGATTGATGAGATTGTCCAGGCCAGCCATGCCATCCAGGCTACGCGCTCAGGCCTGGGCGGCCATCGACGGTTCGCGCGTCAGGAGCGCGTGGGGCCGGCGGGTTGACCCCGTCCTTCGCGCATCAGGACCGGGCTCGCCTGCAGGCGATCGAGCCTGGCGACGCGGCCGTCGCGGTCGACCTCGCCGAACTGCAGGACGCCGGTCGGGCACACCTGCACGCAGGCCGAGCAACGCACGCATTGCGGATCCGCCATCGGCGCGCCCTTGTTCGCGAAGTTCATGACGTCGATGCCCTGGTGGCAGACCGTGGTGCAGGCATTGCACGAGATGCACTTCTTCTGATCAGGGATGATGCGGAAGCGGCTGAAACGGGCGTAGATGTGCATCAGGGCCGCCAAGGGGCAGGCGAAGCGGCACCACACGCGCCCCGACATGTAGAAGTACAGCCCGACGCCGATCGCGCTCGCCAAGGCGAAATCGACCACCGGCTTCCAGCCATGGGCGACCAGCTGCCGGTTCGCATCTCCGATCCCGATTCCTCCGACGGCGGAGCCTGGCCAGATCCACCCCACGACGCGCAGCACCAGCATCAGCAGCGCCGCCGCCAGCAGCCCCTGGCCGACGAAGTTCAGGCGGTTCCACATCGGACCGTGTCCCATCTTCTCGCGCTGCTGGTCGCCCAAGGTCTCGGCCAGGGCGCCGCACGAGCAGATCCAGCCGCAGTACGCGCCCTTCCCCCATTTCCAGACGATGATCGGGATGATCACGAAGGTCTGCACCAGGCTGATCCACAGCCACCACGCGTAGGGCTGTTCCGTGAAGACATTCCACACGAACAGCGGCCAGGCGAGGATGACGCCGTAGAACCGCCAGTATTCGTGGTGGTGGTACGCGTAGTCCACCGCTGGGAACAGGTTGGTCTGGATGGCCTTGCCGACACCGGAATTCCACGCGTCCTGATAGCCGAGCCACGGCAGCAGGATCTCGGGGATGAGGAACAGCGGCAGCCACTGCATGAGGATGAGCGTCGAGGTCTGCGCGGTGACGTACGGGGTGCGGCGTCGGCGGATGCGCGCGACCCCGAATCCGAGGACCACTGCGCTGTAGGTCAGGGTGACCCAGAAGCCGAAGCCGGTCGCCGAGCCGAGGACGACGTGTCCGATGGTGCCGGGCGTCAGCTGATCGGCGGCCCGCTTGGCGAGCACGGCGGGATTCCACGACTGGTCGCTGAACCAGCCGAACGCCTTCATGCCGTAGATGACGCAGGCGGCGGTGAAGAAGGTGACCAGTCCGATGATGGCACCGCGGTCGTTCTCGCCGCGGATCTTCAGGCCGCTCTTGCGGAGGAACTCGAGCGGCGGTTCGCGGCCGATCAGGGTGTAGACCGCCTGGTTGGGAAGGGTCTCGCCCGCGCCGCCCTTGGTGCCGATCTCGACCGAACCTTCATCGATGCGTCGCACCTGGGTGCCGAGCTTGAGCGTCAATCGTCCCTCGGCGGCCAGGCGCGCGACCCGGTCGGCGTTCTCGCTCTTCGCGCGCGCGAAATCGCCGCCGCGGTGGGACAGGGTGGTGCGCGCGCCCGCGTCGCACAGGGCGATCGCCGCTTCCAGCGCGCTGTCTCCTCCGCCCACCACCAGCACATCCTGGCCGGCAAGCGCCTTGGGATCGTGCAGCCGGTTCGAGACGTGATGCCGGTCTTCCCCGGGCACGTCCAGGCGACGGTAATTGCCGCTGCGGCCGATCGCGACGATGATGCGGCGGGCGCGGATCGGCTCACCCTCCTTGAGGATCACCGACAGCGCTCCGTCGTGTCGTTCGATATGGCTGGCGGTGCCGGTGGTGATCGGGATGTCGACTTCGGCGATCTGACGCCGCAGCTCGGCGATCAATGCCTCCTTCACGTCGGCCGTGACCTGGAGCGGACCCGCCGGAACCATGTCCTTCGGATAGGTGAAGATCGGCTTCCCGGCGGGGAAGTTCACGATGGTGGTGAAGGGCTGGCTCGCCTCGACGACGGTGAAGCGCAGGCCGAGCCGCGCGCATGCCACCGCCGCGGCCATCCCCGCGACCCCGGCGCCGAGGATCGCCACGTCCCAGG
>JACCZE010000206.1 GCA_013696105.1 Planctomycetota bacterium | reverse complement strand
TGGAATTACACAATAACACCTGACTGACTAGCAAATTAGTCAAGTTATTGTGCTACGCTGCCTTAGGACCGAGGACTGAGGACTGAGGACTGAGGACTGAGGACTGAGGACGGAAATCCCTGCTATTTCTTCTTCAGCTCGTCCGGCACCGTCTTCGCATTCTGCTGCTGCTTCAGGAACTCATCGGCTTCGCGTTTGCGACGATCCCGGGCCTGTTCCTCGGATTCCTCCGCGGGTGGAGCCGCGGACGGACCATCGAGCACGCTGAAGACCGAGTCCTTCACCTGCGATTGATTGAGGCGCGCCAGGATGTCCTCGCGGACGATGGTCAGCTTGACGCCGGGGACATCGCCGCCGGAAGCCGACGCGGTGATGCGCGTCCAGCCCAGGATCCACGTCACCGCATTCGCCTCCTCGATCTGCGGCAGTCCCCAGCGCGAGAAGAAGCTCTCGCGCGCCTGATCGATATCCAGGCCCGGTGCCGCGATCACCGCATCGGACAATTCGCCGCCGCGGAACACCAGCTCGAGCCCCGGTTGCGGACGCGCGATCGCCCGGTCGGGCAGGTACTCGATGAGGTTGTCGGGAATGCGCGTGGTCTTGACGTCGACCAGGCGCGATCCCCACGCGTAGCCGGCGACGCCGGTGGTCTCCTTGGGCAGATCCTTGGTCTCGCCGCCGACGATCACGCCGCTGGTGACGGCGACCTGGCCGAACTCGGCGGCCTGATCACCCTGCAGCCACGAGACCTGGATCTGCGGCAGCACCAGGTTGCCGGTGGTGCGCGGCAACAGGTTCACCGCGACGGTGACGGTCTTGGTCTTGTCGTGCTCGACCACCGTCGGCCGTCCGAGCAGACGCCAGGTGCTGTTCACCAACAGGCCGTTGGCCACCGACTTCGCGATGTCCACGCTCTCCACCTGACGGGGCATGGTGGTGAACTCGATGCGTACGGGCTGATTGAGCGCGATCTGGCGGTTCGATACCCGCGCGTTCACGGTGATGATGTGGTTCGATTCCGTGCCCGCTGCAACGCCCGTTCCAGCGCATGCGAGGGCGAGAGCGAGCGAGAGCATCGTGGAGGTCAGGCGCATCCCCGCCTTGTACGTCCGGCGCGGTGGGAGTCACCGGGAAAGCCGCGTGGGGAGGTGCTGGTGGGTGGGGTGGTGGATGGAACGTCCGACGTCCGAGGTCCGACGTCCGACGTCGGGAATGGGACGCCCGGCGGGGTCCGTGCCCCGGTGCCGACCTATGAGGGCGGACGGTCGACCACCCACCACCCACCACCCACCACCAACCAGGCCGCACGCCTGCCCCCCTTGCACCCGTACGCGTAGCACGAAAGTCTGCGGCCCAGCTATCGCACCCCAATCGCGCAGGAATCCGCCATGGCCGTCGACCTCGCCGCCGCATCCCAAGTCAAGCCCGAAGACCGCCACCGCAAGGGGATCGCGCATCCCAGTCCGCTCGCCGGCAATCCGCAGCGCGGTCCGACCTGGGCAGCGACGGTGACGCGCGCCGACGGCAGTCCGCTGCAGGTCGCCGACCCGGTCGCGACCCGCACCATGGTCTCGCTGATGGACATGAACGCAGTGATCGGCGGCGCCGCCTGCCACTTCGGCGGCCCTGCGGCGCTCGCCGAGCTGATGTCCTCGATCCACGGTGTGATGTTCGCGCGTCCGGGCGTGTGGCATCAGCATTTCAACTTCGTCAACGACGCGGGACACACCGAGAACGGGGTCTATGCGCTCAAGGCCAACTACGGCTTCGCAGGACTCGGCGTCCAGGACCTCAAGGCGTTCCGTTCGATCCGCTCGAAGCTCACCGGCCACGGCGAGAGCCACCTGTTCCCCGAAGGCGTGATGGTCTCGAATGGGCCGCTCGGCTCCTCGATCCCGGTCGCACAGGGTCTGGCCCTGGCCGACCGTCTCGCCGATTCCAAGCGCACGACGATCTGCGTGATCTCGGACGGCGCGATGATGGAGGGCGAGGCCAAGGAAGCGGTCTCGGCCATCCCCGGATTCGCGGCCAAGGGCCAGTGCAATCCCTTCGTGCTCGTGATCTCGGACAACAACACCAAGCTCTCGGGCCGCATCGATGCCGACGCGTTCTCGATGCGTCCGTACTTCAGCTCACTCGAGGCGCAAGGCTGGACGGTGGTGCGTTGCGAGCACGGCAACGATCTGCAGGCCGCGTTCACCGCCGTCGAGACCGCGATCACCAAGGCCGAAGCGGATCCGACCAAGCCGGTCGCGCTGTGGGCGACCACGGTCAAGGGCTTCGGCGTCGCCTCGGCGATGAAGTCTGCGAGCGGCGGCCACGGCTTCCCCCTGACCAAGGCCACCGACCTGCGCCCGTTCGTGGTCGAGATCAACCAGAACAAGGCGCACCCCGAGGTGTTCGAAGCCTGGCTGGCCGAGATCGAGGAAGCCGCCAAGGTCCAGGCCGCGAAAGACGCCGAGAAGGCCAAGACCATCGATCCGCAGACCAAGGCCTCGCCCGCGCCCGCGCCGGTGAAGAAGGACAAGATCCAGGCCGGCTTCCCCAAGGCGATGATCGCCGCCGCCGAAAAGGGCCTGCCGGTGGTCTCGGTCAGCGCCGATCTGCAGGGCTCAACCGGAGTAGCGCCGTTCCGCGCGAAGTTCCCCCAGCTCTCGTTCGAGGTCGGCGTCGCCGAAGCGAACATGGTCTCGACCGCCGCCGGCTTCTCGAAGATGGGCTACATCCCGGTGGTCGACACCTTCGCGCAGTTCGGCGTGACCAAGGGCCTGCTGCCGATCTGCATGGCCAACCTCAGCCAGGCCGGCGTGCTCGCGGTGTTCACCCACACCGGGTTCCAGGACGCCGCCGACGGCGCCTCGCACCAGGGCCTGATGTACCTGGCGATGACCGGCGCGATCCCGCACGTGCAGCAGTACTGCCCGGCTTCGGCCGAAGAAGCCGAGTGGGCGATGGGCTTCGCCATCGAGCGCTTCGCCGCCGAACGCGGCGCCGACAAGCATCCCGACAGCGTGCTGTTCTTCTGC
>JACCZE010000179.1 GCA_013696105.1 Planctomycetota bacterium | reverse complement strand
GCCGGCTTCGGCAGCTACCCGCAATTCCATCGCGTCTTCAAGCGCGTCATGGGCTGCGGTCCGGCCGCGTACGGGCGCTCCCGTCGCTGACGAAAAACCCGTTCGATCGATGCACGTGGCAGTCACGCCGAGCCTCCAACCTGCCACCGGCAACCGACTTGGTGCTGGAAATCAGCATCGGCTGGCGTTGAATCCTCGGTAAGCGAGCGACACCGATGGACGAAGCCCAGGTCACGACGCCACCGACGATCAGCGCGGCGGTCCCGGCGAAGCCGATCATGCAGGGCGAGGTCGCCGGTCGCGACCTGCTCGAGGTCGTCAAGATGCTCAACCGGCTGAAGAAGACCGGAGTGCTCACCGCGCGCGGGACCGAGAACCGCGCCGAGATCTACGTCAAGCAGGGCAATGTGGTCGCCGCGTTCTACAACGACCTGTCCGGAGCCGCGGCGCTGACGCGCGGCCTCCTGATCGGCAAAGCCGAGTTCGTGCTCGAGGCGCACGACGGGCGCTTCCCCAACAACGTGCTCCAGGATACGGCCTTCATCCTCGAATCCGTGGACAAGATCCTCGCCGAATACGGCGAGCGCCTGTGGGCCGCCGACGGCCAGGCCGCGGCCTTCGGTGATGATGCCGAGGACGACGGTCTCGCGCCCAGCGACGCCGCGCCCGAGACCCTGCTCATCGCGGCCTTCAATCCCCCCGAGGTCGGCCGTGTCATCGGCAAATGCAAGCTCGAGGAGGAGATCGGGCGAGGAGCCAGCTCGATCGTCTATCGCGCCCATCACCGCTCGCTCGAGATCGATGTCGCGGTCAAGGTCCTGCTCCAGGGCGCCGAAGGCGAGCAGGAGCACCGCAGCATGACGCGCAACGAGGCGCAGCTGCTCGCCCGCCTCAATCATCCGAACATCCTGCGCATCTTCGATTTCGACGACCGCGGACAGTTCCCGTATGTGGTGATGGAGTACATCGACAGCCTGTCGCTCGGCGGGATGATCGGCGAGCGTGGCGCGATCGACGTCGACGTGGCGCTGCCGATCTTCTGCCAGGTCGCAGAAGGCCTGGCCTACGCCCACACCACCTGCGGTCTGGTGCACTGCGACCTCAAGCCCACCAATATCCTGATCACCAAGGGCATGCAGGCCAAGGTCGCGGACTTCGGTCTGGCCAAGGCGGTGCGCATGACCCAGGCCCAGCGCGAAGCGCGCGCACGCCTGGTGGGCATCGCCGGGACCCCGGCATACATCGCCCCCGAGCAGGTGCAGGAAGGTCTCGACAACGCGAACCATCGCTCCGACGTCTATTCGCTGGGCGCCACGTTCTACCACGCCCTCACCGGTCGTCCGCCGTTCGAGGACCCCGACCCCATCGAGCTGATGGCCAAACGGCTGAAAGTCGATCCGATCCCCGTCCACATCGCCAATCCGAGCGTCGACCGCTCGCTCTGCGATCTGGTGATGTCGATGCTGGTGCGCGATCCGGTGCAGCGCATCCACACCTGCGAGGACGTGCTCAACGTGCTCACCGCGATCATGGAGAAGCGCGACGAGGACGAGGCGCGCAGATCCGGCAACGCGGACAAGATCATCCGCCGTCGCAGCTCGTTCTGGAATTACGTGCCGATCAAGCTGTTCAAGCGCACCACTGAGGACGGCAGGGTCCAGGTCGGCTGAGGGTCGCCGCGGTTCTGCGCATCCTGAAGAATCCGTACCCCGTGAGCGCATGCTGATCCTGGTGATCGCTGCGGTTCTGCTGATCGCGCGCAGCGCGATGCTCTGGCGCGATCGCCATGAGCGCGACTGGCGCTGGTGGGCGGGTTGGAGCGTGCCGGTGGTCGCCCTGGTGGTGGTCGTGGTGCAGCTCGAACGCCTGGAGGCGCTGGGACCCGCGATCGCGGTGAAGAAGTTCGTCGCGCATCTGGTCATGCCTGCGGGTGTGCTGTGGCTGGCCCTCGCGGCGGGCGCCGTCTGGGCCGTGGTCCGGCATCGCAGGAGGCATGCGGTGGTGTGGACGGTGCTGTTCGTGCTCCATGGTCTCGCCGGAAACATGTGGTTCGGAGCGTGGCTGATGCGCGGGCTCGAAGTCCGTGTCGCTGCGACGGATGTCCGCTCAGCCGGGCCCTATGAGGCGGTCTTCGTCTGCGGCGGCGGGACCAGCGCGGGATCGGAGGGTCGATCCGAGGTGGCCTGCAGCGGCGACCGCGTGCTGTATGCTGCGGAACTCTACCTCCAGGGCGCCGCGCGGATCCTGGTGTCGTCGAGCTCGTCGCTCGCATCGATGGAGGATGCGCGCGACCTGTCGGAGGAGACGGCGTCCATCTGGCGGCGTCTCGGGATCCCGGCTGGTCGCATCGTGACCTTGCCGGAGCCGCGAGTGACCGGCCAGGAGATCATCGCCTATCGCGATCTCGCCGAGCGCTCAGGGTGGAGCCGCGTCGGCCTGGTGACCTCCGCCTGGCACATGCCGCGCGCTCAGCGCCTGTGCGCCCGCGCAGGATTCGCGGTGGATCCATTGCCCTGCGATCATCGCGGGCGGATGCCACCGTTCTCGCCGATCTGGCTCATCCCCCAGGAGAAGGGCTTCCAACGCGTGCAGTTGGCCCTGTGGGAATACCTGGGGTTGCTGGCGGGGGGATGAGCGGGTGGGGGTTGGTGATGGTGATGCCTGGCTGAGCGGCATTCGCCATCGCCATCGCCATCGCCACTCGCCACTCGCCACTCGCCACTCACCCCGACTGGGCTTCCGCGTCCTCTTCCTTGGGCAGCGGCACCGACAGCGACATGACGGTCACGTCGTCCTCGAGCACGCCGCCGGCGAAGTGGCGGGCCTCGCCCACGATCCGCCGCACCACCTGATCGTACGGGCTGTCGAGGCTCGAGATCAGCGAGCCGAACATGCGCAGCTCGCCGTATTCCGCGCCTTTGGAATTGTGCACTTCGGTCAAGCCGTCGGTGTACATCAGCAAGGTGTCGCCGGGCTCCAGCGCCATGGTCATGGGCTTGAGGCCGCGCTTGAAGATCTCGCCCTTCATCAATCCCAAGGCCGGTCCCTTGTTGCCGATCTGCTCGAGCACGGTGCGTCGCTTCGCGCTGGCCAGCAGCGTCGGGTGGTGTCCCGCGCACACGCAGGTGAGGGTGTTCGCGGTGACATCGAGGATGCCGGCGAACATGGTGATGAACTGGCCGCTCAGCAGATCCGACTTCACTTCGTCATTCAGGCGCGTGAGTACCTCAATCAGGCCCTTCTCCTGCTTGAGGATGAAGCGCAGCCCCTTGAGCGCCGCGACGACCACCATCGCTCCCTGCACGCCGTGGCCGGTGACATCGGCGAGGGCGATGAAGTACCTCCCCGGTTCGATCTCGACGATCTCGTAGAAGTCGCCGCCGACCTGGGCGTGCGGCTCGTAATGGACGATGAAGTCGTA
>JACCZE010000171.1 GCA_013696105.1 Planctomycetota bacterium | reverse complement strand
TGCAGGCGCTCATAGCAGCCATACCGAAGATCCCGCGGCTGGCTGCAGACCATCGACGTCGACTCGCCATCCTGGCAAAGCGGATCGACGCGGTTCGTCTCGCGGCCTGCGCACGCATCGTCACGGTCGAGACCCTGCGACGCTGGTACCGGACCCTAGTTGCGCGGAAGTGGACCTACCCGAAGACTGGGGCCGGTCGCCCGACCACACCTGCCGAGACCGTCGCGATGATCCTGACCATGGCGCGCGACAATCCCGGGTGGGGGGCTCCGGGAATCGCCCAGCGCCTGCGTCTGCTGACGATGCGCGCGAGCACCGCCAGGAGCGATCATTCCCGAGCGAAGGCCGAATCGAGTGTAGGAAGAGATTGGGTGGGATTATGCGGTATTATTATCGGAAGTCGGCGTGAAATAATTTTGAACATATACGGTAGAAATGACAACGCCCTGCTGGTTCACAACAGGGCATGTCATTCGTCGGAGAGCAGATTGCTCTCGTTCAGTGGTGGAGGGGTCGCAAACCGGCTCAAAAACTCTCCGCTGTAACCCATTGGGCTGCATCGCTTCAAGAAAAGTGCGGACAGATTTGAGAGGGCGAAATCGGCTTTTCGGGGTCCGGACCCCCAGAATCTACATTCTCCGGGTCCGAATGCCGCGACTTCAAGCCGCGTGCCAGATGCTCCAGATTGCGCCCGTAACCGGGGGTCAAATATCCCATTCCCCTCCACGGAGCCCGCCGATGCATGCATCTCTCGCCCTCTTCCAGGAAGCCGCAGGCGCCAGTCGCGACGAACTCGTCCGCTGCATCCAGTACCTCAAGACGGAGAACGATATTTTGCGCTCCCGCTTGCCCAAGCGCATCCCGGTGACCGGCGGCGAGAAGCGCCGTCTGGGGCTGTCTGCCGGTGAGCTCGGCACGCGCTGGCGCCGCCTGCTGATCAGCATTGCGGCTCCGGCGACGGTCGATCGCTGGCGCCATCGGCCAACACCAGGTGGAGCGAAAACTAAAAACGGACCGGGTCGTCCGCGTGCGCCTGAACGCATCAAGGCGATCGTGCTGCGCTTGGCCAGTGAGAATGGCTGGGGAGTTACTCGCATCTACGGCGAGTTGCGCAAGCTCGGCCTCGCCGGTTCGATCTCTCGCACCACCGTGAGGAATCTGCTGCGTGCGAACGGTTTCGATCCCGACGCAGGCACCGGTTCGTGGAACGATTTCCTGAAGCGTCATCCGGAAACCCGCTGGGCCACGGACTTCTTGACCAAGCCGGTGGTCACCGCCCAGGGTAAGCAGGACGCCTACCTGCTCATCTTCAAGAATCTCGGCAGCAAGCGCGTGTGGATCTCTCCCCCGACCTTCTACCCCGTCACCGATTGGGTCACCCAACAGGCGCGTAATTTCATCATGAGCCTGGGTGACCACGGCGAAACATGCAGGTATCTCATCCACGATCGGGACACCAAGTATAGCGCTACGTTCAAACAGGTCATCGCGAGCGAGGACATCGAGGCTGTGCGTATCGCCTACTTGGTTCCCGAGATGAACGGGCACGCCGAATCGTTCATCGGCACGCTCAAGCACGAGTGCCTTGATCATTTCGTGGTCGAGAGTCTTGAGAGCCTCGATCGGTTGTGCGTGGCGTACGCCGGATTTTATAACACGGTCCGGCCGCACCGCGCGCTCGGGAATCAGCCCATTGCCTGCGAGGCGATGACGCCTCCGCCGAATTTCTCGGTGAGCGATGTCGCGAGCCAGAGTTGGTTGGATGGAATGCTGAACCATTACACCTGGAGAAACGTGGCGTAACCGCCTCTGCGTCACGGAATCCTCTACCCGCGTGGTCATCGTGACCGACTCCCCGCTGGCGACGAACCGACGGTCGGCAGCGCCGCCTTCCGGCGTGGCCGCTTCTGGGCAGATGACGGCGCACCCGAGAGCCAGGAATGTTTCGAAGCATCGGATGACAGCGGTGGCATGTCCGCCGGCTTGAAAGCCTGAATCAGCGCCCGTTGCTGGTTTAACAAGGCCACTCGTTTTTCGCGTACCGTCGTCGTGACCAACGCCCGGCCGATGGCAATCGTTCGGTGGCGCATCGCTGCTACGGCAGGCGAATGCCAGGAGGCCACCAGCCAACGCCGCTCATCAGCAGTGATGGCCTGAACGACTTCGCTCGGCACTTCGTAAAGTTCCCTGATCATTTCCTCGTGTTCGCCCCACATTCCGTACGGCGCTTGCGAATCGCCGACGACTTTGGCGACAGCAGGCAGGTTCTCGTCGATGGCCTGGACGAACCGATACAACGCTTCGTCCTCCCGGCCAAACCGTCGCAGGATCAACGCCCAGCACAACCGCTGGCCAACCTCTCCGCCGTCATCTGGGAACATCCGCGCATACCAATCCAGGTACGCGCGAACATCAGCTTCTTCGCCCAGGAGAAAGTAGAGATGGAACAGCCACCACCGCTTACCGTAGCCATCCCCATATCGTCCGAATTCCGCAAACTCCTGACGGAGGAGGCGACGATACGAGGCGATCCGTGCGCGAATCCCCGGTTTCGTGGTCGGGTAAGCCATGGGTGGGGTATCATCACGCGCAGCAGAGCTGGGCAATGGGCCGCTCGCCACCATCGTCAACCGGCGGGCTCATGGTCATCACCGACATCCCACTTCCGGTTCTGACAATCCGACGCGTAACAGGATATTTTTCGAGCAGCCACAGCGACGAACGACATGGTGCGCGGCCCCAATTCTGGAACGCCACATGCTCTGTTTCCTCCGACCAACCGCGCGCGAATCCGCGCTGCGTGCCCAAAACACGCTGCTGCGACTCCAACTCATCGCCGTCATGCGGATCCTGCGTGCCCTGCTCGGCACCAGGGCGATCCCCTTCACCCATGATGAACGACGCGACATCGCCAGCGCCGCCAAGGTGCTCGGCTGGAGAGAAGCGTCCGAGTCGCTGTTCATCGGCGCGATCGGTACGGTGCGCGGATGGTTCAGACACCTCGTCCAACGTCGACAGCGTACGCCCCGCACAACCACGCGGGGACCCGGTCGACCGCGCATCGCTGGCTGGATCGAACGCCTCGTGTGCGCGATCGCCCGCCGCTGCTCCGCCTGGGGCTATGGCAAGATCCTCGGCATGCTGGGTATGAATGGCGGCAACCTCTGCAAAAGTACCGTCGCCAATATCCTCAAACGCAATGGTATCCCCATCGCCCCGGTGCGAACGCGCCAGTCGCGGCGCTGGAAGACCTTTTGTGCGGCGCATTGGCGGCAGTTCGCTGCCTGTGATTTCTTCACGGTTCCGGTCATCACCCTCGCGGGCATACGCACGGTCTACGTGCTGGTCGTCATTCACCTCGCCACCAGACGCATGCACATCGCCGCGGTCACTCAGCATCCCGACAGCGTGGTCATGAGGAATGTCGCTCGCTCGTTGACCATGGATGGGGGAATCCTGTCGCAGTGGGGTGCTCGCATCCTGCTCCACGATGGCGACG
>JACCZE010000154.1 GCA_013696105.1 Planctomycetota bacterium | reverse complement strand
GGCCTACCCCCGGGCTTTGTCGCGGACTTTTTGCTCAGGGGCTATCGCCCCTACGGCCCGTGGACGGGCCTACCCCCGGGCTTTGTCGCGGCTCGATGTCGTCGGAAGCCTCCGACATCGTGGCGGCATCGGCTGCGCCGATTTTATGCCGCCACCGCCGCTCGGCGCCCGAAAAGACTCATGCCATGTGCCATCCGCCATCTGCCGCCTCCTGGCCTTCGGGCCCCTCCCCCATACGCTCACCGCATGGCCGTCCCCGACCTGTCGCCCCATTCCCTGGCCAGCCTGCTGGCGATCGCCGAGCACGGATCGGTGAGCGCGGCGGCGCGGTCGCGCGGGCTGACGCAGCCGTCGATCAGTCGGCAGATCCAGGAACTCGAGCGCCAACTGGGGACGCAGCTGGTCGAACGCACCTCGCAAGGGGCGCGCCTCACGCCAGCCGGCGAGATCCTGGCCGAGGGATCGCGCGAGTTGCTGCAGGGACTGGCGGCGCTGCCGGAGAAGGTCCGCGGCCGGCAGGGCGAGGTCAGCGGCAAGGTCCGCCTCGGCACCGTGGACTCGATCGGCATCTACACCCTGCCACCGGTGCTGGCGGGGTTCATCCAGGCCAATCCGCGCGTCGACGTGCAGGTGACATGCCTGCCCAGCGGCCAGCTGATGGCCATGCTGCTGGACGACGAGCTCGACGTGGCGATCGGCACCACCGAGCACCCCAAGCTCACCTGCGAACGGCTGTTCCAGAACCCGCTGGTGGTGGCCTACCCCCACGGCTTGGCCAAGGATCAGGTGCCCGACACCATGGCCGACCTGTCGCGGCGGCGGGTGGTCACCTTCGCCAAGGGCCTGACCATCCGCACCCTGCTCGACCAGGCCTTCGAGAAGGCCGCATTGCCCTTCGAACCGGTGATGGGCCTGACCAACGTGGAGGTGATCAAGGCCATGGTCCGCTCCGGACTGGGCCTGGGCATCATCCCGGACGGCTGCGTTCAAGGCTTCGAGCTGATGAGCAAGCCGATCCGCGATCTGACCGTGGTGCGGACCATCCGATTGATGCATCGCCCCTCGCCCCCGGCGATGGCGGTGCAGAAGATGATCGCGTGGCTGCGGAAGTTGAGGAAGGTGCTCTAGAAAGGACAGCCGTGCTACGTCCTCCGTCCTAGGTTCTCCGTCTCTACGGATGGTATGGCTTCGGTAGATGAGGCGTCGCGGGCTGTCGACGGAGCACGGAGCACGGAGCACGGAGAACTCAGGGACGTTCCCGCTCCTTCCCCCCTGCGCATACCCGCTACCATCGCGACGATGACCGTCGAGGCGACATCGTCCGATCGCGCCGACCTCGCCGAGGGCGAGTCGGTCGACATCGGCTACACGGTCAGCTTGGCGTCGTTTTCGGGTCCGCTCGATCTGCTGCTGTACCTCGTGCGCAGGGCCGAGGTCGACATCGTCGACATCCCGATCGCGCTGATCGCCGAGCAGTTCATCGACACGATCGGCCAGTGGCAGGACCTCGATCTCGACATCGCCGGCGAGTTCATCCTCATGGCGGCGACGCTGCTCGAGATCAAGGCGCGACTGGTCGCGCCACCGCTGATCGGCGCCGAGGCCGAGGAGGACGGTGACGAGGAGATCATCGACCTGCGCACCGGCCTGATCGGCAAGCTGCTCGCCTACCGCCATTTCAAGGAGGCCGGCCTGGTGCTGGGCGCGCGCGGCGACGAGCACGCGCTGCACCACATCCGCCAGCTGCGCGAGGACATCCCCGAGGATCCCACCGAGGCCGAAGGCATCGATCTGGAGAACGCCGATCCCTACGCGCTGGCGTCGGCGTGGGAGGACGTGCTCAAGCGCATCAACGGCCTGGGGCCGCGCACGGTGATCAACGACAGCGCCCCACTGGAAGTGCGCATCAGCTCGGTGCTCGACGCGCTGCGCGCCAACGGCTCGGCCAAGCTCAGCTGGCTGTTCGCCGCCGAGCCCTCGCTGCTGGGCCAGGTGACGACGGTGATGGCGGTGCTCGAATGCGCGCGCCAGCGCTTCCTCGAGGCGCAGCAATTCGAGCAGTACGGCGAGGTCGATCTGCGTTTCCGCCCAGAGAACGAACGCACCATTACGCGCACCGAATTCCCGCCCGAGGAGCCCGTGCGCCGCCGCCGCCGACCGGCGCTGTGCACCTGGCAGCCGCATCCGGACGCGGTGCTCGGTTCGGACGAGATCGAAGGCGACGAGGAGCCGCAGGAAACCGACGAGCAGCGCTTCATGCGCGAACTCGAAGAGACCTGCGCGGTCGACTCGGTGCTGTCGCGCACCGCCGACATCGAGAAGAGCTTCGCCGCATTCTGGGCCGAACGGCGCGGCGAGCCGCCGCCGGGAACGGTGGTGGTCGAGGCCACGACGAGTGTACCCGCGGCGACCGCCACCCCGGTAGCGGTCGTCGCGGTGCCGTCGGATACGGTGGCCGCGCCGGTCGATGTGCCCGAACCGGCCATCGCCGTAGTCGCGACGGCACCAGCGTCGGACGCCGAGGCGATGCGCGCGGATGCACCCGTGGTCATGGCTCCCGTCGCTGCGCAGCCCACTGCTGACACGCCCGCGGACAGCGCTCCCGCAGCGGTGATCTCCGACGATCAGCCCGCACGCGATGCGAACGCAGCGGTCGACAACACCGCGACCCAGCCGAGCGCTGATCCGGTCGGCGCCGAAGTCCTCGCGGCTCCGACCACCACGGATCAGGTATCCGACGCGTCGGTGCTGACGCTGCCAGACGCGGACGCCATCGCTGCCGCCATCGCGGCGGAGCCAGCGCACATCGTCTCCGCGGTGCAATCGGACGCGGACGTGGCCCTCGCACTTCCTCCAGCGACATCGTTGGAACCGGTGACGAGCGCGCCTCCACCGACTGAGGTGGCGAGCGAACCGGTGGAACCCCTGGCCAGCGCTCCGTCATCGACGGAGGTCGCGAACGAACCGTCGGATGGCCCGCCGTCTGCGGCATTCGCCGTCGCATCGCCGGCGAGCGTGCAGATCTCGGTCATCGTCGATACCGTCGAGGAGGTCGAGCCGATCGAAGAGGTCACGGCTGCCCCCGCGCCGATGATCGCCGCCGATACGGATGCGGATGCGAACCTCGAATCAATAACCGCACCCTCCGAGCCGGAACCCGCGCCACCAGCCCCGCCGATCGCAGTCGCGCTCGATCCCGAGCCGACCAAGCCCGCGCCCACGCTCGTCCCTGCGCAGTCCGGGGCTGACCTCGCCGGCTCCTCCCCTCCCCAGCCGCTGCCCGCACCCATCGAGCCCCCTGCCGCGTCACGCCTTGCCTCGCCCGCGATCGTCATCGCGTCTCCATCCGCCATCCGCCATCCGCCATCCGCGCCCTCTCCGCCAGCACCTGTCATCCTCGACGCTCCGGCCAATCCGCTCTACTCCACCCACCTGTCGCGCGCGCCGCTGCGTTCTGAGACCGCACCCACCGAATCGGGCGGTGATCGCATCCACAGCACCTCTGCACCGCCGCGCTCCTCGCACCGCACCCTGACGCTCTGCCTGACCCTGGCGGCGATCGCGGCCGGCACGGCGGTCTTGTGGTACACCCGCGCGTCCACGGCCACACCGGCGCTGCGGTCGGATGCGACCACGGCGCCGCAGTCGCCGACGGCGCAACCAGACGCCACGCTGGTGCCGATCGTCGCTACGGCAGCGTTCATCGATCCCGACGCAATCGCGCGATGGACCCAGCGCGTGGATCGTGCGCGCTCCTCTGGCGACGTCGTCGCCTGGTGCGCCGCGGTGTTCGGCGATGCGGAATTGCCCGTCACAGCACCAGCGGCAGTCACGGCTGATCCGCTCGCCGCTCCCGAGGTGCTGGTACGCTCGTCGACGATCGACCCTCCGCCAACGAACACGACAACGACCGCGGATGCGGAAGCGGAAGCGGAGGCACCTGCGCGCGGCGCACTCACCGCGTGGTCGCAGGCGATCCGTGAAACAGGTGACCTCTACGGGTACGCCTTCGCGCTCGGCGGAGCGGAAGCGCCGCCATTCATGCTCACGGCCGACGCGCCGACGCCGACCGAGAACCCGACGCGAGTGGAGCCGGCTGTCGTTACGGATCCGACGGCTTCGTCACCAGCCCCTGCACCTGCACCTGCGGCGACCGAGACGATCCCTGAGGACGTCATCGTGCTGCCCGCCTTCCGCTTCCAGCAGGAAGCGATGATGAGCGCGCCGGCGTGGGCGATCCTGTGGGCGTGGGACGACGCAGAGCAGCCCCCGGCGCCCTGAATCAGAAACCGCGTCGCCGGTTTCAGCCGCGGAATCATGGCGCAGCATCGGCGGTGCGGGCCCCGGAACGAGAACCACCAACGACAATGGCCCGGCGATCATCGCTGCGGATGATCGTCGGGCCGTTATCAGATGCGCTGCTCATCACCCAGTGACGAGGCCGCTGTGGATCATCCCGAATGGCCCATGCCGCTCACGCCCGTCAGAGGCTCCACCGGAAGACCCTGGCCGTCGAGCGTATTGATGACCTTGCGGTTGCGCCAGAACGGCCTGGGCGTGGTGCCGGGCTTCAAGACGCCCGGGATCTCCACGGTCGCCAAGACGAAATTCGTGAAGGTCTCGAGCACGGTGAGGTGATGATCCTCGGTTTCGTAGGTGATGCAAAGTTCGGCTTCCTCGCCCCAGGCCAGCGTCACCTCCTGGGTGCAAACCAGCGGAAACCGCGTCCCATTGATGAATTGCTCGAGGATCGTATTCAGACCGACACCCCAGAGCGAGAAGATGCAGGTCGTCTCCATGGAGGGGACATAATACGTACTGGGAACGAAGCGCAGGGTGGACGGCGTGAACTCGTGGACCGGCCTGCCGAACACCAGGTCGAATGGATCGGAGCTGAACGGATCACGCGTGTAGTCCCAGCTCTTGATTCCCACCACGCCGCCATTGTTGGTGAACTTTCCCAGCACCAAGGTGGTCTGATCGCCCGGGGTGACCCGCACCACCAGATGGACGGTTCCGATGTCGTCGCCAGGGTGGTAGCTTTCAGCCTGGAGCGTTCCAGCGCCCGAGCCGATGAGGAACGCCACGAGGACGATCGAGAGAATCTTGTGCATGCATGCTCCAGTAACCATGTGAATCAGTTGAATTGATCGAACAGACGTCCGATCGAGAGGTTGCAATCGTAACAAGCAACGGGGCTCCGCAATGGCACTAAAGCTCAGCTTTTGGTCTAAAACGATCAACGTACCCTGACATAGGCCGTGATTGACCCTTCCGCGGCCGGACCGACGGCTCCAGAACCAGCACGTGCCCGAGCATCTGAGGCGACGAGACCTATCCCCGGGAATGTCATGGCTGCCAGACGTCCGCTTCCAGGAGGAAGCGACGATGACGCTTCGGCGTGAGCGATCCGGAGAGCGAGGAACGACGGTGCTGAGGGCCCAGCGGCCTGGATCAGGGAGCGGCCGGCGCTGGGAGCGCGGCATCGGGCGCGGCTTCAGGCTCCTGCTGCAGATCTTGGAGTTGCCGATCGAGTGGTCCGCTCCGCCCCGGCGCATCGGACGTCGCTGCCTTCTCGATCGGCGTGTTGTGCTCGGGGTCGGTGTTTCGCAGCAGCATCTGCATCACCATGCCCATCGCGTCGCTGGTGAGCGCCGCGGTATCTTCCATCGCCTGCAGCTGAGCATCCGGGTCATCGGGGTCGAGCTTGGCGACCTTGTCCT
>JACCZE010000127.1 GCA_013696105.1 Planctomycetota bacterium | reverse complement strand
GGCGAAGGGGATGGTCGAACCAGCGGATCTTCTCGCGGTAGCTGACGACATCCCCGATGACGGTGATCGCCGGAGCGCCGAGCCCGGCGGCAGCGACCTCGCGTGCGAGCGTTCCGAGGGTGGCGGTGACCACGAGCTGGTGGGCATAGGTGCCCCACTGGATGGCGCAGGCGGGAGTGTCCGCCGAGCGCCCCGCTGCGATCAGCGCGGCGCAGTTCTCCGCGAGGCGGTGCACGCCCATGTACAGGACCAGGGTCTCGATGCGCGCGAAGGAGGACCAATCGAGATCCGTGTCGCTCCCGGCCTGCTGATGACCGGTGACGAACGCCACCGCCGACGATGCCGCGCGGTGCGTGACCGGGATGCCGGCGTAGGCGGGTACGCCGGTTCCGCTGGTGACTCCGGGAACGACTTCGAAGTGGATGCCGGCCTCGGCGAGGGCGACGGCCTCCTCGCCGCCGCGGCCGAACAGGAAGGGGTCGCCACCCTTGAGGCGGACGACGCGGGAATGGCTGCTCGCCAGCGAGACGATCATGCGGTTGATCTCGGACTGCGAGATCGAGCTCGATCCTCCGCGCTTGCCGACGTTGTGGCGCGCGGCGCCGGCGGGAACGAGATCGAGGATGACGGGATTGACCAGGTAGTCGTGGACCACGCAGTCGCAGGCGACGAGCAGGTCGCGGGCGCGGCAGGTCAGCAGTCCCGGGTCGCCGGGACCGGCGCCGACGAGGTAGACGGTACCGGTACGCTCGGCCATGGCCGCACGCTAGCAGGACCGGGCACCGGGTCAGCGGCGAACTCTCAGCGGGGCCCATGCTCCCCATGCATGTCGACCGGTGGTGCCCGTACGGGGAAAGCCGCGGGCGTTCTCCGTCGGGGCGCTAGGATCCGTGGGATCGAAGGAGGTCCGATGCCTACCAGCACCGCGTTCAGCCGCAGCCTGCATGCTGCGGCCTTGGTCTGCGCCGCCGTCATCGCGGCCGCCCCGGCCGCGTGGTCAGCGACCATGGCCGATGCGGCGTTCACGGATACCACGGTGGTGCCCGCCACCGGATCGCTGGGATCCATCACCGCGATGGCCTGGGCACCCGACGGCAGCAACCGCCTGTTCGTGACGCGCAAGACCGGCGAGGTGCGCATCGTCAAGAATGGCGCGCTGCTGGCGACGCCGTTCACGACCTTCACGCCCGAGACCAATAGCGAATGCGGCTTGCTCGGCGTGTGCTTCGACCCGGACTTCCTCACCAACCACCGGGTGTACTTCTTCGTCACGGTGTCGGCCAGCGAGCAGCGTATCGTGCGCATGGACGCTTCGGCCGATGTCGGCACCGGAGCGATCGATCTGATCAGCGGGTTGGTCACCGTCGGCCAGAACCACGACGGCGGCGGCATCGGATTCGGCCGTGACGGCAAGCTCTATTGGGCCATCGGCAATGCCGGCAATGGCGCGGCGTTAGGCGAGGGCGCCGATCTGGCGTCGTCGGCGTCGAAGGTCTGCCGTGCCAACGCCGATGGCACCGCTCCCTCGGACAACCCCTTCTACGACGGCGCAGGACCGAATTACGACTACGTGTTCGCTCGGGGATTCCGCAACCCGTTCACCCTCGCCTTCCAGCCCGCGACCGGAAGCCTGTGGGTGAACGTGGTCGGGGACAACTATGAACAGTCGTTCCTGGTCGCGGCCGGCGACCACATCGGCGACCGCTTCGCCGAGAACGCCCAAGGCGCGGGCTTCATCACCCCGCGCATCGTCTACCGCACCAATTCCAATCTGGTCTACGCCGCGACCATCGCCGCATCCGGCGCCGTGCGTTCGGGTGGGATCATCACCATCACCACGTCTTCCCCCCACCGCTTCCGCCGCGGCGGAATGGTGGTGATCAGCGGGGTGACCGACGGCAGCTTCAACGGGACTGTGTACGTCACGGGCACACCCTCGGCGACCAGCTTCACCGCGGTGCAGGCCGGGGCGGATGCGACGAGCGGCTCGGGCACGGCGTCGGCGGGGGATTTCGGCGGCTGCATCACCGGCGGGGCGTTCCTCGACAGCAGCGCGGTGCCGTCGGCCTACCGCGGCAATTTCATCTTCGGCGATTACAATTCAGGCAATCTCATGCGCGCGACCTTCGACGGTGCGAACAACGTCACCAGCGTCGACTTGTTCGCCACGGGATCGTCGGGCCAGATCGACTGCGCCGTCGGTCCGGACGGTCTGATGTATTTCGCCGGTTATGGGGCCTCGTCGGGTTCGATCCATCGCGCTTCGCTCACCAGTCCCGCGCAGGCCTTGGTGGTGACACCGCAGAACCTGTGGCTGCAGGAAGGGGGCCTGGCGGTGGTGAACGTGCGCCTCGCCACCGCGCCCGCGACGAACGTGACGGTGACGATCGCGCGCAGCGCGGGCGACGCCGACATCACCGTCAGCGGCGGTGCGACGCTGACCTTCACCCCCGCGAATTACGCCACCCCGCAGATCGCCACCATCAGCGCCGCGGCGGACGCGGACACGGCTGACGATACGGCGACGCTGTCGGTATCCGCTCCGGGCATCACCACCGAGCCGGTCGCCGCGCGGGTGCACGACACCGGCGCCGCGGCGATCGGCATCACCCTCTCCGCCAGCACCCTGGCGATCAGCGAGGGCGCCAGCGGAACCGTCACCGCGCGGCTGACCATCGCTCCGGCCACGACGACGACCGTGACGGTGTCGCGCGCCACCGGCGATAGCGACATCACCGCCGCCCCCGCGACGCTGACCTTCACCACGGCGAATTTCGCCACGCCTCAGACCATCACCATTGCTGCCGCAGCGGACGCGGACACCGTGGACGATGCCGCGACCATCGCGGTCGCATCGGTCGGCATGACCACGCGCACGGTGAGCGTCAGCGCCAGCGACAGCACCCTCGGCGCCCCGACCATCACCACCACGCCCCCGCTGACCGCGGTGCTCGGCTCGCCGTACACCTACGATGTCGACGCCTCCGGGAATCCGGCCGCGACCTTCACGCTGACCACCGCGCCGACCGGCATGACCATCGATCCGGTCACCGGCGTCATCTCCTGGACGCCGACCGCGCTTGGAAACGCCAACGTCACGGTGCGCGCGGCCAATGGCAACCTGCCCAACGCCACGCAGTCCTTCACCATCGCCGTCGCGGCCGACCTGCCGCCGAGCTGCACCATCACCCGGCCCCTGACCGGCGAGGTCCTCTCTGGGCGCAATGCCGAGTTCTATGGCAGCGCCACCGACGACGTCGGCACCGTGCGCGCCGAGTTCCGCGTCGACGGCGTCCTGACCTGGACCGACCTCGCCAATCCCAGCGATCCGAACCACTACCACGCCGGCGGCGGTCATAGCGCCTGGGATACCATCCTGTTCAGCGAAGGTTCTCACGTGCTGCGCATGACCGTGTTCGACGCGGGCGGCCAGAGCGGTTCGGCGCAGGTGACGGTGACGATCAGCAATCCATCGACCGGCTCCGACGCATCGAAATGCGGCACTGGAATCGGCCTGGGGCTGATCGTGCTGGCGGCGCTCCTGGCCATGCGCCGCTGGCGCGAATCCTGATCCGACCCGGCTGCTGCGCCGCCGCGGTGCGCATCTCCGGGCAGGTGCTGCCAGGCCGGCTCGGTCGGCTGCCCCGATATCCCTGCGTCAGCCGGCGCCGGCGGCCGGTGGCAGCTTCTTCAGCTCCTCGGCCTGCAGCGATCGTCCGGCCTTGTCGATGGTCTCGGCCACGGGGATGTCCTCGCCGGTCGCGGCGCCCAGATCTTTGAAGCGCCGCGCCGCGGGCAGCACGCGGCGTTCGAGCGTGCCCACGGTTTCGTTGTAGGACTCGACCGCCTTGTCCAGGTGCTTGCGCACGTTGTCGAAGTTGCCGGCGAGGTCGGAGATGCGCTTGTAGAGATCGCGCCCCAGATTCGCCACCTGTTGCGCGTTGGCGGCGAGCTGCTCCTGGCGCCAGCCGTAGGCCACGGCGCGCAGCAGCGCGATCAGCGTGGTCGGTGTGGCAAGGATGACGCGCTGCTCGACGCCGTACTCGATGAGCGCCGGGTCCTGCTCGAGCGCGGCGCTGAAGAAGATCTCACCCGGCAGGAACAGCACGACGAATTCGGGCGTCTCCCCGGATTTCTCCAGGCGGTCCCAGTACGACTTGGCGCCGAGCTGCTGCAGGTGCGTGCGGATCTGCCGCGCATGGTCCTTGAGTCGCGCGATCCGGGCGAGGTCGTCCGAGCATTCGAGCGCCTCGAGATACGCCTGCAGCGGCGCCTTGGCGTCGATCACCAGGCGCTTCTGGTTCGGCAGGCGCACGATGAGGTCGGGGCGCATGCGGCCTTCGTCGCCGCTGTGCGTCTCTTGCTGGATGAAATCGCAGTGCTCGAGCATGCCAGCGAGCTCGACCACGCGTTTGAGCTGGATCTCTCCCCAGCGGCCGCGGACGGCGGGAGCGCGCAGCGCCTTGACCAGGTTCGCGGTCTCGCCCGTGAGCTGGGTCTGTCCGAGCGCCAGGTGCTTGATCTGCTCGCCCAGCGAGGCGTAGGCGCCGACGCGGGTCTTCTCGAGCTCCTGGATGGTGCCGCCGACCTTTTCCAGCGATTCCCTCAGCGGTTTGACCAGCGCGTCGATCGCCTGCTGGCGATGGTCGAGATCGCCCTTCGCGCCCTCCTGGAACTTCTCGAGCGTCGCCTTGGCGAGATCGAGGAATGACTGGTTGTTGGCGCGCAGGGATTCGGCCGACAGGGCCTTGAACGCGTCGCCCAGCTGGCGCTGGGCGTCATCGAGCAGCGCCAGCTTCTCGGCCGAGGCCTTGCGTTCATCTTCGAGCCGGGTCGCGAGTTCGGCCAGGCGCGACTGCAGCGAGGCGTTCTCGGAGGTCAGCCCCTGGGCCATCGACTCGAGGTGCGGAATGCGCGCGCTCTCGGCCACCGCCGCCGCGCGCAGCTCGCCCTCGCGCGAGGCGGTCG
>JACCZE010000103.1 GCA_013696105.1 Planctomycetota bacterium | reverse complement strand
GGAAGGAGCCATAGTCACCTCATCCACCAATCCCAGCACCACGTTCACGATCAGCTACATCGCCGGGGCCGGGTCCAATAATGTCACCCTCACCGGACGTTCCGGCAATGGCGCCGGCACCGCCGGCGGAACGACGACGGGCACGGGTACTGGTACCGCGACCGCCACTGGATCGACCGGTGGTTCGGGAACGGCCGGACTCCCGCCATCCGATTCGTCCGTGGATGGACACAGGAATTTCTTCTGCGGCACTGGCGGCCTCGGTTGCCTCGTGATGTCTCTTCTCGCGTTCACCTGGCGGCGGAATTCGCGCGGGACCTGAAGGATCCACGACGGTGACGGCGGGGCCAAGAAGCTGAGCATCCGCCCACCCGCGGGTGCTCAGCTTCTCGGTTCCGCCTGACGCTGGGCGCTATCCCCCGTCGTGGCAACCAGGCGGGGCTGATCGTCCATCGCTGGGTCGGCCCAGACGCGCACCAGTGCGCCGCGACAGGAAGGGGAACCGACGTACGACGTCATTGGTCACGGATGCGAGGATTACGCATTCTAACCGTGGCGTGTTGATACCTCACATCGGAGCAGAATCAGGATGATCGGGTCCAGACGACGGATGTGGTCTCTGTCAGGAAACGCCATGTAGCGGATCCTCCTGCTCCTCTCAGTCGGCCTGTCGCCATTTTCCGCTGTGACGGATCCGGTTCCGGTCGCCGCCGATTGGCAGCGATCCCTCGACGGCGCCTGGGCTTTCTCCTCCAACGGGACGGACGACTTCCGGCCGATCGGCGGGCCCGGCAGCTGGGACGAAGCGCCCCAGTTCGTCGACCAGGCCACCGCAGAATCGTGGAGCTCGGGCACCTACCGCTTGGAGGTCGAGGGTCGCGCCGGTTTCGACGCGGTCGCCGAATTCGACGCGATCCGCTGGGGCGGACAGGTGCTCCTCGATGGGGTGCCGGTGGGAGTGCAGGATGTCGGTTACGCGCCGATCGCGTGCGATCTCGCCGGTCTATCGACCGCAGGTAGACACCGGTTGGAGGTCAGGCCGCGATCCTGGTCGTCGCTGCCGCGCTTCGAGACCGGCGATGTGCAGATCCCCTGCGGTGAGGGCCATTGGTTCGGGGAGAAGGCCGCTGGCATCACCGGCAGCGTGATGCTGCGTTGGCATCGGGGTGCGTTCATCTCGGGGACGCGGGTGGTACCGCAGGTCGAAGGTCCTGCATGCGATGTGATCGTCGATGTCACGGCTAAGGCCGGGTGGAGCGGTGACCTCATGCTGCAGGCGCTGCGTGATGACGGTTCGCCGATCGGTGCGACGTCGCGACGGGTCATACGCGTGGGACGCGTGGGACGCGTGGGACGCGTGGGAGAGTCCGGATCCCTGCGCGTGACGGTCGAAGGCCTCGCTCTGCCGGGCGCCCGCCTGTGGTCGCCCGAACAGCCGACGATGCATCGCATGGTCGCCTGGCTGCAGACCGCGGACGGAGTGGTGAACGTCCGCGAGGAGCGCTTCGGTGTGCGCGAAATCGCGGTGGTCGACGGAGCGTTCATGCTCAACGGCCGCCGCCGCGCGCTGTTCGGTGCGTCCACCATGTTCAGGGCCGGCGATTTCCGCTTCGTCGCCGACGAGGCGAAGCTGCGGCCGTACCTCGGCACGTTCCTGGCCGGCATGAACGCCACCGCGTGCCAGGCCCATATGCATCCGTTGACGCGCTCGTGGCTGGATCTCTGTGACCGGCTCGGCGTCCTGCGGATCCGCCTTGGCTTCCACCCGATGTCCGCTAATCCGCCATTCACCGCCCATGCGTCCAGGGAGAATCCGATGCGCGTCGCCACCATCCAATGCGCCAGCCAGCCGGCAGACGCGGCCGCGAACCTGGCGACGATGCGCACCCTGGTGGCGCAGGCGGCCGCGGCCCGCGCCGACTTCGCGATCTTCCCCGAATGCAACCTGTCGGGGTACTGGTTCCTCCGCAATCTCGACGAGCGCGCCCTGCGGGCCCTGGCCGAACCGCTCCCGGACGGTCCGAGCGCACGCGCGGTGGCCCGGATGGCGCGCGAGACCGGGATGTCGATCGGAGCCGGGCTGATCGAAGCCGCTCCCGACGGCAGGCTCTTCAACAGCTACTTCGTCGCGATGCCCGACGGCGGCTTCGCGCGCCATCGCAAGCTGCACGCCTTCGAGCACGATGCGATCTCCAGCGGCGATTCCTACACGGTGTTCGAGGATCCCCACGGCATCACCGCCGGCATCCTGATCTGCTACGACAACAACATCATCGAGAATCCGCGCGCCACGGCCCTTGCTGGAGCGCGTCTGCTCATCGCGCCGCACCAGACCGGCGGCTGCCGCACCGCGAATCCGCACCTCCTCGGCCTGATCGAACGCCGGCTCTGGGACGATCGCGCCCGCGACCCCGCGGCTCTGCGGGCTGAGTTCCTCGGCGACAAGGGCCGCGGGTGGCTCATGCGCTGGCTCCCCAGCCGCGCCCATGACAACGGCATCTTCGTCGCCTTCAGCAACGGCGTCGGCATCGACGACGACGAGATCCGCCCCGGGCATGCGATGGTCGTCGATCCGTACGGGCGCATCCTCGCCGAATGCGACGCGCTCGGTGGCGGCATGGCGGTGGCGGACCTCGACCTGGCCCTCCTCGAGCACGCGACGGGTGCCGAGTGGATGCTGGCACGGCGTCCGGAGCTGTATGCGCCGTTGACCGTCCCCACCGGACGGGAACGCAGCGCGCGGGAGATGAAGTTCCGGCAGTGACCCGTCGACGGCGTCCCGGGCGCGCGCACGCGGCGTCCGACCGTACCTGGGACCTCAGCGCGGGGCGACCGGTCGCGGCAGCGACGCGCTCGCGGGCGTCGCGTCGGCCCGGTGCGCCCAGCGCGCGCGGTAGACCCGGGGGGATACGCCGAAGAGCCTGCCGAACTCCCGCGTGAAGTGGCTGTGGTCGCCGTATCCCAGGTCGAGCGCGATGCCGGTGATCGGTCGCCGCGTCGTGACGAGCCAGTGGCAGGCCTGGTGCATGCGCAGCATGCGCTGATACCCGAGCAGCGGCATGCCGAACGCGGCGGTGAATTGCCGCTCCAGCGAACGGATCGACCGTCCGATCGAGCGGGCCAGCAGCGGCTTGTCCAGGGGCTCCGCGTAGGTGGCGCGGACGAGCTCGACCACCGGGGCCAGCGCGCCGATCCGGTCGCCGATCGCCGCCGCGCTGTGTCCATGCAGATCGCGGGTGATGCCCGCGGTGGCGATGATCCGCCCCGCGCGCGAGCGCAGCGGGATCTTGTCGGTGACGTGCCACCCGGTGCTGTGGTCCGGACGGGCGACGAGTTCGATGCGGCCATGGATCGGGCGCCCAGCGAGCACGGCGCGGTCGTCCAGCAGGTAGCGGTCGGCGAGGTGGGGGGCGAACAGCTCGCGGTCCGTCTTCCCGAGCACCGCCCCCGTGTCGTTGAATCCATAGTTCATCAGCAGCGCTGCATTGACGCGCACGTAGCGGCCCTGCGCATCCTTGATCCAGAACTGCACGTCGGTCAGCTGGTCGAACAGGCCCTGGCCATGCTCATCGCCCAATCGCCCCTCGAGGGACGCGGTCGACGCGGACTGCCTGGTTCCGGTGCTCATGTCGTTTTCAGCATAGTCGGCGGCGTCGGCGTCCAAGACCCGCGGTCCCGGGGCGCCATGGTGTGCAGCCACGGCGCAGGCACCCACCGCCCGAGGATGGTCCCCCATGAAGGTCGGCATCGACAGCTACTGCTACCACCGCTTCTTCGGCGAGGTCTATGCGCAGCAGCGTCCGCCCGCGAAGCGCATGACGCTCGAAGACTTCATCGATCGCGCGCGCGCCCTGGGCGTCGATGGCGTGTCGCTCGAGTCGTGCTTCATCCCGCGCAAGGACGACCCCGGCTACCTCGCCGGCATCCGGGACCGCCTCGATGCGTACGGATTCGACCGCGTCTACGCCTGGGGCCATCCGGACGGGCTCCAGGGCGGACGCAGCCGGCAGGAGTACGACGACCTCGTCCGATCGCTCGATCACGCGCAGTCGATCGGCGCCACGGTCATGCGCATCGTCGGATCGAGCCTGGTGTTCCGCTTCGAGGATCACCAGGAGCAGATCGCCCGGCTGGTCGTGCAGCTGCGCGAGGCGGTGCGGGCGGCGGCGGATCACGGCATCCGGCTGGCGATCGAGAATCACATCGACTTCACCGCGACGGAGATCCTGCAGCTGATCGACGAGGTGGGATCGCTGCACCTGGGCGTCAACTTCGATACCGGCAACTTCGCCCGCTTGCTCGACGACCCGGTAAAGGGAATGGAGTTCCTGGCGAAGCATACGTTCGCAACGCACATCAAGGACCTGCGCGTCAATCCCGCGGCCGCGGTAGACGACTGGTTCTTCTTCTCGACCACCCCGGTGGGGCGGGGATTCATCGACAACGTGCGCATCGCGCGTCTGCTGAAGCAGGCCGGGTATCAGGGGTTCCTCGCCATGGAGCTCGACTTCCTCCATCCCGACTTCGCAGACGACGAGGACGCGGCGGTCGCCGAGAGCGTTCGCGCGCTGCGCGCGATCTCGGACACGATCGAGGCCGAGGCGCGCACCGCCTCCGCGGCGCGGTGACTCACGGCGCCGGCGAACCTGCGGACCAGACACAGAGCACCCCATGAAGACCCTGAATGTAGCCATCCTCGGAACCCGTTTCATGGGCCGCGTGCACAGCAACGCCTGGAGCCAGGCGCCGAAGTTCCTTCCCGGTGGGATCGCGCCGGTGCTGAAGGTCGCCTGTGGGCAGGACGCTGGCGGCACCGCGACGTTCGCCGCCAACTGGGGGTGGCAGGAGGCGTCGACCGATTGGCGGGCGGTGATCGCGCGCGACGACGTGGACATCGTCGACATCGCGCTGCCGACGCACCTGCACCACGAGGCGGCGATCGCCGCCGCGCGCGCGGGCAAGCACATCTTCTGCGAGAAGCCGATGGCGGTGTCGCTGGCCCAGGCGCAGGAGATGCACGACACCGCGCGCGCCGCGGGGGTCGTCCACTACCTGAACCACAATTACCGCCGCCTGCCGGCGGTGATGCTCGCCAAGCGGCTGATCGACGCCGGGAGGGTGGGACGGATCTTCCATTGGCGCGGTGCGTACCGGCAGGACTGGATCGTCGATCCGGCATTCCCGCTGACCTGGCATCTGCGCGCCGAGACCGCCGGCTCGGGACCGCATGCCGACCTCAACTCGCACAGCGTCGACCTCGCGCATTTCCTGGTCGGGGACATCGCGAGCGTGTCGTGCATGACCGCCTCCTTCATCTCCGAACGGCCGCTGGCCGGCAGCGGTTCGGCGACCTTCAGCGCCGGCAGCATCGATGCGCGCAAGGGGCCGGTCACCGTCGAGGACGCGGCACTGATGCACGTGCGATTCGAGAACGGAGCCATCGGCTCCTTCGAGGCCACCCGCTTCGCCAACGGGCGGAAGAATCAGAACACGTTCGAGATCTCGGGAAGCGACGGCAGCATCGCGTTCGATCTCGAGCGCATGAACGAGCTCGAGTTCTACGACCACCGCGTCGCCGCCG
Organism: Planctomycetota bacterium; assembly: GCA_013696105.1. GTDB lineage: Bacteria > Planctomycetota > UBA11346 > UBA11346 > UBA11346 > JACCZE01. The sequence goes on along the minus strand of JACCZE010000103.1, from coordinate 510 downwards.
GCGAACGGGGTTTCCGCACCATCCTCGCCACTGACCCTAGTCATCCGTACATGGAGCACTGGTGGCCCCCCGGACATATCATCGGTTACGAGCACGGCTTCGTGCATGCGGTGGCGGATGTCCTTGCCGCCATCGACCATCGCCAGGCGATCCGCCCCGATTTCGCCGATGGCGTCCGCGTCATGCGTGTCCTGGACGCGGGGCTGCGGTCCGCCCGGACCGGACAGCGCGTAGCCGTCGGGCCGACCGAGGGGGTGGGCGCGGCCGCCACGGCGGGCGCATGAGAGTCATCGACGTCGACCGCTACCACGAGCAGGGCTATCTGATCGTCGACGTGCTGCCAGAACGCGAGGCGCTCGCGCTGCGCGGTCAGATCGACGCGGTGCTCGATCGTCACCGCGCGAGCGGACCGGTGGATGCCTCCTTCCACTCCTCGGAGAACCAGCACCACGGCGACCGCCTGGCCGGCTACGGAGCGAAGGCGAAGCACTACTACTTCCATCTGCTGAC
>JACCZE010000093.1 GCA_013696105.1 Planctomycetota bacterium | reverse complement strand
CCTGGGCTCGGCGGTCGTGCGGCTGTCGGTTTCGGGGGCTTCGCCCCCGGGCCCCGCGACCTTTGTCGCCCTTTTTTCTGGCTGGGGGCCAGCCAGAAAATCGCGTGATGGGCTGCGCCCATTTTATCACGCGACCAGGGCTCGGCGGTCGTGCGGCTGTCGGTTTCGGGGGCTTTGCCCCCGGGCCCCCGCGACCTTTGGTCGCCCTCCATCCTGGCTGAAGCAGCCAGGATGGTTGCGTGAGGGGCTGCGCCCATTGTATCACGCAAGCGGGCTCGGTCGGTCCGGCGGCGGGGCCGCCTGGGATTGCGGGATTCTCCCCCGGGCCCCCGCGACCTTCGGTCGCCCTCCATCCTGGCTGAAGCAGCCAGGATGGTTGCGTGATGGGCTGCGCCCATTGTATCACGCAAGCGGGCTCGGTCGGTCGGGCGGCGGGGCCGCCTGGGATTGCGGGATTCGCCCCCGGGATGGCGGAGAACAGACGGCTGACCGGCGCTGACAGCGACGAGTCGGACTTCCGCATCCGGGTCCACTGACAGACTGGGCGACGTGCTGCCGCCGATCATCGATACGCATTGCCACCTCACCAACGAGCGATTCGCCAGTGACCGTGACGCGGTGATCGCGGCTGCGTGGGATACAGGCGTGCGGCGTTGCATCACCATCGGCACCGGCATCGCGGACGGTCGTGCGGCGCGCGATCTGGCGCGGCGATTTCCGGACCGGATCAGCTGCACGGTGGGGCTCGATCCCTTCAGCGGGCATGAGGCGGGCGACTCGTTTCCGGATCATCTGCGCCAACTCGACGAACTCCTGACCGAGGGCGGCTTCTGCGCGCTCGGCGAGATCGGGCTCGAGTACTTCCACACCCTCGATGCGCACGCGGTGCAGGCCGAACGCCTGGAGCAGCAACTGGAGCTGGCGGTGCGTCATCGGCTGCCGGTGGTGATCCATGTGCGGGATGCGCACCCGGACATGATCGCCTGCCTGCGCCGCCATCCACGGAATCGTGGCGTCATCCACAGCTTCAGTGGCGGCCCGGACGAGGCGCGCGCCTACCTCGATCTCGGCTACCACCTCGGGTTCAATGGCATGGTCACCTTCAAAGCCAACGAAGCGCTCCGCCGCGCCGCGGCGATGGTGCCGAACGACCGCCTGTTGGTCGAGACCGACAGCCCGTATCTGGCCCCGGTACCGATGCGCGGCCGGCGCTGCGATCCGGCGCACGTGCTGCACACCCTCGAACTGGTCGCTCAGGTGCGCGGTCAACGCATCGAGGACCTGGCGCAGTGGACGACCCGCACGGCGACGCTGCTCTTCGCGCTGCCGGCACCGGCGTGAGCGGTGCCGCGACGTGCACTGGCTTTTGCCTCTGCTTAGGCTTCGGCAGGCTGCCGACCGGAGCCCCGAAGCCTGAGCCCAAGCCCAAGCCGAAGCAGTAGCCCGTTCACTATCAGTCAAGCGAGCAGTCAGGCGAGCAGTCAGGCGGCATCTGGAAACGACAGCGCCCCGAGGGGACTCGGGGCGCTCATCGAGGGTGACGGTTCCTGGCCTAAACCTGGCGATCAGGAGTAGGACAGCGAATCAGCGATCATTGCCCTCAGACGGGGGCAGGCTCCGTCACCACGCACACGGCTACGCGGTTGGCGGTCTGCTCGACCGAGGCGATGATTCCGAGGTTGGCGCCCAACTTGGCGCGCAGGGCCTCGGCGAATTCGCGGGCCTGGATGGGGTCGGGTTCCCCGTAGCCGTCATGGAATTCGAAACGGTCGCATCCGCCACAGGCGGACAGATACCCGATCAAGGGTTCGAGGGATATCGGAACGGACGCAGTCATCGTCCACCTCCTATCACAAGTTTATCATGCACCACGCTGACCTTCACCGCAAGTGCCGCAAGTCTTCACAGGTACGTCTGGCTGGTGCGCTGGCTCGCTGGCACGTTTGCGCACCCGGCAAAGGCGTTGATCGATAGCGCCAGATCGTGCTCAGGATGGCCCATCCGGCGAGGAAAACCGGCACAAATCGCCCCGAAATCTTGCTCGTCCCCGCGGTGCGGGCCAAGGCACGCACCGGCACCTCCATGACCCGTAGTCGCAGCCGGTAGGCCTTGACCTGCATCTCGGCCGTCCAGCCGAAGGCCGGATCCCGCATCGCCATGGCTTCCAGGGCGCGGGTCGAGACGCAGCGGAAAGGCCCGAGATCCGTCACGCGCGCACGGTACAGCACCCGCATCATGGCCGCCGCCACCAGATTCCCCATGCGTTGCGGCCAGGTGAGCGCACCACGCTCGCCTCCGCCCAGCACGCGGCTGCCGATCACCAGGTCGTAGTCGCCTGACAGCACGGGCCCGACCACCTCCGCAAGCCGGTCGAGGTCGTCCGCGCCGTCGGCATCGCAGAACACCACCGCGACCATGTCGGCAGGCACCGCGGCCAGCGCAGCCTGACAGGCAGAGCCATAGCCTCGTCGGCTGGCGGCGACGACCATCGCGCCAGCGGCTGTGGCTATCGCCGCCGTGCGATCGGTGCTGCCGTTGTCTCCGATCACCACCCGCCCGATGCCAAGAGCCGAGAGCCGTTCGATCACGGGGCCGATGCTGCCTTCCTCGTCCAAGGCAGGCACCACGGCGCACACCTGTCGGAAGGGTCCACGGCCGGTGGTGTCGACGCTCTCCATGTCCGTGCGTACGTGCGCGCGGAGATCAGTCAACGCCATGCCGTGAGCACGTGCGTGCGTGCACACGTCTGGACACGCCTTGACCAGCCCTGCCGTCTCCGACAGTCCGCCGCCAAGCGAGGCTCACCATGGGACGCAGCACGACGGTCATCAGGGGTCGGGATCCGCAGGCGACGCCACGCTGGCGTTCGGGCTTCCACGCCGACGAGGTCATCCAGCGCGTGCGCCCGCGCGAAGACCTCGGCTACATCGCCAATCCGCACCGAGGCACCACCACCTTCCAACGCTTCAACGGCGACAAGCTGAACCCAGGGCTGACCTGGGACGACAAGAAGGGGCCCATCGTCTTCAAACCATTCGACGGCAACCTCACCAACCGCCGCTATCCCGACACCACGCTGTCCTACTGCCGCTGGCTGTGGACGACGCTCGAACCGGAGAAAGGCCAGTTCCGCTGGGACATCATCGACGGCGCCCTGAAAGCCGGTCGGGCGCGCGGTCAGACCGTGCAGATGCGCGTGCAACCGTTCATCGGACAGAACATCCCCACCTGGTACTGGGAGAACCCCAAGCCCAAGCCGCCCACCGTGGAGGTCGAGCACAACGACCCGCGCTACCTGAAGCACTTCGGCGACATGATCCGCGCCTTCGGCGAACGCTACGACGGGCATCCCGACCTCGAGGCCTTCGATATCGCCTATGGCGGACACTGCGGCGAGACCGGCGGCGACGCCACGCCCGAGACCGCGCGCAAGCTCGTGGACGTTTATCTCAAGAGCTTCAAACGCACGCGCCTGATCTCGATGCTCGGCACCCACGGCGGTCAGTACGCAGCGAAGCATGCGCATGTGGGCTGGCGGGCCGATTGCTTCGGCGATCTCCATCTCGGTGGTGAAGGCATCGTGCCGAAGGGTCTGAACTGGAACCACATGTACGACATCTACGCCCAGCTGGTGCACACCAGCGGGATCGCGGATAGGTGGAAGACCGCGCCGGTCACGCTCGAAACCTGCTGGACCGTCGGCTATTGGCACCAGCACGGCTGGGACATCGATTGGATCCTGGCGCAGGGGTTGAAATACCACACGTCGGTGTTCATGCCGAAATCGAGCTTCATCCCCGAGGAGTGGCGCGAGAAGATCGCCGCCTTCGATCGCAAACTGGGATACCGCTTCGTCGTCCGCCAGGTGCGGCTGCCACTCGAGGCGTCGCCTGGCAAGCCCATCGGCGTCGACGCCTGGATCGAGAACGTCGGCGTCGCGCCGCTCTACCACGACTACGGCGTGGCGCTGCGCTTCAAACAGGGGCGGAATGTGACCGTCGTGCCGCTCGCAGCCGACCCGCGCACGTGGCTCCCGGGGGACGGGATCATCGACGAGCGCATCGTCTTCCCGAAGTCGCTGCGTCGCGGCGAAGTCGAGATCGAGATCGGCATCATCGATCGCGAATCGCAGGTGCCGCGGGTCTCGTTCGCCAACCGCGGCCGCAACGAGGATCGCTGGCAGCCCCTCACCAAGATGGACGTGCTGTAGCGGCACGTCAGATGGCGGAGAAAGCCCATGACCGTGGCGATGCGCATCGTCCTGCTCTTGCTGATCTGGGCCACGGCACCGGCGGCGGTGGTGCCCCCATCCGCGCCGGTGCCGGCGAGCGGCGAGGGCGCCCTCGGTTCCGGCGGGTTGGCGGCTCCGGCCGCGCTCCTGACCGATCCGCTGTGGGATGACGGCCTGGCCGAGGTCAGCCGCTTCGACCTCACGCAATTCCGCTACGGCGCCCTGCACGAAGGCGGCAGCGCGACCCTGGTGGTGGTGCGCGAATTCGTCGACCCGATGCGCGTGGTCAAGGCCGCCGCCGGTACGTCGGACACCATACCGGTGCTCAAGGCGCACCTGGTGAAGAGCTTCCAGACCGGCGTCTACCGTTACGAACAGGCATCGACCGTCCTCGTCCGTCGATCCGATGGGATTCCGCTCCGCCTGTTCATCGCTGGTCACGAATGGTGCGGCGCGGCGGCGAAGAGCTGGACCAATCGCGGCCCCGGTTCGCTCATGCGCGTCATGAGCTACTTCGACGGCCATGGCGATGTCGAGCAGCCGCTCGAACTCCCGGCCGACGCGGCCCTGTCAGATGCCTTGTGGCTGTGGCTGCGCTGCGCGGATCCCGACCGTCTGTCCGCGACTCCGCTGCGGCTGATCCCGACCCAGCTCGAAGCGCGGACCCTGTCCACCGCGCCCATACCCGTCACCATCTCCGTCGTCACCAACGAGAGCGTGACGGTGCCGGCAGGATCCTTCCAAGCCGATCGCGTGACCATCACCGCTGCAGCCAGCGCGGATGCGTCCGAGCCCCGCACGGACACCGTCCTGTGGCCGCTCGATGCGCCTCTGTGGTGGGAGTTCACCATCGAACGTCCGTTCCCGCGCCGCCTCCTGCGCTATCGAGACGGCAGTGGCACCACCCTGCAGCTGCGATCCGTGTCTCGATCCGACTACTGGAAGCATCATTTTCCCCGCGACGCACCGCCCGCGACGCGCTGAGGCGCAGAGCCGGGGGTTGTGCCAGGGTGTTGCATCTGTAACCTTCGTCGCATGACCGACGTCAAGCCCAAATACGCGAATTTCCCCGAGCGCGAACTCAAGGTCGTCATCGGACCGAACATCAACGCGTCGACCACCAAGACCCTCACGCGCATGAGCATCGGCACCTACGAGATGTCGTTCACGCAGCAGGAGAAGGGCACCGCGACCACCGAAGCCACGCGCCTCGCGCTCAGCACCCTCGGCCGCGCCACCGGGCTGACGGTAACCAAGGAAGCGCACCGCGATTTCGTCGCCTGCTTCGTCGCCCAGAACGCCGAGCACAAGTACCAGATCTGGATCAGCACCCCCTTCGAGCTCACCCAGGCCGGACACATCGTGTGGGTCAAGTACACCGAGCTCGGCAGCGAGGGTAAGATCGGCGTCGCCTTCAAGCTCTCGACCGGCTTCAACGCCGACGATGTCACCAATGTGGTGAAGGCGGCGCAGAAGGCCGCCGTGAAGCTCGAAGCGGGCGAACCGTTCACCATCAAGGGCAACCCGCCGCCGCGCTTCGTCAAGAAGACCAAGGCGACCGACGCAGCTGCGGAAGCACCTGCCGACGGTTCGGACGCGGCCCCGGCTTCACCCGAGACCGCCAACCCCGCGGGTTAGCTGGCTTTTTGCTCAGGGGCTGTCGCCCCTACGGCCTCACGGCCTACCCCCGGGCTTTGTCGCGGCTCGATCAGTCCTGCGGAGCAGGCCTGATC
>JACCZE010000085.1 GCA_013696105.1 Planctomycetota bacterium | reverse complement strand
ACCCGTACCCGAATCAACGCCTCATCGTTCGTACCTGAGGGAAGAGCCGTATGCGGGAAATCCGCCAGTACGGATCTGTGCCGGGTGATCGCAGAGCTTTTGGCGATGCGGTCGTCTACGGCGACATAGTGCTGCTCTAACTTGCTTCCTGATGCGCCCAGCCGATCGATATGCGGAGTCCGGATCTCTGAACCGTGGTAGCCAACGTCTTTCCAGCCGAGATCATCCGCGACGATCAAAACGATATTCGGTTTCGTGGGCGCATCGAGACCATGGATGCTCGCTGGAAGTCCCAGCGTGAGCAGACAAATGCATAGGCCGTAGGATAGGGATGGGACCTGCATTGCGTGGGAACCTTTCATTTCATTTCCCTCATCCGACCCGGCTTTGGGGAGTTCAATCCACCATGCGGCACGTGCGGTAAAGGAATACTGCAGGTTATTCGCGAGAACTTCTGCGTCCATGGCATGAATCATGCTCAATTTGAACGAGAATGATCTTTTTGGAGGCGCGGCCTGCGCTTCCTCCTGTCAACGCTTCGCTGCATGCCTCGCGGCAAACGACGCATGAGTCGGGGTCGTTGTCGTTTGCTATGCCTTCAATGTGCGGCTCTTACTCCCATAATCCTGGTCGCTCTGCTCGGCGCATTGTCACATGTATTGGTGTCTTTTATTGGTTTTTTTTCGGAGTGCGTCCGCTTCCTCCACACGGCAGCAGCTGGAGGCGCCGAGAGCGGCGAGGTCCGGCGCGACCACTCGGTATCGAACTCGTGGCGCAGCGTGGCATGGTCGGTGGAACCAGGCGCGACGCGCGCTGAGCGCTGTCGTCAGCGCATCCAGTTGCGCGGGGTGCAGGTCATCAGCACGCCGAAGAATTCGAGACGGCCGAGGAGCATCAGCGCCATGCAGATGCTCTTCGCCGGGTCGGACAGCTCGCCGAAGTTGTGGCCCGAGCCGATCCCGCCGACCCCCGGTCCGACATTGGATAGGCAGGTGAGGGCACCGCTGGCCGCCTCGGGCAGCGCCACGCCGGTCATCACCAGGGCCAGCGTGCCGGCGACCCAGGACACCAGGTAGGCGGCGAAGAATCCGCACACGTGCAGCACCTGGGCGTCCCCGAGCGGACGGCCGTCGAGCATGATCGGGGTGAGGCGCGTCGGCTCGCTGTGGCGCCGGATCTCGCGCCGCAGCAGCTTGCCCATCACCATCACGCGCACGAGCTTGGCGCCGCCGGACGTGCTGCCCGCGCACGCGCCGCCGACCATCAGCAGCAGCAGCACGACCTGCGCCGACGGCGCCCACGCCTCCCAGCCTCCCGCCACCACGTCGCTGCCGGTGGCGAAGCCGGTGGTGGTGATGATCGAGACCACCTGGAACAGGGTATCGCGCACCAGGTCGTCGGCGCGCTCGCGGTAGGCGACGTGGTTGACCCCGACCAGCACCGTCAGCAGCGCCCACGCGACCAGGATGATCGCCAGGTACAGCCGCACCTCGCCGCTGCGCCACAGGCGCTGGGGACGGCCGCTCAGGGCGGGGATGAGCAGGGCGAAGTTCAGTCCGCCGACGACCATGGTCGCGATCAGGATCCACTCGGCGCCGTGGTTGCGCAGCCCGGTGACGCTGTCGTCGTAGTTCGAGAACCCGCCGGTGCTGATCGCAGCGGCGGCATGGCAGACGGCGTCGAAGCCCGAGACGCCGGCCAGCCACAGCGCCAGGGCGGCGACCGCGGCGAGCAGCGCGTAGTAGCCGACCAGGATGCGCGCCGTGCTGATCACGCGCGGCGCCAGCCGACTGCTGTCGATGCCGGTGATCTCGGAGCGGTACAGCTGGTAGCCAGAGCCGCTGACCATGAGCGGCAGCACCGCCACGCTCATCACCACGATGCCGATGCCGCCGAGGAACTGCGCCAGCGCCCGCCACGCCAGGCTGGCGTGGGTGAGGTGGGCGATGGCGGTGCCGTGGGCCACACCTGCCTCATCGCGCCAGCCACCGAAGATGGTGGAGCCGGTGGTGGTCAGGCCGCTGATCATCTCGAACCAGGCGTCGAGGAACGACAGGCCATCCACATCGAGCCATAGGCCGATGGCGGTCAGCGCGCTGCCGGCGGTCCAGGTCAGCGTGGTGATGGCCAGGCCCTCGCGCAGGC
>JACCZE010000062.1 GCA_013696105.1 Planctomycetota bacterium | reverse complement strand
CCCCGTAGGTCCATACCAGCCGACCGCTCGCCTGCTCGTCGGGACGCAGTCTCAGGGTCCAGCGCGCCGGGCCGTGCGCGCGCCAATCGCCAGCGTCGACCGTAGCCGGCTGATCGAGGAACAGCGGCCAATGGCGCTTGCCATCCACCAGATCCAGGTTGCCGCGCTCCGCGTCGACGCTGCCCACCAGTCGCAGACGCAATTCACGCCACGGGCCGCGATCGACCAGTCCCGCGGCAGCGAGGGCGACCGACAGGCCGCCGCGACCCGAGGACTCCTCGACGGCGAGGGTGCCGCGGACGGAGCCGCGTTCGTGCGGCGCATGGATGCGGATGCGGATGTGGGCGAGCGCCGATACCGCATCGGTACCGAACGAGCCATCGCCTCCCGACCAGTGCGCAGCATCCAAGGGGATGCGCACCGCGTCCGTGGCGCGATCCAGCGGCAGCGGCTCGGCGAGGGCGAAGAAGCGTTCGTCCGCGGTCACCAGGCAGATGTCGAGGTAGGCGTCTGCACGTGCACGCGGGCCGGGGGGCAGGTCGCGGCTCCATGACAGCTTCAGCGCCGAAGCCTGCGCGAGCAGATCCGAGCGCACCACCAGACGCGCCTGGGCCGCAGGCGCCACCGCGACCTCGAATGCGAGATCCTCGGCGCCGAGCGCCGATGCGAGCATCACGGCCAGGATCGGACGCCACCATGAGATCATCGTCGCACCACGGTGGAGCGGTTTCTCGGTCGCACCAACAGCGCAACGCCTATCCGCCACGGCGGTGACTCCCTCGCTCGCATGCACCCTCCATCGCCCCATCGGAGATCATACGGCCGACCCGCCAGGGCGTTCGCCGATGCATGTCGATGCCTGCCGATGCCGCCGACGATACGGACGAGGTCCCCACCGCGTGTCAGTGCGCGGGCAGGCGTTCGATCGCGGCGGACACCGTCTGCGCGGATGGCCAACCCGCTGCGGACCCGCAGACCGTAGCCCCGTCATGCCACGGAGCCGTGCGATGGGGATCGCTCACGCCGAACACCCCGACCACCGGGGTTCCGACCGCGGCCGCCAGATGCATCGGTCCCGAATCGTTGGCGACCGCGAAGCGCGCACCGGCGAGCACCGCCGCGTAGGCGCCCAGGCCGAGGCCCGATAGCAGCACCGCGCCAGGAAGCGCAGCCGCGCACGCGCGCTCCTCGCCCGGACCCGGGCACGCGACCACGCGGGCCCCGCCTTCTATCAGGCCGCGGCACAGCAGCGGGAACCCGGGCCAGACCTTGCTGTGTCCATCGACCAGACCGGCGGCGAGCGGACACAGGACGACGTATGGCCGATCGACGCCCGCAGCGGCGAGCGAGCTGCGCGCAGCCTCGCGATGCGCATCGCTCAGCAACAAGCCGAGCTCGTTCGGCGGCCGGCTGCCCGTTGGATGTCCGACATGCGCGAGCGCGAGGTTCCAGAACGATTCGACCTCGTGCACGCGCGCGAGGCGCTTCACCGCGCGCCCAAGCAGAGGCGATCGGCATTCGCCGCGATACCCGGTCGCGCGGATGCCGGCAAGCCGCATGGCCAACGCGCTGCCGAAGGAATTGGTGAACAGCAGTCCCGCATGCGCGCCGCTCTCGCGCAGGACGCGCGCACCCGCGCGCACCCCGGCCGGCAGCTTCTCGACCCGGAAAGGCATGCCGGCGAGCAGGTCGGTCGCCCAGCCCTTGCCGAAGATGCGCAGCTCGTGGCCTTCGCGCCGCAGGAGCGCGAGCGCGGGAAGCGCCATGCACACGTCCCCGACCCAGTTCGGGAGGCGCACTGCGATGAGGCGCGCGGATTCGGACGCGTCGGACAGTGTCACGGTAGCGTGAGGATGGCCGAGAGTTCGTCCAAGGGAATGCCCACGGCCGGATCGACGCGCAGCCAGCGCGCTCCGGCCGCGGCGCACATGCCTCCATCTTCGCGCTCGCTGTCGCCCACATGCAGCGTGGCCGCAGGCGCGACCCCGAGGCGTCGGCAGGCTTCGATCAGCACCGCGGGATCGGGCTTGGCGCGGCCGATGGCGGTGCTCGGCACCACCGCGGCGAACGGTCCGAGGTCGAGGTCGGCGATCAGCGCGACCAGCCGGCAGTCAAAGTTGCTGACGATCGCCAGCGGCAGCCCGCGCGAGCGCACCAGGGCCAGCGCGTCGCGCGCTCCGCAGACCAGGCGCCAACGCGCGCCGGATGCGAAGGCGTCGTAGAGGTCGCACACCGTCTCATAGGGCAACGGCTCGTCGAACGTTCCCGAGATGACCTCGGCCCAGAAGGTGAGCGCGTCCGAGTCGTCCGCTCCATAGGGAACTTTCCAACGAGCCTGCGCGCGTGCGAAGGCCGGGCGGAAGCGGCCCTCGAGCTCGCTCGCATCGCGGACGATGCCGTGGCGCGCGGCGACCTCGGCGTAGATGTCGCCCACCGACGGGTGCGGTACGAACAAGGTGCCGGCGGCGTCGAAGCTCACCGCGGCGACGGCGCCCATGCCGGGACTCAGAGTCCGAGGACGTCGGCCATGGTGTAGCGTCCGGGCTTCGCGCGGCCGATGAACGCCGCGGCGCGCAGCGCTCCCTGCGCGAAGATGTCGCGGCTGTGCGCGACGTGGCCGAGGGTGATGCGCTCACCATGACCGACGAAATACGCGGTGTGGTCGCCGACGACATCGCCCATGCGCAGCGCGTGGACGCCGATCTCGCCCTTGCGCCGCGCGCCGACCTGGCCTTCGCGTCCGTTGACCAGGTCCGAGCGCGTGCGCCCGGTCGCCGCGCAGATGGCGTCGGTGATGCCGAGAGCGGTGCCCGATGGCGCATCCTTCTTCTGGTTGTGGTGCGCTTCGACCACCTCGATGTCGTAATCGAGCCCGAGGGTCCGGGCGATGCGCGCCGCGATCTGGAAGACCACGTTCACGCCCACCGACATGTTCGGGGCCGCGAGCACCGCCGACCTCGCTGACGCGGCGGCGAGCGCCTGCTCGAGCGCGGCGGGCTCGATGCCGGTGGTGCCGCTGACCACGCCCATGTCATGCGTCGCGCAATGCGCGCACAGCGCGGCGAAGCACGCCGGATGGCTGAAGTCGACGACCACCGCGCCGCGCTCGACCGGCAATGCTGCGAGCAGCGGCGCGTCGGACGCCACTCCGAGATCGCGCAGCGAGCCGGCCTGACGATCCACGCCGGCGACGATGCGGAAGGTCGCAGGATCCTGCGCAGCGAGGGCGAGGATGCGCGTACCCATGCGCCCCGCGGCGCCGTGGACGATCAGGGGAATGGCCATGGTCGGCGGATGATAGGAGGGACGGGGGGGGACGAAAGAGGTCCTCCGGCGTGAGACGAAAGCAGGTCCTCCGTCCTCCGTCCTCGGTCCTCCGTCCTTCCGCACCACGCAATCCGTGGAGACGGAGAACGTAGGACCGAGGACGGAGCACGGCTCGTCCGTTCCGAGCACGGAGCACGGCGCGCCTGTTCCCATCTGGCGTTCCTCCACCCATCCCCATCCTGCCGCGCCATGGACTGGATCCCCTGGGTGAGTTCGGCGGTCATCGGCGCGTTCATCGGTTGGGCGACCAACCTGATCGCGATCAAGATGCTGTTCCATCCCCGTAAGCGCATCCTCGGGGTGCAGGGGCTGCTGCCGCGGCGGCAGCGCGAGCTCGCGCGCGATGTCGGACAGGTGATCGCCACCGAGCTGGTGCACGTTCCCGATCTGCTCGTCGGCCTCGACGAGGTGGATCTCGAGCCGCACCTGAGCGTGCTCTTGGACAAGGGCATCGCGGCGAAGATCGGCGAACTGCGCAAGCTGCCGCTGGTCGGATCGCTCATCTCCGACGATCTGGTGCGCGGACTGCGCAATGCGCTGCTCAAGGAGATGCTCGCCGCCCAGCCGCAGATCATCGCCGAGATCAAGGCCGCCGTGACGCGCCGCATCGACATCGCCGAGGTCGCGGCGACCAAGCTGGCGTCGTTCGACCTCGACCGGCTCGAAGGAGTGGTCAAACAGGTCGCGCGCAACGAGTTCCGCGCCATCGAATGGTACGGCGCCGTCCTGGGTGCGGTGATCGGGCTGGCACAGCCGGCGGTGAGCCTGATATCGGCGAGACTGTCGCACTGACGGACAACGATTCGTTGTCGGCGTTCCTGGTGAACCGCCTGGAACCGGGCAATCGCCTGTCCTGCTTTTGTCCTGCTTTTGTCCGGCTATTGTCCGGCTATTGCGAGGGACTCACGCAGCGGGCCGCGCCGAGCACCATCCCCTGCGCATCGTAGACCACCGCGATCACGGATGTGCGTTCGCCAGCCAGCCCCGGCGGTAGGGACAGGTCGACGTCGGTGAGCTTGGTGGCCGCGGCCACGGTCTTGTAGGTGCGCACCGTCGCCTGGTGCGGTCCCGATCCGGCGCCCGGGATCTCGGCGATGCCGTCCTCGACGACTGCCAAGGTGACGATCGCCCCCTCCGGTGCGCCCGGCACCGCGATCCCGATCCACATCACATCGCCCCAGCGTTCGCAACGGACGTCGGGATTGACGCGGGGGGCCGTGGCCAGCGCCGCGGCGATCGCGGTTCCGACCACCGCGTCTGAGGCATCGACAGCGAGCGCGCGACCACCGATGACCAGGGCCGAGGCATGGCCAGCATCGGCTTCGTGCGCCCGTTCGACCACCGTGCCGCGCTTGGCGGCGAAGCGGTCGTGCGCGGGGTCGTTGGTAGCGATGCGATAGATCAGCGGGAATATCCCCGCATGCGGTTCCGACGCGATCGCGCCTGCGAGCGCCGCGATGCGTTGTCCCTCGACCGATCCGTCGAGCACGAAGGCCTCGACGACGGCGATGCCGGGAGGCGCGTCGGCAGCGACGACCAATGCACCGTTGCCGATGATCAGGGCCAGGCCGAGGACGAGGAGGATCGCGGGCCGTGAGAGGTTGGCGATTCCGATGGCACGCATCAGCGGGCTCCTGCTGGGATCGTGGCGGATTGGGTGGAACGCGCCACGGGTTGAGCCGGGCGCTGCGCAGCGCGGACCGATGGATCGCCGAGCTGTCCGCACGCGGCCATCACGTCATCCCCCAGCGTGGCGCGGATGCGCACCGCCACGGTCGGCTGCAGGATGCGCGCGAACGACTCGACCTCGGTGGCCAAGGGAGCGCGCCACGCGCGACTTGGGATCGGATTGTAGGGAATGAGATTCACCAGCACGCGCAGTCCCGCGACCCAATCGAGCAGGCGCGCGGCATGGTCCGCGCCATCGTTCACACCGGGAATGAGCACATAGGAGACGAGCAGGCGGCGGTCGGATGCCAGCGGGATGGCCAGGAGCGCCGCTTTCAACGCGGCCAGATCCGCGGTGCGGTTCACCGGCATCAGCTCCGAGCGCAGCGCGTCGTCGGCCGCGGTCAGGCTCACGGCCAGGTTGACGCGAGAAAGTCCGAGCTCATGCCAGCGCGCCAGGCCCTCGATGCGGCCGACGGTCGAGACGGTGATGTGCCGATGCGCGAGCGCGAAGCCGTTGACGTCGGTGAGCACGCGCACCGCCTGGGCCACCGCGTCGAGGTTGTCGAGCGGTTCGCCCATGCCCATGAACACCACGTTGCGCGGCGGTGGCGCGCCCTGATCGCGGGCGACCTGCCCGGCGGCTACCACCTGCGCGATGATCTCGTGCGCTTCGAGGCTGCGGACCAGGCCCATCTTCGCGGTGTGGCAGAACGAGCAGCCCATGCGGCAGCCGACCTGTGACGAGACGCAGACGGTGTGATGGGAACCGCGCTTGCGCGGAATCAGCACCGATTCGACCTCGGAGCCATCGTGCAGGCGCATCAGTAGCTTGGTCGTGCGGCCGGTCGCGGCGTCACCGGTCGTGCGCATCGCGCTGATCACGGGCAGCTGCGTCGTCGAAGCGGATGCGGCGAGTCGCGCCAGCGTCGCGGGATCCGCACCGGTCCACACCGGCAGCTGGCGCGGATCGTGGACGCCAGTCCGGATCAGGTGCTGATACGTCGCACGGTGGAAACGGTCGGCGTGGCCGGCGATCGCGCGCGACCACGTGGCGTACTCGGCGAAGGTCAGGCCGATCAGATCCGAGCGCATGGCCGCATGGTCGGCACGCGCGCGGTCGGGGCAATCGACGTCGGCGCCGCAGCCCCGTCTCTACGGGGGCTCGGCGCTCAAGACATCCTGCAGGAAGCGCAGGAGGCTGGGATTGCGGCCCTCGCCGTCGCGGTGCTTGCGGACGACGATGTCGCCGCCGGCGGCGATGATGCGCTCGCTTCCCGCAGCGACCGACGAGTACCCCACGATCGTCAGCCGGCTGGTGGCCGGCTGCAATTCCCGCAGCGTCGCGGTCACCGCATCGCCGCGCACCTCGCCGAGATAGAAGTCCATCAGCACGATGCGCGGGAGATCCGCCAGCGACAGGCGCGCCGACCGCGCGTAGGCTTCGATCGCCTCCTCGGCATCGATGTAGCCGGCGAAGGAGAATCGCGGCATCAGTGCTACCGTGGCCTCGGCGGTGGACTGGTGCTCGGAGCTGTCGTCGATGCACCAGAGCGGTATCGCAGGGCGGGGCACTGCGGGGATCATGGATCGCCGGCACGCACCGCAACCTCGTCCCTCCTCGATTGGACAGGGCTGACCGGCGCCTACAACCGTGCCGTGCAGATCAACCCCTTCACCTACGTCCGGACCCGCCGGCGCGCCCAGAGCGCGGTCAGCGGCCTGGGACGCTCGACCCTCGATTTCTTCCGCGCCACGGGCGAGGGCGGCGTGATGCTCGGCCAGGTGACGCGCGCGCTGTTCCACCGGACCGATCGGCCACGTCGCGAGATCATCTCCACGCAGCTCTACCACATCGGCTACCTGAGCCTGCCGGTGGTGCTCGTCACGGGTGCGAGCATGGGCATGGTGATGGCCGTCCAGAGCTACGCGACGCTGCACCGCTTCAATGCCGAGGCGATGTGCGGACCGATGATCAACTATTCGGTGGTCAGCCAGATCGGTCCATCGATGACCGCGCTGCTGGTGGCGGGCCGCGCCGGATCGAACATCGCCGCCGAGCTCGGGACGATGAAGGTCACCGAGCAGATCGACGCGCTGCGAGTGATGGGCACCAATCCGATCAAGTACCTGGTCGCGCCACGCGTGCTGGCATGCACCGCGCTGATGCCGGTGCTCGGCGCGCTCGCCGGGGTGGTCGGCATCTTCTCGGGCGCCTTCCTGTGCATCGCGGTGTGGGATGTCGACCAGGGCGCCTACTGGTACCAGGCGAACAAGTACGTGCAGAAGTGGGACGTGTTCATGGGCCTGGCGAAGTGCCCGTTCTTCGGTGCGCTGATCGGCATCGTCTCGTGCCGCCAGGGCATGATGACCGGTGGTGGCGCGACTGGCGTCGGCCAGTCGTGCACGCGCGCGGTCGTGCAGGCGAGCCTGCTGGTGCTGGTGATGAACTTCCTGCTCACCCTGGTATCGAACGAGCTCTACGACCTGTTCTATGGCGAGTGAATCCGGCCGCGTCGCCGTGATCGGCGGCGGGGTCATCGGCCTGTCGATCGCCTGGCGGTTGGCGGCTGATGGTCGGCGGGTCACGGTCTACGACGCCGCGCCGGAGGCGCGCGAAGCGAGCTGGGCCGCCGCGGGTATGCTCGCACCGCACCACGAAGCCGATTCCGCGGATGATCTCTGGCGCCTGGGCGTCGCGAGCCTGGCGTCGTGGCCGGCGTTCTCGGCCGCGCTCGGCGGCAGCGCCGCCACGGATCACCACCAGCACGGGGGACTGGTCCCGCTGGTGGAAGCCGGGGACCACGCTGCGATCGCGAGCAGGCAGGCGATGCTGCTCTCGCAGGGCATCGACGCGCAGTGGCTCGACCAGCCCGCCGTGCGGGCGCTCGAGCCCGCGCTGTCATCCGTCGGGGGCGCTCTGCTGGTCCCGGGAGGACAGGTGGATCCACGACGCGTCGTCGCCGCGCTGCGCCAAGCGTGCGCTGCGGCGGGAGTCGAGCTACGCTACCACGTCGCCGTGTCGGCAGTCGAGCCGGGACTCGTCGCCGATGGCGCGGGCACCGCGCGCTTCGACGAGGTGATCCTGGCCAGCGGTGCGTGGACGCCGGACCTCGCGCGGCTGGCGGGCGTCGAGCTCGTCGGCGAACCGGTGAAAGGGCAGCTGATCCGCTTCCAGGTTCCCGACGGGCTGCTGACGCGCTTCGTGCATTCTCACCACGCCTACCTGGTTCCACGTCGTGGCCAGGGCGTGGTGGTGGGATCGACCATGGTGAGCGCTGGTTTCGACCGCTCCGAGGACCCCGCCGCGATCGCCCGCCTGGCTGCCGGCGCACGCGCGCTGGTCCCCGCCCTCGCCGAAGCCGGGATCGCGGAATCCTGGACCGGCCTGCGCCCGCGCCTGCAGGGCGGCAAGCCGCTGATCGGCCGCCTCGCTGCCGGGCTGCTGCTGGCCACCGGCCATTTCCGCAATGGGGTACTGCTGGCCCCGATCACCGCCGAGATCATCACGGCCGCGGTGGCCGGTCGTGAGGCTCCAGCTGCCGGCGTACCCTTCGCTCCCGGGACCGTCACCACACGCACGCGGTAATCCTTTGGACCGCGGGGACCTGCGGTTTATGCTCGGTCAAACGCGCACATGCCCGATATCCTGATCGTCGAAGACAATCCCGTGAACCAGAAGCTGATCGCCTTCCTGCTGGCGCGCTCCGGGTACACCTACGACATCGCCGAGAACGGCACGCTCGCCCTCCAACGCCTGGACGAGAGCGAGTACCGGCTGGTGCTGATGGACATGATGATGCCGGTGATGAACGGCTACGACGCCACCCGCGCGATCCGCCAGAATCCCAAACTGAAGCAGATCCCCGTGGTCGCGCTGACCGCCAACGCCATGAAGGGCGAGGACGAGAAGTGCAAGGCGGTCGGCTGCAACGACTACATCGCCAAGCCGTATTCGAAGGACCAGATCCTGGCCGCGGTGACGAAATTCATCGGCAAGGCGCCGGGCGCCCCGTCCAAACCGGCTTGACCGAGAAGCCGCTCACACGAGCGCGTCTCGCAGGTTGTCTCGCATCGTCCCCCGCCACAATCCGCCGCTCTGCGCCCGTAGCTCAGTTGGTAGAGCAACAGACTTTTAATCTGTGGGTCCCCGGTTCGAGCCCGGGCGGGCGCACCACTTAAGTATAGTTTCTTGAAATGTTTAGGAATTTTGTCATTTGCGGGTCCTCATCCTTCGCGTGCGCGATCCTACCTCGCTCCTACCGCAGCTAAAAACTGAGTTTTCTCAGCGACCCGCAGGCGACCTCAGCGGTCATTCTACCCCTTCCTGGGTGGCAATGGCGCGGTTGTGGTACTGGTTCAGGGCCTTCTGCAGCATGTCGCTGAATTGGCGGGCCTGCACCACGTTCCTGGGGCTGCGGGTGGCGATCTCGTCTCGCAGCAGTTTGGCCAGCAATTCAGCCGCGACGTTCTTGTGCTTCAGGCCACGGACCTCGGCCAGGAACTGCTCGGACAGGATGCTGATGTCCGGCTGCTTGAGCCCGGCTGCGGTGAAGACGTCGATGATGCCCTCGTCGGCCATGATGGCGGAGGACACCAGTTGCCGCACCGCCGCGTCCAGTTCCTCGGGCGGACGCTGCCTGCCCGATGTCTTGGCCAACTGGGCTTTGATGGCCTGGAAGAAGGCGATGTCGTC
>JACCZE010000026.1 GCA_013696105.1 Planctomycetota bacterium | reverse complement strand
TGGCGCCGCCGGCATGAAACACGCTTCCCGCGCGCTGGTACAGGAACCCACCGAACGCGCCGTAGGCGTAGCCGTTCTTCTCGCGGATGTTCATGTTGATGCGGCCCGAGAAGCCGCCGCCGAGGATTGCGCCCAGGATCGCCGTCTGGGGGTAATCGTCCGCAGTCCGAAGCGGACCGGGCTTCAGCACCGAGACCATGGATTGTGCAGCGCCCGGCTTGTCGACCAGGAAGACCCGGCCCTCGCGCGGCGCCGCGGGTCCGAGCCTGGCCGATTCTGCGCGGCTGCCTCTGACGGCGGCCAGATGCGGGGCGATGCGCGCGCGGATCTGCGCCTCGGTGATGTCCCCGACCACATACAGGCGCGCGGGAGCAGTACGGAAACGCTCGGCGATGTAGGTACGGCAATCGGCGAGGGCAATCGCCGAGGTCGAGGCGGCGGTGAATACGCGGCCGTACGGGTGATCGGGCCCCCAGGCCACGCGATCGCGCAGACGCGTGGAGATGCGCTGCGGGGCGCCGGCGATCTGCTGCAGCGAGGTCAGGCGCGCCTTGATCAGACGATCGAAATCGGCCTGACGCAGACCCGGACGCGCGATGGTCTCGGCCCACAACGCGATGGCGTCGTCCAGGGTGCGCGTCAGGGAGGTCATCGACACGCTCTGCTGGTCGGTGGTCGCCGATGCCGTGACATTCGCGGCGATGTCGGCGAGCGCTTCGCGGAAGGCGATCTTCTCGAGCCGCTCGGTACCTTCGCCCATCAGCGCGAGACTGAGCGATGCGAGGCCTTCCTTGCCGACGGGGTCGTCGATCGCGCCGCCGTCGCACACCAGCTCGATCGACACCGTCGGCAGCGCATGGCGCTCGACCAGCAATACCTCGCACCCGTCACCCATGGTGAAGGTCACCGCACGCGGCTGCGCGAAGGGTGTCTGCTGGGCGGGCGGCGGTTGCACGGCGCGGAAGGAGTCGTCGGGGAAGGTCAGAGATTGCGGGCCAGCGACGGCGTCGGTCGCTCTGGCGGGGGCCTCGGGCCGGGGTTCGGTTCCGCAGCTCGCCAGGAAGCAAGCTGCTGCGATCGCTGTGGCGGTCAGACTCCACCAAGCCGATGAGCGGTGGAGCAGGGTCATGGCTTGACCTCCTGGGCGGGGGCAGGGCTCGACGCCATCGCGGGCATGGTGATGACGGCAACGCGGTGCATCGGGTCCAGATATCGCTTCGCGGCTGCGCGCACGCGCTCGGTGTCGCTTCCGCGGTAGCGGGAGAGGTCCTTGCCGATCCATCCGGGATCGCCGAGGTAATGGCTGTAGGTCTGCAGCATCTCCGCGCGTGCGAGCAGGGTCTCCAAATGCCAGATGGTGCCGGATTCGTTGGCCAGCACCGCACGGTCGAATTCACGAGCGGTGATCGGCTCGCTGATCGCCCGCGCCAGTTCGCTGGCGATGAGGGCTTCCACAGCGGACAGGTCGGCGTCGGGGCGCAGGTCGGCGATCACATCGAAGATGCCCGAGAAGCCATTGCCGTCCTGGCGCGCCGAGACGGATTGCGCCCACTGCCTCTCGTGGACCAGCGACTGGAAGAGGCGGCCGGTTCCGGGATTGCCCAGCGCATGCGCGAGGATGTCGAGCTCGGCGTCACCGTCGGCGAAGGCCTTCGGCGAATGCCACGCGTAATGGACGCGGCGGAGCTTGGCGTAATCGTCGTTCACGGTGACGCGCGTGGTCGCCACCGGGGTGGGAGCGACCTCGCGGTGGGGCGGACGCGATGACGAGGGGAATCCGCCGAACCACTTCTCGACCAGCCGCTTCGCCACAGCCGGTTCGAAATCGCCCGCGAGCGTCAGGGTGGCGTTGGCCGGGACATACCAGGTGGCGAAGAACGCATGCACATCGTCGAGTGATGCGGCCTCGATGTCCTCGTGCAGACCCATCACCAGATGGCGGTACGGGTGGCCCTCGGCGTAGAGCGCTTCGCTCAGCGCGTAGCGCTCTTTCCCATAGGGTTGGGTGTCGTAGCTCTGCCGTCGTTCGTTGCGCACCACGTCGCGCTGATTCCCCAGGCTCTTCTCGGTGAGCAATGGGCGCATGTAGCCCATGCGGTCGCTTTCGAGCCAGAGCGCGGTCTCGAGCTGATGCGTGGGCACGACCTCGTAATAGTTGGTGCGATCATAATTGGTCGAGCCATTGACCGATGAGGCGCCGATGCGCTTGAGCACCTCGAAATGGGCGTCTTCGCCGATGTGGACGGCCCCCTGGAACATCATGTGCTCGAACAGGTGCGCGAAGCCGCTCTTCCCCGGGACCTCGTCCCCGGATCCCACGTGGTACCACACATCCACGGCGACCAGCGGCACCGTCTGGTCCTGGTGCAGGATGACTTCGAGGCCGTTCGACAAGCGGTACCGCTCGTAGGAGATGTCGGGTTGGGCCCCATCGGGCGTCGCCGCGAGGCCTCTCGCAGCCAACGACAGGGCGGCGAGCGCGATCATCCAGCGCAGGATCTGGTGCATGGGTTCCCTTCGACTACGGCCGTCTTGCGAGCATGGCGATGCGGAGCATGGCGGAACAGGGGGCCCTACAAGTCTCGGTCGAGTCCGGCGCTCCTGTACAAGGAACCGAGGGCTGGAGCACCGGGGTCGCCGTCGGAGCGGTTATAATCGCCGCGCTCGTGCGCTCCTGGTACCACCATTCGGGGACCGCCCGCATCCATCACCCCCCGACCCCGTCACACTGCGACCAACCGATCACCAACCGCAACCACACCAACCGATCACTGTCCGAGGTTTCCCATGACACATCCGATCCTCCCCGCCGCCGTCCCGCTCCTCATCGCCCTGGCCGTCGGCTTTTCAGGCTGCCAGACCAATTCGACCGGAGGATCGCAGAGCGGAAGCTCTCACCAAACGGACGAAGCCAAGCAAGAGAAAGCGCTGATCGACCAGCAGTCGAAGGAGCAGACGCGTGCGCTGGATGCCGACCGCAAGGCCGTGAAGCAGGACACCAGACAGCAGAAGAAGCAGATCGAGCATCAAGCCGATCAGAGCATCCAGCCGCTCAACGAACAGGGAAAGCAGCTCAAGGATCAGGCCAAGCAGCAGAAGCGCCAGATCGACGACGAGACCGCGCAGAAGGTCCAGCCGCTCGAGGACGAACGGAAGCAGCTGAAAGAGCAGGCGAAGCAGCAGAAGCGCGAGATCGACCAGCAGACCGCGACGCAGATCAAGCCGCTCGATGAACAGGCGGGGCAAATCAAGGAGCAGGCCAAGCAGCAGAAGCGGCAGATCGACGACGAGACCGCGCAGAAGATCCAGCCGATCGACGATCAGAAGCGTCAGATCAAACAGGAGACTCAGCAGCAGAAGCGCGGACTCGACGAGACATCCAAGCAGCAGCTGCAGCCGCTGTCGGAACAGAAGCAGCAGATCAAGGAGCAGGCCAAGCAGGAGAAGCTCGAGGTCGAATCCGAGGCGCGGCAGGCGGAGGTCGCGGCCCAGGAGCAGGCGCGATTGTCCCAGCAGGCTGAGATGGATGCGGATGCTGCGGTCGAGGCTTCACGCGACAGCGCAGCCGAGATCCATCAGGACGCCGCTCGTGGGCCCGACGAGACCCGCGATGAGCTCAGCGGGCGTTGACGCACCACATCCCCACCATCGAACAAGAGAGTGCGGGACCGCTTTCCCATTGCTGCAGTCCCCGCGCCGTGACCATCGATCCCGCCCAAGACG
>JACCZE010000015.1 GCA_013696105.1 Planctomycetota bacterium | reverse complement strand
GTCCCGGATGTGACGCCGGACCAGCTTCGCCTTGTCGGCGGATGACCAGTGGCGCTTGGGCTTGGAGTCTGAGGTGGTGGACATGGTCGGATCCTTGTGAGACATGCTCACGATGGAAGTCCGAAATCAGCTTAGGCAGCACACTGGAGGATTCGAATCGGTACTTCTTCAGATGCCATATCGTCTCCGACTAGGATGAGGCATCGGGATCGGGTCTCCAAGCCCAGCCGCAGGAATCGATCACTGAAAATTCGACGATAGCTCGGTCGCTCGGTCAGCCACCTGCCGCCGCTTCCGCATCAGAGGCCCAGGGAGTAGGATCGCATGCCATAAGAACCATGGGCGTATAAGCTTGTAGGTCTTTCTGGTTTCCGTCGGCCTTGAGCGCCGGTATGAGCCAGCACCAATGGTCGACGAATTCCATTTCCACCAGTTCGAAGCGATTTGCAATAACGCGAGTATGGCGTTGTTCATCCTGGATGGTCATCAGCGGTGCGCATACGTGAACCCGGCAGGAGCCGCGCTGACAGGATTTGCCTTGTCAGAGATCAAAGGCCGCCCGTTACACGATCTCGTCCATCGGAAAATTCCTAACCGATCGCTGGACCCGGCCATGGAGTGTCCAATCGACCGTGCTTTCCCGAAAAATCACAAAGAACAGGGCGAGGAGGTCTTCGTTCACAAGGACGGTCATCTCTACGACGTCGCCTTCACGGCCAGTCCGATCCACGAGGCAGGCGAGATCGTGGGCACCGTGGTAGAAATCCAGGACATCACCGCACGGAAGCGGTCCGAGAACGATCTCCGGGAAAGCGAGGCGCGATTTCGCGCCATGGCCGACAACATCGCGCAACTGGCGTGGATCGCTGACAAGACGGGATGGATTTTTTGGTATAACCGACGGTGGTTCGATTATACGGGCACTACCCTTGAGGAGATGCAAGGCTGGGGTTGGCAAAAAGTTCATCACCCTGATCACGTCGATCGTGTCACCGTAAAGTTTCGTCACCATATCGAGAACGGACAGGCATGGGAAGACACGTTTCCTTTGCGAGGTATCGACGGCAAGTTTCGCTGGTTCTTGTCCCGTGCGTTCCCGATCCGGGACGATGCCGGAATCATCATCCAATGGTTCGGCACGAACACGGACATTACGAAGCAACGCGATGATGAAGAAGCCCTGCGTGAAAGCGAAGAACGGTATCGCATCCTCACCGAAACCGTTCCCCAGCTCGTCTGGACCACCGGCGCCGATGGATCCGTCGATTATTTCAATGATCGCTGGTACACTTATACAAAATCGAGTCCTTCCGATATCCTTGGGTGGGGATGGATCGCATTTCTGCACGCTGACGATCTGCCTCGTGTCCGAGGTCGATGGCTGGCTTGCCTCGAAACCGGGGATGACCCCAACGTCGAGTATCGCCTTCGGGGAGCTGACGGTTCCTATCGATGGTTCAGGGGAAACGCTTCGGCAGTTCGTGACGGTTCAGGTTCGATCATCCGTTGGATCGGAACTTCCTCCGACATCGATGAGCAGAAACATGCCAATGAAGAACTTCGCAGCGCCAACCGCGATCTCGAGCAATTCGCATACGTGTCGGCACATGATCTGCAGGAACCCCTGAGGATGATCACCCAGCACCTCGACTTGATTCAAACGAAATTCGGGCATCAACTCGGGCCTCAGCCGACAGCATACCTGACCAAATCGGTCGATGCCGCGGTGCGCATGCGTGCGCTCATCAACGATCTGCTTGCCTATTCGCGTATCGGTCGAGCCGATCCAGTTTGGCGGAGCTTCAGCGCGCGAGAGGCGCTCGATGATGCGATAGCGGATCTGCTTTCGGACATCGACGAGAGCAAGGCCCTCGTAACCATCGGCGATTTGCCACCAGTCGTCGGTTCGCGTAGTGAAATGACGCTCGTCTTCCAGAACCTGATCTCAAACGCGCTGAAATACCATTCCGCGGCACATTCTCCCCGCATCGAGATCGCTGCTTCGCGAATCGATGGTCTGTATCAATTCACGGTTACCGATAATGGAATTGGAATCGATCCCCGCAATCGGGAGAGAATCTTCGAGGTCTTCCAACGGCTGCATAGCCGGGCAGAATATCCCGGCAGCGGTATCGGTCTTGCTCTGTGCCTGCGCATCGTCGAACGCCACCGAGGTCGTATTTGGGTAACATCGCAACCCGGTCAAGGATCGGAGTTCCACTTCACTTGGCCGGCCAATGAGCAGGATCTTGGCCATGACCTCGCCCTGCGACATTCTGCACGTGGATGATAACGTTCAGGAATTGGAACTCATGCGGATTGCTTTCGAGGACGCCGGCGGCTCCGCCTGCTATCATGCGTGTGAACACTCCGTCAAAGCGCTCGCCAAGCTCGAAGAACTGAAGACATCCGGCAGTATTCCTTCGCCCCATCTGATCGTGCTCGATGTGAACATGCCCAACATCAACGGCATCGAACTTTTGGAACGGTTGCAGCAAGCGGGAGTCACCGATCTCATTCCGGTGGTCATGCTGACCACCTCTGGAAGGCCCGAAGACGAGCAGCGGTGCCTTGCGCTCGGCGCGCGCGCGTACCTTGTCAAGCCTGACCGATATCCGGAACTCGTCGAGTTGGCGAAACGGCTCTTGTCGATGTGCTCATAGCCGCAGCTGAATTTCTTTGCTCACGCTTTACGTGCGCGAGGGGCTGGCCTTCTGCGGCACCATCAGCTTCCCCCTCGTAATCATTGATCGTCGGGTTCGGGGGCGGGAAAATCGGCTGGCGCCCAAACATCAGCGGCGTCGGAAACTCCGGGCAGCCGCGCTTGGCGTGGGGCAGGTCGACATCGCACAGCGGTGGCCAACGCACCACCAAGCCCCCACCGCCGGCATCGTGCGGATCCCCGCTGTCAGAGTCCCGGCCCTGATTGGTCTCGGCACCTGCCCGGTGCCTGCCTGTGGTCCGGGCCTTCACCCGCGCCATGCACGCCCCGCATTCGCATGTCGCTCGGTCCACCAAGCAGGACGACTCCGTTAACCCGGGCCGTTCTCCACCCCGACCCCGGAGAATTGGAGAACGGATGGCGTTTGGGGCCGGTCTCGCTCGGTCTGCGGTCGATATGGTCCGAAACGGAGAACGGGGCCCGAGAAAAAACCGTCAGAAATCCGCGTAAATCCGTGACGTCTAAGGGGTGTCCCTCATAACAAGAAAACCCACCAGTTACGGTGGGCTTTCACATGGTTGACCAAGACGGACGAGTGCCGAACGATTCTCTGGTCGTAAGCCCTTGTTGTTACTAAGACTTCACATGCAGGCGGCACATGGAGTTGGCCGCGGCTATAAAACCGGATCCACGTGCGTTAGTAACCCTGTCTAGAAACGATAACTCTTGCAGGGTTATCGTTTTCTATAGAGTTATCGTTGTGATCCGCCAGGCCACGACCTCCGCCCTTCAGCGCTACCTGGCCGATGCCATGGGAGTGGATTTCCAATGGGAGGACTCTGATCTGGAGCGCAGGCTGCCACTGGCCCTACGCAGCCAGTACGCCGTGCGGGCGGCCAGCCTGCTTGGGCACCGCTGCGCGTTGCTCATCCGCACCGCTGCGGACGACGTGTCGGCCGAGACCATCGCCAAGCATCTGGCGGTAGTCCGAGGCAAGTGGTCGGAAGCAATCGTCGTCGTCGCCGATCGGATCACGCCACACCTGCGGCGGCGCCTGATCGCCGAGCGGATTCCTTTCGTCATTCCAGGCACGCAAATCTATCTCCCGTTCCTTGGGATGATGCTCGGCGAACGGTTCCCGGAACCGAAGCCCGCCACCCACGATCTGCGTCCCGCTGCGCAGGCGACCATGCTGTGGTGGATCCATCATGGTTTTGCTGACGCCGATACGGCCCGCACCCTGGCACCGCATCTCAAATACACTCCGATGTCCTTGAGCCGGGTGTTCGATGACCTCGAACACGTCGCCCGGCAGGTGCCAGCGCTGACAATTGAACGCGTCGGTCGGGAGCGCAAAGCGCGGTGGCACGGTGGCGCCCGCGAACTCTGGCAGGCCACGCAGCCACGCATGCGGGATCCGGTAATGCGGCGCGAGATCGTGTTGCCTCCGGCTGAGGCGATCGGTTGCCCGGCAGGTCTATCCGGTCTGTCGGTCCTCAGTGATGTGGTGGCTCCGGATCTGGCCACCATTGCGTTCGAGCGATCGGCCTGGCTTGCCTACAAAAACCAGCACCGGCCAACGCCTGCTACCCGTGGTGAACCAGGAGCGATGATGGTCGAGGTGTGGCGCTATGCACCGGACCTCCACCTGATTCAGCCCGATCGACCGGTCGCTTCTGCTGACCCGCTCTCGATCGCGCTCTCCCTCGCTGGGCAACCCGCCGCCACCGACGAGCGCGTCGAGGCGGCGTTGGCCCTTCTCATCACGGAGTATCCATGGCGCTGGTAGGACTTGGCCTGTTCCGGGAACGCTTCGCCCGTCACCACGAACACTTCGTCCTGATCGGCGGCACGGCGTGCCTGGTGGCCATGGGCGAACTGGGTCTGGAGTTTCGCGCCACCAAGGATCTGGACATCGTTCTCTGTCAAGAGGTCGGCGACCAGTCTGGCGACCCCAGCTTTGCCACGGCTCTCTGGACTTTCATTCGAGATGGCGGTTACGTGCAGCGCGAGACGGCAAGTGGCCGCCGCGAATATTTTCGCTTCTCCAAGCCAACGACGGCGGGCTTCCCGGCGATGATCGAACTGTTCGCCCGCGCCCCTGACTCTCTGACCGTGGCTGGCGACCAGCACATCATTCCGGCGATCCGCACCATCGACGCGGCGGGTGATCCCCTCAGTGGAAGCGCCGACGCGAATTGCTTGATCCTCTCCCGCACGCGACGATCCGAGAACTCGAAGCGGCCCACCAAGCGGACAAGGATGCCAGCAGACCATGGACGTCGCTCGGCATGGTACGTCCCGGCAAGATCCTCGATCTGACCTGGGAAGCAGAGAAGGAGCGGGATTGGACCATCGAGCAGGTGGGCAAGCTGAACCAGACCAACCTATTCGCTCCTGAGGACATGCAGCAACTTAAGAAGGTGCCGTTCAAGTTCCGCATCACGTTCACCTGTTCTGATAATCCCGATCCGTACACGATGATGATTGAGGATTGGGAAATCGGGATGCTCTACTTCAACTGCGTCTGGCGCGGCGATACCGACGACGTCGCGCTGCAGAAGGTGAAGGTGAAGTATCTCGGCGATGTCTTGAACCAGGAAAAGCGCGATGTGCGATTGCTGGTCGGCACCAGGGGCGTTCACCCCAATTAGCTGATCATCGGCGTCTACAATCCACCGCGGGTCATGAACGCAAGCCAGCAGACCCTCCTCGATCTGGAGCGGTAACCAGAGATCTTGCGGCTCAATTCCGCATCAGCGCATTGGCCAAATCGAGATCGACCCGCTCCGGATCGAACCGCCCTCGACGCGAATGTGTCGAC
>JACCZE010000014.1 GCA_013696105.1 Planctomycetota bacterium | reverse complement strand
GACGAGCGCGACGCGCCCATCGGCGGCGAGCGCCCCGGCCGTTCGAGCCGTCGCATGAGCACCGATGTCGAGGCGGCTCGTGAGCGCGCGCTGCGCAACGATGCCGAGGCATTGGCGACCGCTGCCGATCGGCTGGCATCGGCAGGGCGCTTCGAGGCTGCCGCTCGCGACTGGCGCAGGGCCGCCGAGATGTCGCCCGATGTCGACCGCGCCGCTGCGTTGCGCAAGAAGGCGTCCGATGCGCGCGGCCGCGGCCGCGCGAGCCGGGTGTTCAAGCGCATGCTGTGGATGCTGGTCCTGTCAGGCCTGGTCGTGCTGCTGGCATGGATGCTGACCCCGCTGATCCACAATTTCCTCGCCGAACGGTCGCTGCGCTCGCTCGCGGAAGTGCGCGATGAGCAGGTGCGTATCGATCGGCTGCGCTTGTTCGCGCAGGACCAGGCGAAGCCATACCCGTGGTACGAGCGCGTATTCCGCGGTACGTACGTGATCAAAGCGGCGAACGAGGCGAATCTGCAGGCGGACGAGTTCGAACGCAGCATGCGCCTGACCAGTACGGGCCCTCACACCGAATCCTCGGCATTGCGCGATCTCGAAGAGGCCTACGCCGACCCGCGCGTGGCGTGGCAGCCGGTGCTCGACCGGGCATCGGCGCTCTTGAAATCCGGTTCTGCGCGCGAACGCGATCGCGCGCGCGAGATCCAGACCATCGTCCAGTCCCAGCTGTCGAAGATGACGCCCGAACTCCAGTGGATCGAGGCGATGCGTAAAGAGGGGCGCTTCCGCGAAGCGCTGGAGCGTGCGGCCCAGTTCCGCTCGTCCTTCCCGCGAGCGGGTTCGCTCGCGTCAGGTCTGCCATTGGCGGCGCGCGTCGAGGTGATCTCCGAGGAGGGCAAGCCCATCCCAGCAGCCGAGATACGCGTCGATGGCGCTCCGCTCTCAGCCGGTGATCGCCACTTCTGCCGCCGCGGAAACGCCGAGAGCATCGTCGAGGTGGCTGCCGCGGGGTACGCGCCCTTCCGCCACGTGGTCCCCGCCGACCTCGACCCCGCAGAGGTCGTGGTCCGCGTGTCCCTGCGCGTCGCCACGGTGTGGAAACGCGCCGTCGGTTCAAAACCGCCGCTATGGACCGTCCTGCATCACGCCCCGGACGGAGTGTACGCCCACCGCCCGGACGGGATCTATCTGCTGCGCGCCAACGATGGCGACCAGATCGCCGCGTTCACGCTGCCGGCGGCGGCCGACGCGGTCCTCACCCCGCTCTGGCTCGAGGATCGGGGTCGGCTGCTGATCTCCGGCGACGACGGCCAGGTACGCAATCTCGACGGACGAACGCTGACCGCGGACCACGTGCTGCTGCGGGCCCTTGCCGGCGTGCATGCCTGGATGGAGGCCCCGCTCACCTATCGGGCATCGAAGATCGTGCGCTACCTCGTCCAAGAGACCCGTGAATCGCGTGAAGCCAAGGCGGCGCGGTTCGTCGTCGCGATGGACGGTGCCCAGGAGCTGTGGAGCTACAAAGGCATCTCGGGCCGGAGCCAGACGCCGGTGCTGCTCCATCACCTCGACCGGGTGGTGGTGATCGACGACACCTCGGCGCATTTCATCGAGGAGGACGGTTCCTCGGTACAGATCCTCGATCTGCTCGAAGCGCGGGTCGGCCCGCCGCTGATCGTGAGCAAGCCCGGGGCCAAGGCGGACGATCGGGCGATCCTGATGCCTACGGTCGCCGGCATCCAATGGATACGGTTCGGACCGCGATCGGCTCCGATGGAATCGGTCGCTGATCCGGTGCTGGATGCGGCCGGAGCGGCCCTGGCCGCGGTCGATGGCGACACGGTCGCGCTCGCGAGATCCGATCATGGCCTCGATCTCGTCGTCTATCGCGAAAACCTCTCTCCCGCCGGAGAACCTCCCAGGCCCGGGTTCCAACGGGTGTGGCACGCTGATACCGGGCGGGCCTTCGGCGCCCCTCCCGTGGTCGGAGCGAATGTGGTGGTCACGTTGGACGATCAGGGTCGCCTGAGCACGTGGGCGCGCGATTCCGGCGCCCTGCTCGGCCGCATCGCCCATGGGGCGCCCATCGCATCCGCTCCGCTGGTGCGCGATGGCAACATCATCCTGGTGGATTCTTCGGGCGGGATCGTCGCCTACGCCATCCCCGGCCGCTGAGATTCGAGCGCCACGAAGCGCGCGAATTTGGTCTCCGACCGCCGCTGGAAGCCGATCCGCCATTCCTTCAGGCGAACGCCCCACGTGCACGCCGATGCATCGGGATCCGAGGTCTCGATCTCGAGTTCATGGTCCACGCGCACGCCGAAATCCGTGCGGTCCAGGCAGAGCAGCTCATCCTGGTGACGATGCTCGCGCCTGAGGTTGGCGAATCCTCCGTTGTCGATCAACGGAGCCTCGCCGATCACCGCCACGACCTCATCAGGCAGTGGGATCAGCGACCGCACGTCCCCCGAACCGATCCGCTCCCACAGCGTTGGATCGAGCCATTCCTCCCACTCGGCGTGGCGATGCGCCTCCCCCTCGGAGCGCTCCCGGCGTTTGCAGGTCAGCAGCAGGCGCTCGTTCTCGCGTCTGAGCCGCAGATTCATGCGTTTCGTGCGCAGACGATGATCGGCGGTGTCGAAGAAGCGGTTGTCCTGGGCCAGCACCCGGGCGGGACCGAGCAGGGACTCGAGCCGTTGTGCCAGCAGAGCGTATGCGGCCGCATCGAGGCCCCATTTCAATTCGACCTCGGTGTGCCGGTCCATGGGTGGAACCTCGGTGCCAGGGCGCGGCGTGCAACCCCGACGGCACAGCGCGCATTCCCTTCCCGCACTCGTCCATAGCATCGCCGACCGGAGGCCGCGTGAGCAATCCATTCGACTTCCTCGACCCCTTGGTCGAGCTCGAAGCCAAGATCGCCGATCTCGAGCAGGCGAGCCAGACCACCGGCGTCAACATGGCTCCGGAGATCGTCTCGCTGCGCGAGAAGCTGACCCGCGAGAGCCGCCGCACCTTTGCGACGCTGACCTCGTGGCAGCGCGTCCAGCTCTCGCGCCACCCGCTGCGGCCGCAATCATCCGATTACATCGATCACATGATCGACGGGTTCGTACCCCTGGCGGGCGACCGCAAGTTCGGCGACGACGACGCCATCATCTGCGGACTGGGGAAGCTCGGCGAGATCCCGGTGATGGTGATCGGCCAGCAGAAGGGCAAGGACGTCCACGAGCGACGTCGCTGCAACTTCGGCATGCCCCATCCCGAAGGCTACCGCAAGGCGATGCACAAGATGCGCCTTGCGGAAAAGTTCGGTGTGCCCGTGATCTGCCTGATCAACACCCCTGGCGCCTTTCCGGGCGTCGAGGCGGAGGAGCGTGGGCAATCCATCGCCATCGCCGAGAACATCCGCGACATGGCCCTCCTGCGCACCCCCACCGTGGTGGTGGTGATCGGCGAGGGAGGGTCGGGCGGAGCGCTCGGGATAGGCGTCGGCGACCGCATGCTCATCCTCGAGAACAGCTATTTCTCCGTGATCAGCCCGGAAGGATGCGCGGCCATCCTGTGGAAGGACGGCGCCAAGAAGGATACCGCCGCCGATCGGCTTGCCCTCACCGGCGTGCCGTTGATGAAGCACGGGATCGTGGACGAGATCGTCGAGGAGCCCGCTGGCGGAGCGCACCGGCAACCGCTGGCGATGGCGCACACCCTGCGCGATGTCCTCATCCGCCACATCTCCGACCTCCAGCGCCTGCCGATCACCGAGCTGCTCGACCGCCGCTACGCCAAGTACCGCAAGATCGGCTCGGTGATCGAGGAAGCGGCCAAGGGATGATCGGGACAAGCGTCCTCCGTCCTCCGTCCTCCGTCCTGGGTCTGGTTGCGGTCGCTATCGACGGAGAACGGAGCACCGAGGACGGAGCGCGATGACGTTGCGCGTCATCATGGTCGTCCGACCCCAACGGGCCGAGGTGCTGTGCCAGCGGCTGCTCGCCAGCGGGCTGCTCGATGAGGTCCACGCCCAGGAGTGCCGGGGCTACGGGCGGCAGAAGGGCCATCTCGACAAGTACCAGGGATCCGAATACGCGATCGACTTCCTGCCCAAGGTGCTGATCGACGGGTTGGTGGACGATGCTGATCAGCAGAAGCTCATCGATCTGGTGTGTTCGCTGTGCCGCACCGGGCGCATCGGGGATGGGAAGATATTCTTCCTCCGCGCTGAACGCACGAGTAGCATGGATCAGCACTTATGACCCAAAACCCTTGACCGGCAGGGGTTTCTGCCATCATGTTCGGACCGTTCCGGCACGTGCAACCACATGTGCGGACGCATCAAGGAGACTCATGCGTTACCTCGTTATGTCCGCTCTCGCCCTGGCGTTCGCCAGTGCCCCCGCGTTCGCCGAAGCCGCTGACAAGGCTTCCGACAAGGGCAAAGAGATGTCGGCCAAGGCCACCAACACCACCTGCTGCTGCGGCAAGCCGGTCGACGCCAAGGTCGCCCCGGTCGAAGCCAAGACCGCCGACGGCAAGGCCGTCAGCATCGCCTGCTGCAGCGACGCCTGCGCCGCCGAAGTGAAGAAGGATCCCGCCAAGGCTCTGAGCAAGCTCGAAGCCGCCGGCAAGGGCGAAGCGAAGAAGGACGAGAAGGTCAAGTAAACCCTCACGGGTCTACGTGCTTCTTGCGACCTCTCCACCACACGGTGGGGAGGTTTTTTTTGATCCTACCGCATCCGCGCATCGGTCGCCGTTTCGATCGACCTTTGCGCAAACGATATTGTAACCGGTGTGTCTGCAGGACAATCCCCGGACCTACAAGGAGGTTACATGCGTTTCGTTCTCGCTATCGCTCTGGCTTTCGCCACCGTTTCGGCTTTCGCCGAGGCCGCCGACAAGGCTTCCGAAAAGGGTAAGGAGATGTCGGCCAAGGCCGTCAACACCGTCTGCCCGCTCGATGGAGCCAAGGTCGAGGCCAAGGTCGCGCCGGTCTCCGGCAAGACCAAGGAAGGCAAAGAAGTCTCTATCGGCTCCTGTTGCGCCGAGTGCGCGGGCAAGATCAAGGAGATCACGGACTCGACGGCCGCCGATGCCGCCGTCGCCAACAAGAAGATGGAAGAGAAGGTCGAGAAGAAGAAGTAAGATTCCGCTCGATCACGGGCTCAAGGACCCTTCCTGCCCAACAGGAAGGGTCTTTCGTTTTCCCAGGACCGTCGGTGGCTTGGGCGCCCAGGCGTCATGGAATGCGATCCATTGGGTGGGCGCCGCGGCGATGAAGCGCGTGAAGACTCCTGCCAACCGCCCGGTGAGATCCGCCATCTGACGCTGCTTCGCGAGCCCGGGATCGCACAGCAGGGGCTTATCGACGAACAGCATGAAACGGTTCGGTCCGCTGCGCGCCAGATACATCGGAACGATCGGCGCCCCGGTCTGCACCGACAAGGCGGCCGGTCCGAGGGGTAGGGTCATGGGTTGGCCAGCGATCGGAACGTCGATGCCACTGCCGGTGTAATCCCGATCGGCGATGATCCCCAAGATCCGCCCGGCCTTGAGCGCGCGCACCGCCGCGAGCGGCGCGCGATCCAGGAGCAGGCTCCGGCAACCCACCGCACCGCGCATGCGCTCGAAAATGTGGTCGATCGACGGGTCGCCATGGCTCAGGGCGATCGCCTCGACTTGCTCGATCAACCCCAGGCGATGGACCGCAGCCAGCATCAACTCCCAGTTCGTGTGGACGGTGACCAGGATCACCGGACCCCGCAGGGGCTTCTTGGCGAAGGTCGCCCACGGATCCACCAGGGTCAATCGCTCAGGCGCCAGCAGCCACGACGGTAGCCGATGCAGGCGCAGCGATTCTGACAATTGGGTTGCGAACGAATGGTAGTGCGCCCACACCCCACGATCGAGCGCGCGTGGGCAGGATGGCGGGATGAAGTGGGCGAGGTTGCGTCGCACCGTCCTGCGCCCGCGCGCGTCCACGCTCCATGCGATGGTGGAGACGGCGTACCCGAGCATGCGCGTCAACGGCAGGGGCAGGTAGGACGCGACCCCGATCATGGCCTTGAACATCGTCCGTTTCAGCGCGGGTCGGGCAGCGAAGAGATCGCGGCTCATGGGAACCGTGCTCCGTGCTCCGTGCTCCGTGCTCGGTCGAGGACACCGGGCGCTGTCCGAGGCTCGCTGCGCGGTCCCGACGGAGGACGGAGAACGGAGAACTGAGAACGTCTCCTCTGCCTCACCCGCTCTGCCCATCGACGAATACGAGCCTGGGCGTGAGTTCGCCGCGCCAGCGGCCGGCTTCGGGTCGGACGAGGACGTCGAAGCGGCTGCCGGTGGTGCTGAAATCCATGAACTGCTTCTTCACCCGCCAGGCGAGGAATTCGCGCATGCCGCCGCCGGCGTCGGTGAGCGCGCCCTTGAGGTGGCCTCCGTCCTTGCCGAACAGGCGTGGCCGGGAGACGAACGACACCTGCTTCAGCCGGATGACCGGTTCCGGGTTGGCGATGCCGAAGGGGGCCATGCGCTCCAGGCTCTGGAAGAATTCCTGGTCGAGTTCGCCAATCAGCGCCTCGCCGTCGTAATCGGTGCGGGGCGCGCCGTGACCCGCCGGAACACGTGCGCCGACATGGCGTTCGAAGGCTTCGGTGAAAGCAGCGATGCTCCCCGCGTCGATCGACAGTCCCGCGGCCATCGCGTGACCGCCGCCCTTGAGCAGGTGGGCGCGGCAGGCTTCGATCGCCTCACCCAGGTGCACGCGCGGAATCGATCGCAGGCTGCCCTTGCCGATCCCGTCGGCGATGGCGATGACCGCCGCGGGCTTGCCGAAGCGGTCGACCAGGCGGCTCGCGACGATGCCGACCACGCCCTGGTGCCAGCCCTCGCCTGCGAACACCACGCTCGCCCGCATCTGCGCGAGGGGATCTGATTCCATGCGCGCGATCAGGTCGTCGGTGAGGATCTGCGTGAGCCGCTTGCGCTCCTCGTTCTCGACCACGATCTGGTTGAGGCTCTCGATGGCCTCGATCTGCGACCGCGCGGTGAGCAGGCGGATGTTCGCCATCGCGCTGCCGACACGGCCTGCCGCGTTGAGCAGCGGACCGAGCTTCCATCCGACGTCCCCGGCGGTGACGGCCTCCGCCAGGCGGGTGTGCTCGAGAAGCGAGCGCAGGCCGGGGTTCTGCGTGCGCGCGAGAGCGAGCAGCCCGTGGTGCACCAGGATGCGATTCTCGCCAGTCAGGACGGCGCAATCGGCGACCGTGCCGACCGCGACCAGGGCCAGCGATCCGAGCAGGAATTCGCGCAGCTGCGGCGTGATCTTGTCCGAGCCGCAGAGCACCTTGGCGGTCGCCCACGCGAGCTTCCAGGCCACGCCCACACCGGCGAGCCCCTTGTCGGGGTAGGTGCAGCCAGGCTGGTTGGGATTGCACACCGCGGTGCATGCCGGCAGCGAGGATTGCGGCAGGTGGTGGTCGGTGATGACCACGGTGCAGCCGGTCTCGCTCTCGATGCGGGCGGCGAAACCATGGTCCGCGATGCCGCAGTCGACGGTGATCATCAGTTGCGCGCGGTGCTCGGTGACCGCGAGCAGGCTTGCTTCGCCCAGGCCATAGCCGTCGATGCGCCGGTGCGGGATCCAAGCCGTGGCCTCATGGCCGCACGCGCGCGCGAACAAGGCCAACAGCGATGCCGCGGTCGAACCGTCGACGTCGTAATCGCCGTGCACCAGGATGCGTTCGCGCTCGTTGATGGCCTTGGCGAAGCGCTGGGCGGCGACGTCGATGCCCAGCATCAGCTCGGGACGGTGCAGGTCCTGCAGGCGCTTGGCGAAGTAGGAGTTGGCCTGGTCCGGCCCCTGGACACCGCGCAATGCCAAGAGGCGGGCGGTGATGCGGCCGACGCGCAGCTCATGCTCGAGTTCCGCCACCACATCGCTCGGTGGCTCCTTGCCGGCCCATGGCCTGACCGGGGTCAGCACGTGGAGCCCCGGATGCCGATCGGCGACACGATCATGGATCCGGACATGGGGGCACGGTACCCCGGGCAGTGGTCAGTCAAACAACGTCCCG